>JAIBDO010000034.1 GCA_024686195.1 Gammaproteobacteria bacterium | reverse complement strand
TGGAAGGAGCTAATCTGTCGACTGTTTTCCCGATACCGGATGTTGCGATGCGAATCTGGTTGCGTCCTGACATGCTGGCGCAGCTGGGTATCACCATTCCTGAAGTGAGCAGTGCGATTGCCGGACAGAACCAGGCCTTCGGTATTGGTCAGATTGGTCAGTCACCGGCTCCGCCAGGAACCTTGCAGAATTTTCCTATTACCAGTCAGGGCATGTTGGTAAAAGCCGGAGAGTTTGACAATATCATCTTGCGCGCCAGTACAGCTAATGACGCCGCGATAGTGCGTGTGGGAGATATCGGCCGTAGTGAATTGGGCAGTAAAAACTATGCAGTAAACACCAAAACCAATGGCAATACCTCCCCGGTTTTGATCGTATATCAGCAGCCTGGCGCCAATGCAATCGACACCGCGAATCGAGTCAGAGCCTTGCTGGAAGAACTGAAACCCACTTTCCCGACCGGGCTGGAATATGAGATCGTTCTGGACACCAGTAAGTTTACTGAAGCGTCTATTGAGAAAGTGGTGCACACCTTTTTCGAGGCCGTGGTGCTGGTGGTGCTGGTGGTGTTCCTGTTCCTGCAAAGTCTTCGTGCCACACTGGTTCCTGTTATTGCCGTTCCTGTTGCTATCGTAGGGGCTTACATCGGCATCTATATGTTGGGTTTTTCCACCAATATGTTGACCCTGTTTGGCATGATCCTGGCGATAGGTCTGGTCGTCGATGATGCCATCATCGTTGTGGAAGCGGTTGAACATAAGATGGAGACCAAGGGAATGGCGGCCAAAGAAGCGGCCAAAGAAGCGATGTCTGAGTTGACCGGAGCATTGGTATCTATTGTGCTGGTGTTGTCAGCGGTATTTCTGCCGATCGCATTTCTTGGCGGTATGACCGGTACACTCTATAAACAGTTCGCGGTCACCATCGCCATCGCCATGGTGATCTCCGGGATTGTGGCGTTAACCCTGTCACCCGCGCTGGCGGCGATCGTGCTCAAACCCAAAACCACGAAGAAGAAAGGTTTTTTCCTGTGGTTTGATAACAGCTTCGAGTCGATAACCAATGGTTACGTCGCCGGGGTACGTTTTCTGATCAATCACAAAGTGATTGGCATGGGCCTGTTTGCCGCGGTAATCGTTGGTTTGGTGATGTTGTTTCGCATTCTTCCGTCCAGTTTTGTACCGGAAGAGGATCAGGGTTACATGTTCGGGATAAACATGCAGCCCGATGCGGCCAGTCTGCAAAGAACCAGTGCGTTTGCGGATCAGGCAGTGGAGGTCCTGCGCAAAGATCCCGCGGTGTTAGCGGTATCGCAGATGGATGGATACAGTATTGTCGATCAGCAGTATCGAACCAACAGTGGTTTGATGTTTATACCGCTTAAGCCGTTTGAAGAGCGCACAGAAAAAGGTATGAGCTCTTTTGATGTGATCGACAACTCTCGCAAAAGCCTGGGTGCCCTGGATGAGGGCATTTCGATGCTGGTCAGTCCGCCTTCGATCCCGGGCCTGGGTTCAACCGGTGGGTTTCAGTTCTACATTCAGGATATGGGCGGTAAAACGCCATTGGAATTAGAGTCTGTGGTGCAAAAGTACCTGGTCGAGTTGAAAAAGAGGCCCGAGGTATCGGCGGCGCATAGCACCTTCTCGGCCGCTGAGCGACAGTTGTATCTCGATGTAGATCGAAATAGAGCGGAGTTGTTACAGCTGCCAATACAAGATATTTATCAAACCTTGCAGGCGTATTTCGGATCACTCTTTGTTTCACAATTTACCGAGTTCGGTCGAATTTGGCAGGTTATCATCCAGGCGGAAGGTGATTTTCGAGATGACCCGGCTGATTTTGACAAGATCTATCTTTACTCAAAAGCCGGTGAGCGAATCCCATTATCGTCGGTGGCTACTGCTCGCTACGATGCAGGCCCTAATATGATGCCGCGATTCAACGGATTTCCGGCGGCCCAGGTTACCAGTAGCGCGTCTCCGGGTTTCAGTAGTGGACAAGCCATTACGGCGATGGAGTCGGTTGCTGCGGATGTGTTGCCTGCCGGTTATGGTTTTTCCTGGGCAGGACAGGCGTTTCAGGAGAAGCAGGCTGGCAGTACTGCGGTCATAGCCTTTGCCTTTGGTTTGATCATGGTGTTTCTCATTCTTGCCGCCCAATATGAAATGTGGTCACTGCCTATCGGGGTAATGATGGCGGTCCCCTTTGCTATCCTGGGGGCCCTGTTGATGACCTTTTTCCGAGGTCTGGAAAATGATGTCTACTTTCAGGTCGGGCTGGTGACACTGGTAGGGTTGTCGGCAAAAAATGCCATACTGATTACCGAGTTTGCTGTCGAGAATCATCGCAATGGTATGACCCTGGCCGATGCTGCCGCAGAAGCAGCACGCATGCGTTTACGCCCGATCGTGATGACCTCTCTGGCCTTCATCCTGGGCTGCGTACCGATGGCGATTGCGGTTGGTCCAGGCGCTAACAGCCTGCATGCCATAGGTACCGGCGTGATCGGTGGTATGTTGGCATCGACTGTGATCTCCTCATTTTTTGTACCCATGTTCTTCGTCATCGTAGAATCTGCCAGTGGCTTCTTTAGCAAGAAGCATCCGAGTGCCGATCAGAACAGCAAAGACCCTGTCGCTGAGCTTCCAGCTTCGCCCGATGCTAACGGGGTGAAATGAGATGAACGCTCGTAATGCAATCGCTATCGTGATTTTGAGCTGTGCTGCATTGCTGACCGGCTGCGTGGTAGGACCGGATTACCAGCGCCCTGATGTGGTGATGCCGGAAGCCTGGCGTATCGACTACAGTTCGGCTGAAGATTTTTCCAATGCAAGATGGTGGCAACAGTTTAACGATCCTGTACTCGACGAATTGATTGAAACGGCATTGAAGGAAAATCTCGATATCCGTATTGCCGCCAGCAGGGTTGATCAGTTTCTCGGCCAATTGAGTACGACTCGCGCTGAGTTTTTCCCTCAACTGAACGGCGGTGGTGGCGTTAGTCGAAACCGTATTTCCGAAGAGGCGTTTGGATCAGCGCCAGGCTCTGATCCTTATTACACTCAATATGAAGCCGCACTCGGTGCCAGCTGGCAACTGGATCTGTTTGGTCGTGTTCAGCGTCAGACAGAGGCCGCGCAGGCACAGGTGTACTCTTCTGAGCAGGGGCGCCGGGGCGTTATCCTGTCCGTGGTTACCGGAGTAACCTCCAGCTATGTAGCACTGCGCGGACTGGATCGTCAGTTGGTGATAGCGAGGGAAACAGAACTCAGCTACAAGGCCTCTCTGGAGTTATTCAAACTCCGACATAAATACGGCACGGTTTCCCAGTTCGAGGTTGATCAAGTCGACTCCCAGTATCGACTCGCCAGGGCGGCGGTGCCTTTGATCGAAGCGCAAATAGCAGCACAGGAAAATTTGATCTCTATCCTGTTGGGCCGTCCGCCTGGTCAATTGGCTCGTGGCAGAACTCTTGATGATATGAATATCGTCGGTGTCCCCGAAGCACTGCCGTCATCGCTGCTGACTCGTCGGCCGGATATCCTGCAGGCCGAGCAAAACCTGATCTCGGCAAATGCCACTGTGGGCGTTGCCGAGTCACTTTACTACCCGGATATCTCGATTACCGGCACCTATGGCAGGGCGAGTGAAGACCTGGGCGATCTACTCGATTCTTCAGCCAGAATATGGGATATCGGCGCATCGATTACTGCACCGATCTTTACCTTTGGTCGAATTGCCGGCCAGATACAGTCAGCAGAAGCAGTCCGCCAACAGGCGCAAGATAGTTATCGTTTTACCATATTGAACGCACTCAAAGAGGTTAACGATGCTCTGGTTTCGACCGATAAGACCTCACAGAATTTTCTGGCATTAAAGCAGCGTGAAAACGCATTGGCCAGCTATGCCCGGCTTGCTGACATGCGCTATGAGGGTGGAGCGTCCAGTTATCTGGAAGTCCTGTATGCCAATAGTGAACTGTTTCAGGCCCAGCTCAATACTGTGGACTCACAGGTTGGTTACTACAGTTCGTTGATTAATATCTACAAATCGATGGGGGGTGGCTGGATTGATCAGGCAGCTGATATAGCGGAGCCCATGCCGGAGCCCGTTGCCGATAAACCTGCTGGCACAGAAAGCCTGATACCTGACAGCTGGCGCTAGCCTGGCCGCTGCTGACTCCAGCTCGGTAATGAATTGTTAGCGGCACTGGTCAAAATACTGCGCGATCCCAATGCATGACAATAACCCGGGTTAACCGCTACGGGAAACCATCTTCGCGCTGACGGATGACGGCACTGAGCACTTCGTTGTAAGGGGTGGCGATGCCGAGCTGGCGACCGAGTTCGACTGCCATGCCATTGATCGCGTCAATTTCGGAGCGGCGCCGCGCATGATGGTCGAGCAACATCGACGGGCGTGCGTCGGGCATCTTGCGGCCGAACGCGGTGACGTACTCAATCGGGTCGTCGAAAGTAAATTCAATACCCTTCGCCTGTCCAAGTGCGTATACCTCGAGCGCACATCCCTTCGCGATTGCCCAACTATCCGGGTCAGCCATCAATTCTCCAAGAGTACGATCGAATACGGTGCAAGGACCGCTGAGGGTGACGTTGCAGATGTACTTGCCCCAGATCAGTTGATCGATGTCCGCGAACGCCTTCGCATTGAATCCGGCTTCCTGCCAGACCCCGGTGATGCGCTGCAGGCGATCCGTCATGCCGCCGTTCATTTCGCCAACGCGAATCAGGTTCATCGCAGAATGGTGCACGTGACCAGGACATTTCATCGACGCACCGAAACCGTCGGCCACACCGAGTAAGACACGATCGGTACCCATGAACTCGGCAATACGCTCGCCGGCACCGAGGCCATTCTGAATGGTAATCACTATTGACTCAGGCCCCATTAATGGCGCAATCTCCCGCGCCGCGGGGCCGACCCCAGACGCCTTGGTGGCGAGCACGTAAAGATCGCAGGCGCCGACATCCGCGGCATTCGAGGTGGCATGAATGCCCTGCACCACACGATCACCGCTTGCGCCCTCAACGTGCAGGCCATCCCGATTGATCGTATCCACGTGTTCCTGCCAGATATCGACCGCCCAGATTTCGTGCCCTGCCTCGGCCATCAGCCCGGCATACACCGAACCCATGGCACCCACTCCGAATATGGCTATCTTCATTGGCCGGTCATAACCTCTCTAGGCAATCGAATGTCGAAACGCTGGCGCAGACGCTCGTCTGTCTCAGCAGAAAGATGGCGTGGGTAGTGTTGTTGCAGAATTTGCCGTGTTCTGTCGCGCGCAACTTCGCGAATATCGCGCGCTCCATCCGCCTGCCAGTCCTCGATGCTGCGCCGGTCGCCGACCTGCGGGTAGACAAAATCGCTCTGCATGCGTTGCAGGGTCTCCGGCTGACCGAGGAAATGACCCTCGCCGTGCACCACTTCGTCAATGGCGCCAAGCGCCAGCGTGGTTTCGCTGACTTCGATCGGGCTCAGGGACTTGAGAATGGCACCCAGCATGTCGTTGTCGATCAGGTAGCTTTCCAGCGCGCAACCCATCAGGCTGGCCTGCATGCCACCCGCCTGGGTCACCAAATTGGAACCAGCCTGCGCGGCAAGCGTAACCGTTAACGCTTTTTCATAGCCGCTTTGCGCGTCGGCAATTTTGCTGTCGGTAGCACCGGCAATAGTCGAGTTCGCCAGACCGTAATAATTAGCCATCTGCGCACTCGCCGCCATCGCTATCGCTGCCTCGCCGCTGCCACCACTCATCGCTCCGGTGCGTAAATCGGTGACCATAGGACGCGTACCGAAGATAATTTTAGCCTCTGGGTTCACCAGCCACGCGAAGATCATGCCAGAAAGCGTTTCGGCGATGGTTTGCGCCACGGTGCCGGCCATGGTCACCGGACTCGACGCACCCATCTGCCCGAAGGTATTGGAGTGCAACGGGATACCGAGGCGAGCAGCCTCTGCCATGACTTCGCAGGAATCAGCATCGAAGCGCATCGGCGGAACCGGAGGATTGATGTTCAGCGACAGAAATGGCCGTTGCAGAAAGGCATCGCGCGAGCCGGCGACGCAGTAACAGATCTCGGCGATTTCCTCGACGTGTTCCGCTTTCGACACGGCCGAAAGAATATGTTTGGTGGTACCTGCCAGACAGGCGTAGGCGGTGTTGATGTCAAGACTACGCAGGTCAGGCATGTCGCGTGCCACCATCGAGCGGCTAAAAAAGTGGAGGTGTTCGAGGCTGTCCACCAGGCGCGCCGCATCGTACAGATCTTTGAGCGTGGACTCACGGTAAACTCCGCTATCCAGGTCGAGAATCAACGGCGCCGCACCGCCGGAGCCAACGTGCACGCGGCCGCCACCGAGATGCATGTCGTGTTCGGGACTACGACCGCAAAGCGTGAAATCCTTCTGCATTCCCTGTAGCGCGCGCTCGATCAGATCTGCAGAAAAGCGCAGTCGACCATCCGCATCGAGACTGCCGCCAGCGGCGGTCACCCGTTCCACGACAATTTCCGGCGCCTCCGCCATGCCGATATCCTGCAAAATGCCACGCACTGCCTGGTCGATGATCGGCAGAGCGGATTCGTCGAGAGGACGATAACGTCCACCGACCGAACCGGCCAGGCGTGACTTTTGCACATCCGCCGAGTCCGCAGCGGATGCCCGGCGGCGAGTTTTACGACGAGTTCTGGTGGTGGGTTCAGTATCTGGCATAGGAAATAATTATACGTTGTTAAGGCTAAAACTGGTGTCTATTGAATTATGATCAAATCGAACTGATATCGACTCAATCGCTCACAGCCATCCTCTCTGGTGCCCGGGTTAAAAAAACCGTTCGCCCATCGGCGCAGAGCAGCAGACACTGTAAAGAAACAGTAGCCAAAGATATCGTATCCGGTCAGGTAAAAATCAGTTTTCTGGCGATATCACCGCAGCGCATACAAACCACGATTTTCCAGTTCCGTACAAATTCGATCTCGCCGCGTGCGCAGTTCTTCAACACTGAAACGAATAGCCATGCCGTGCCTCTAAAAAGTACTGCCGTTATAACAGCATTCACCAGCCAGGGGGAATCACTCTTTGATCTAAAATCAATATGGTCCATATCTAAAGTGTGCCTCTTTCTTCCTTCCCCACTTCTATAAAATGAGTCCCTTTTTTCCTTTCCTGTACAGGCTGACAAATGGATAGTTGCGAACATGCGCTATCCAATCACTTCCTTGCTTAACCCGGTGAATCATGCCGCCCATTAGTTGTAACAACCCAATGTATCTGCCATGACTTGAAGCAGTAGGATCCATATTCATCAATGCCGTGTCATTACAGGTGTTCAATTGTTCCCGGTTGGCTTTTATCAATTGCCAGCTGCTGATTCCGGCACTGCACGTCACCGGGCTGAAGGTATTGTCAGCTTTATTGGGGCGATAGTGAAACGATTGCTACCTGTACGGATTAAATAGTCTGTGCTATTTTCCACCTGTCGTTAGAGAAACTTACCAATTGGAGAGCCCCTCATGGCAGCAAGCAAAAAGAAAACAGCGGTAAAACCCAGGAAAAAAACCAGCGCTACAAAAGCAGCTGTTTCTCCTGTAGTGGATAAAGCAAACCAGGCCCTGGATTCGCTGCAAAAATCGCTGGCCGCAGAACGGCAGAAGCTTGAGGCAGCTCGCAAGAAAGTAGCCGCTGCTCGTGCAACAGCAGTGAAGAGCGTCAAGGCTGCCGATAAGCGAGCACATAAGGCAGCCTCCAATGCTGCCAAGCGGGCGTCCGCCAAAGTTGCCAGCGTGCGGGCGAAAGCCACTGCTGCCAAAGATCGCCTTAAGCGCGCTACCGCAGAAGCCCGGCACAAAGCACTGGAACAGGCCGCCAAGGAAAAGCTGATGATCCACAAGGCCAGCCTGGCAGCCAGAGCAGAAGCCGATAAGGCCAGGGCTCTTGGCAGTTACGCCGCGAAATGGATGAAAACTCGCGCTCGAGCAGATGGCAAGAAATTGCAGGCGCTGGAGAAAAAGATGGCAGCGGCGCTGAAAAAAGCGGCGGCAAAATTGCCGGGTGCGGCTCCTGCTAAAGCCAGGCCCACCCCCAAGGCGGCAGCACCTGCGAAGAAAGTCGCAGCGAAGAAGGTAGCTCGCAAAACTACGGCTCCCAGGAAAAAAGTTGCGCCGAAAAAGGCAGTTCGCAAGACTGCGGCTCCCAGGAAAAAGGTCGCGTCAAAAAAGGCAGTTCGCAAGGCGGCTCCTAAATAGAAAACTGCTACTAAAAGCATACAAAGTAAGGAACGCACACTTCTGGTTCTGCTTCTGGCCGACACGAGTCCGACCGACCGGATCAAAAAGTAAAGCGAGAAAGTGTGCGTCCATCACTTCCATCGAAGTATGCGTCCCTCTCTTCTCCCCCTCGAAACAAACCAGCTACCGATAATAAATCCGGCGCTGGCGAATCCTGACTCTCTGCGGCGCACTGCTAAAGCGCTTTCAGTGAGTCAATCAATTAATCGAATTCGTTGATAAGAAGATAAAGGACACCCTTTCCGACGGGGAGTGTCTCTTCGACTATTTCCCTGGGCAAAAAAAATTTACTTTAATATAAAGGCTGCTCTTGAATTGTTGCGATGCCGTCACGATAAATAAGGATGAAGCTTCTGTTCAATTAATTAAAATGTACCGGGTTATGTCACAGTATCGTTATTTCTCTATGAATTCTCAGCCACGCAGTTTTTTCGGTCAGATTATCGCTTTTGTCGTCGGCCTGGCTGTGCTGGCCGTATCATTTGTACTCGGCGCATTCATACTGGCAACTATCTTCGGCTTTATTATGGTGGTGGGTTTGATCGTAACGGTTAGGCTGTGGTGGCTAAAACGAGAAGCGGTCGATGCGTATCGGGACGATAGTGTACTGGATGCCGAATTTTCGGTTGTAGAAGATCCCGACTCTCCCGAATCTATTGAACAGCGATCCACCCGTTAGCTGAATTCGAACAGGATACAAACTCGATAAGACAGATGTGGGGCACAGGCTTTTTGCATGAACGGCGAGTGTTGCAAAAAATATACTTTTTTACATTATTCCAGAATGAATTCTACCGCGCTGGCTAACCAGATAGTTTCGTAGATCATGATGGATATTTCATCATCAGCCTCGACCCATTGAGTCACTAGCAATGCCGGAGATTCCGCATGAACCTCCATCAGGGCAGCTGCATATTCTCCACAGGAGGTCGACTTGATGGATGCTCGAGCGTAATGGAGTGGAGATCCTGAAATTCGTTGCAGTTCGTCCGATATGGGTAACTCGTGCTCTATAACCCGCGGATCAGGATAGCGCAACGGATTGAGGTAGGAACTCTCGAGTCCCACCGCAACCGAGTCAAGTTTTAGCAGCACCTGAATCTTTGGCACCCGTCGATTTTTACCAATTCCAAATTCTACGGCGAATTCTGGTGGCGGGATCTCCCTGACCACAGCAACTTTCTGCCATGAAGGCTTTCGGCCTTGTTGCACAGCCGTATAGGTAAATGGAACATGCTTATTCAGGTAAAAGCGTAAAGCGGGCGCGGAGACATACCACCCTCGGCCAGGTTTGCGCTGAATCTGACCTTCCATCTCGAGAGCATGAAGTGCCTGTCGCACGGTCGCGCGCGAAACGACCAGCAGGTCACACCAGTCACGTTCTGACGGGAGTCTAGCTCCCGCAGCGCCAAGGTCATAAGCGTGGGCAAGAATCTCTCGCTTGACGCTATGGTAAGCACGATGTTCGATGGGCAGCAGGTCACCAGGATTAATCATGGTTTTTCTTCATTACCCTGCTGTTTTAAATTGGATATTCATGGGTCCGTTTTTAGCACGTATACCTTATTGACACAAATGGTACGTACCATATAAAGTTAGGTTCCTGTCAGAGCCAATTCTGCAACAATATTTCTACATCCCTGGCGTACATATCCAGTTTCGGAAACAACTTATCACCATCGATGTTTGTGAAGCAGAAGCGAAAGGCATCGCTGATTAACAGATGCAATACAACACGAGGTCTAAATATGAAATACACTATTTTGCTGGCACTCCTGACATTTATTCCGGCACTGACTGCCGCTGAAACCAATTCGGAAATCGTACGCGATGGCGAATATTACTATCTGCAATCCCAGTTTGCCGAAGAGTGGGAAGCGGACGACCTGATCGTCGATGAGGAACTGGTCGCGATTCACCAGGCAAACGGTGGCAAGCCACCGAACATCATTTACATTCTTATCGACGACGTCAGCTTCGGACAAATGGGCAATCGCGCCATGAACTATGTCACCGGCATCAAGACTCCCAATATCAATCAATTGGCGACCGAAAGTATGTCGCTGATGCGCATGTATACCGAACCATCCTGCACACCAACGCGCGCCGCCATGATGACCGGTCGCCACCCGGTTCGTATGGGCCACGCCGAGGTGAAAGTTGCTTTGGTTGGTGAAGGTCTGCCGGCCAGCGAAGTCACCATTGCCGAAATCCTCTCCGAAGCCGGCTACGCAACGGCGCACATCGGCAAGTGGCACCAGGGCGATGTCGAACCTTCTTACGCGCACAACCAGGGTTTTGACTTCGCCGCCTTCCCCGCTCACCAGCAGGTTCAACTGGCGTTGATGAGCCGCGAGGCTGCAGAGGCGAACAACATGTTTGGCTGGCATCACAGCACGCAATCGAACGAGTTTGAAATGGACAAGTTCTTCAAGCCGCGCGGACTGGTTACCGGCATCGAAGGCAGAAAGGGGGAAAAGGCACGTGAAATCGATCTGCAACCCGGCGAAGAATGGACCCAGGCCCACTACACCGAAATGAATAAGCGCTATCAGCGCCAGGCGATCGAGCAGCTGCAGGAACTGGCGGGCGGAGACAAACCGTTTTACCTGCAATACTGGCCGCTTTATCCGCTCAACTTCGTTCATGACGGTGAGCAGAATATCTCGCGCAATGGTGGATTCCATGCTGAAAAACTGCAGTTGCTGGACGGCTGGATTGGCGAATTTCTCAAGGAAATTGACGACCAGGGCATCCGCGACAACACCATCGTCATGTTCATGGCAGACAATGGTTTGATGTATCACTACGGCGGGCCTTCCGGCATGAGTCAGCTGATCTACCGCGGCGGCAAGACCGATCACCTCGAAGGCGGTGTTCGCGTCGATGCCTTCGTACGCTGGCCCGAGGTGATCGAAGCAGGCAGTGCAGTGGGTGACATCATGCACGTCTCTGACCTGTATACCACCTTTGCCCGCATTGCCGGTGCCGAGGAATACATTCCGACCGACCGGGTGATCGACGGCATTGATCAGACTTCTCTATGGCTGCTCGGGGAACATCACGGACGCCGCGATTATGTCTACATCTACGAGAGTGAAACCTTGCGCTCTATCGTCAAACAGGAATTCAAGATGCATTTGCCAGCACCGGGGGTTCCGGGTGCTGCTGCGCCTGTTTACAACCTGCTGCGAGACCCGCGTGAAGAAAGCCCGCATATCGGACTTTCACTGTGGTCTGGTGCAGCTTTCCAGGACATGCTCAAGCGCCATCAAATGACGATCGCGAAATATCCGCATATCGGACTGGACAAGGGTGCGCCATACGGCGGCATCGAAAACCTGCGCCCGGAGACTATTGAGGTTATCGAACGATTCCAGTCCTGGCATTAGACTGACTGATAGTGTTTGAACCCATCGTTTAGAGACAACCCTGAAAAGAGATCGTCGTGAACGACGAACGGGGAAGTCCTCCAACTCTCGCCAGGCAAACCGTGGGCTACCCCAGGACACTCGTTCTGGTCGGAAGAAGACGGATGATTGGGGAGGCTATTCGCGAAGTAAACCGCAGGCGGCTAAGCCGCCGAGGCATTCGCGAAAAGTTCCCCAATCATCCGATCCTGGCCAGACTCTGGATGCAGCAGTATTTTGGCTTAAGTAAGTGCCACTTTGACCCACTCTATTTATAGGTCCATTGCTTTTGTGCGACGAAAATCGTATGGCGACTGCCTTTGCCCGGGCGAGCCCTCACGGTGCGCAACTGGACGTTAAATCCAGTCTTTTTAAGTCGACTCGTGAATATCTGGTCCGCCCTGGCAGACCAGATTGTGACGATGCCCTCGGGCCGCAGTGCCTCATATATGTTTTTCAACCCCGCCAGCGAGTAAAGCCATTCGTTATCGGAATGAGTCATCGCCTCGGGGCCATTATCGACATCGAGCAGGATCGCATCGAATTTTTCTGATGGCTGTTTTAACAGGTCGGCCACGTCGCCCAGGTGCACACGAGTACGGTCATCTTCCAGAGGTCGTCCCGCACATCCTCCAAGAAGGCCCCGATTCCATTCCACTACGGCGGGAACCAGTTCCGCGACGGACACCCTGGCCGACACTCCGACGATTTCCAGCACCGACGCCAGCGTGAAACCCATGCCAAGGCCACCGACGAGTATCTGTGCATTTTCGACGGCGCTCAGACGGCTACAGGCGAATTCCGCCAGCGCATCTTCGGAGTGATGCATACGACTATTCATCAGGTCGCCAGGCACACCGGCGATGCGAATGGCAAACTCTTCATTACGCTGCGACAGGGTAAGCTCAACATCGCTACCGGGAATAGTGCTGCTCTCGATGTTTATCCAGGGATCCATGGGACTCGTAAAAGTGACTCGATTTTAACGCAGAGTACGATATCACGGATCGCCACTAACGGAGCAGGTCCCACGTGTTATCGTGACACATACGTCTCAGCCAACATCGATCTGCGCCCCCCCGGTTCGTCCATCTAATTGCCTCGGGGCCTGGTCGATCAGGCAAAGCTCTTTGCCCTGCTCCCATTTAGTCTTCTACAGCTCTGCCAAGCACCAGCGAAGCGCAGCGGAAGGAGCCACCGGTCGCCGGGACCCCATCGAAACCGATCTCTTCAACCCGGTAACCGAGATCCCTGATGGCCTGATTAACGCGAGTGCAGGCGACATGATTGCGCGCAATGATGGTATCAGGGTTAATGGAAAGCACATTGGTCGCAAGATGTTCGCGCTCGACAGCATCGACACGAATCCAGGACAAGCTTCCCAGTCTACGCCAGATTGCATTGTCATTGCCTTGCAGGCTTTCCGGGTGTATCAGCAGATGTCCTCTCCCCAGCGGGTTGAGGCAGCAATCGAGGTGTAACTGGTTGTGTTTGATGGGTAGCACCTGATACCCGAGCGGGGTCAGATAATCGTTCAAGAAGGTGAAGCCCTCGTGGTTCGATCGCTGATTGATGCCAACCAGAATCGTTTTGGCGTCGAGCAGTATCACGTCCCCTCCCTCCAGCAATGCACCGGCTGGTGGTTGTACGATCTTGGGCGGGTCGATTTCCGCCAATAAATGTTGAACGGTGCGAATCTCATTGGCCCGGCTGGGTACGGCCATGTTGGCGACAAAGAAGATATCACCAATGACAAAGCCAATATCCCGTGGACAGGTATAGTCAAATGAGTAGGCGGCAGCCGGGTCAGCCCGCAACACCTCGACACCGTAGCTTTCCAGCACATCGACATAGCCGGCATACTCCGGCAACAGGATCTCTTCAGTCGGGTAGGTCAATGCGAGGACCTCGGGTTTGCGATCGGTATTCGGCACAAACGGAAACTCCGACATTTCGCTGGCAATCTGCTCCTTGTCGGTCTGATACGGCGAACCAAGACCGACAATTACCCGCCGCAGTGTTGAAAATTCGTCTTCTATTGATAGGGTCACGATTTCTCCGGCACTAATAGTCCATCGTCAAATCAGCCGACCACCGTCGACAGCCAGTGCCTGCCCGGTGCTGAATGCGGCACCATCACGGCAAAGCCACCGAGGATAAAGGGGTCGGTGACAAATCATTACCGTTCACCTTGCTAACCACCCCAGCTTCGCAGTCCACAGTCCCCAGCTAAAACAGGGGCCGGACAGGACTATTATGACGGCATTGCCAGGAAATCCTGAAGCGGCATTAGGTCACTCGCTACCAAACAGGTTGAACAAATTAAGGTCGGTTTTATACGGGACCTGCTCGGAAGACGCCACTCTGGCGTCGATCAGTTTCAGATAAACAGACATTCTATGGTGCTCCAAATTCTCTTCATTCAAGAGCCTTTGCGTGAATTTTGTTGCCCGCAACATACTATCCATACCGTCAAGAACCGCAAACTGGGTATCTTCCAGCAAAATAACTTCCCTGCCGGCATGCCAGAAAATGTCGAGATTGTTTATATCGAGGGGATCAAACAAAGGCACCATAGGTACCAGGTCGTGCGGAGTCACTATCCGGATTAATTTAATGTGCTGAATAGCGTTGGCCCCGGGCACATTGGTGACCTTCGGTTGACCAAATGTCACCACCTGTTCAACGTTAAACTGGTCTTTATCCAGAGACATTGCCAGCACCAGGGCGATCGCGCCACCCAGGCTATGCCCAGTAACATTAATGTTATATTTGGGCTCAAGCAGAGGTTTCAGTTCGGCATAAACCTGCTTTGCGGAGCCTGCAAATCCTTGATGCAACGAAACACCCAGATCCGCATCGACGTTCAGTTTTAGCGACACATTAACCATCGTATTTTCGATGTTGGAGGTACCGCGTATCGAGATAACCTGGGTTTGGGTTGCTACGCTGGTTGCCAGAAAAAAAGCGACCTGAATACCGGGGATCGTATGATAAAGGGTAAGCTCGTAATCGCTTGATTCAACCAGGGCACGGATGTCGGATTCAGGTTGATAAGCCGCATTAGCAAACATTGCCTGCTCTCGAATATTGCCAAAGTCTATGACGTCCTGGCCATGCGCCGGTAATGTCGCACTAAGGCACAAAAATATTATCGTCAAAAAAGCACGTTTCGTTATCATCCTGTTAAGTTCCAAATTAGTCAGACGAACAAGTGAAGCAATCGACCCCGGACAAACTCGAAGCTCGATTATCGGGGCGCCCGCAGGACAGGAAACCTGATTCGACATCTGTCTCCATTTACGGCGACAGTATACCTGCCAATTTTCTCATCGACGATTAGCTAAGCGACTACTTTTCCCAGCCCTGAACAGGCGGCATCCAGGTGACACCGATTAAACAGGTATACTGTCGCTCGAACTGCCGCAGCGATCGCATTCTGATCACGTCGAAGGAACAGGGCTATATATGAGCAAAGATGTACAGCATGGTTACCCTCACTCCTATTACGCCGCGACGCGTAACCTCGACCTCAGCTTCCCTGCATTGACATCCGACATTAGCGCAGATGTATGCGTTGTTGGTGGTGGGTTTTCGGGCCTGGCCACGACCCTGTTTCTCAGGGAAAGCGGTCTCGACGTTGTTCTGCTGGAATCCAGGCTGATCGGCTGGGGTGCCTCCGGGCGCAACGGCGGCCAGGTGGTTGCCGGGTATGGCGAAGATACTGAAGAGGTTGTTGCACGCGTTCACGGTTCTTCTGCCGGACACCGCGCCTATGCACTGGGATTCACCACAATCGATCTGCTAAAGGCTGTCGTAGATCGTTACAAGATCGATTGCGATTTGACCTGGGGTTACATCCGCACCGCCCTTACCGCTCGCCAGGCGGATTCTCTGCAATCAATTGCCAAAGATCTGGGGCAACGCAAACCGGAGGTCCTCGGTGACCTGTTTGAGGGTAACAATGTAGAGCGCCTTGTTGGCAGCTCCGCATACCGGGCCGCTTTGTACACAAAAAATGAAGGCCACCTGCATCCACTGAACCTGGCACTGGGTGAGGCGAATGCTATACAAGGCCTTGGTGGGCAAATATTTGAACAATCAGCTGCAACAGACATCCAGCACAGCAATAACGGCCAGGCGGTCACTGTAAACACGGCCGGTGGACAGGTTCGCGCCGACACCCTGGTTCTGTGCGGCAATGCCTATCTTGAAAAACTGGAACCGCGCCTGCAACAGACCCTGATCCCGGGCTATAGCGCGATTATTGCAACCGAACCGCTAGCTGCCGATGTCCGCGCCCGCCTGATTCCTCACAATGCCGCCGTCAGTGATATGCGTTCGGTGCTGGATTACTATCGCTTTTCAGCAGACGGTCGAATGTTATGGGGTGGCCTGGGGCACTGGAGCGGTGCAGACAGCGCTAATCCCGAGCCCCTGCTACGCAAACGAATGACAAAGATCTTCCCGGAACTGGCACAGGTCCCGACAGAGTATCAGTGGAGCGGCCGTATCGGCATCAGTGCCAATCTGAACCCACAAATCGGATGCCTGGCACCCAATGTCTACTACGCGCAGGCATATTCCGGCCACGGCGTCGCATCGACACATTTATCAGGCCGCATGATTGCAGACGCCATCACGGGACAATCCGATGACTTCGAGATGTTTGCCAGCATCAACCATCAGCGGGTGCCCAACATTGATCTGGTTCATAAACTGGCACGCGCCTGGGGCATGAACTCGCGGCGTGTCATTGAGTGGTTTTAGCTAGCGAGCCTGCGAAGGGCCACACGATGATCAGGGACATCCCCACCTCTCGTTGGGTAAATCGGGCCTTTTCGAGGTTGTCTGCCCCCATTTACGTTGAGGCGAGACCACTTCATTAATAGATGGAGTAAGGGGGCCGGGGCTCGATTCCTGTTGGTTTACCCGATAATTTCCTCGAATTGGGATTGAAAATTCGCCAACTTGATCTAGTCTTTATACTTACCCGGCCAGGTTTCGGTAAGCTATCGCGAACTGGAAGCCTACGCCGCGCGGCCCCTGACGATGCAGCGAGACTGAATGGATGAAGACAACCCCTGACCTGAATATCGAGCTACTCGAAGGTCGATCATACACACTGGGGCGGCAAGGTCATATCTACCTGGATTCACCAACCGCCAGTAAACAACATGCCGAGATCAGTATTCGCGACGGGAAGATATTTCTGCGCGACCTGAATTCGAGAAATGGAATCTCCGTGATGAAAGACACGGAAAAGGTCAAATTCGAATCCGGGCCGGTCGAATTGAATCAGGCCATCGTGATCGGCAAGCGAACCTATATCATCAAGGATTTGCTCTCTTTCGTCAGTGATTTTGTTGAGGCCGACGATAGTACCACCCGCCTCGAAGCTCCCCAGTGGAATAAGAATAAGTCAGGCTGAGACTCAGTACGCTGGCAGCGCGTGATCTCCTGATGCCGAAGTAACCCGAGTTTACACTCGCCAGAAATCACAATATTGACAGACTCGAAATTTGTGGCATGATCCGGACTATCTGAAACAACATAAAAGGGGGTGATCTAGTGTCTATAGAGATATTGGAGGAAGCTGTAAAATTACTCGGGAATACAGAGGTCTGAAAGAAAGCTGAAAGATAGTCAGTTTTCGTGACAGGCCGGGTTTAACCGACGCCTTACACAGTCTTTCTCCCAGGTAACTCGAAGGGCCACCACAAACGGTGGCCCTTTTTTATTTTGATTGAAGGGCGTTTTCAGACCCCCTGACAGATTCGCAAGCGGCGAAGAGCAGACTCAGTTTCCCCGCCTTAAACGGCTCAACTGCCGGTTCGCTATACCGCCCCCGGAATCCCCCTGTTCGGCATACTGCCCTGCTGGAATTTCCCGACGGGTTACTCCCGCAATAGCTGCTTAAGTTTGGCGATCCCAAGGCGCTTCATCAACTCGATGTTACGCAGCGGTATCTGGTCAGTGTCGGGGTAACTGGCGATGCTTCGCTCGAGGCTCTGCTCGCGCAGCAGGTGCAGCAGCGGATAGGGTGAGCGATTGGTATAGTTCTCGACGTCAGCGACCGCTGTGCCGGCGAATTGATAATGCGGATGAAAGCTTGCGATCTGGTAAATGCCGTCCACCTCCATGGCGCATAGCAAGTCGTCGCCCGTTTCGAGAAACTGGTTATAGTCGTCAAAGTCCTGCAACACCCGTGGGTGAATCAGCAGGGTGGTTTCAATCGCAGGATCAGTATCGAGCCTTTCCAGTTCGGCCTGCAGGCTCGCCAATAATTCGGCTTCGGTTGTTGACGGGGTGACAACGAAACGGATTCGCTCCTGGCGCAGTTCTCGTCCT
>JAIBDO010000030.1 GCA_024686195.1 Gammaproteobacteria bacterium | reverse complement strand
CTGTGTGAAAACCAGCGCTGCCGATTATCCTGACATTGGCATCGGCGCGAAATATTCAGCTCTGATGCAAATGTTCGCTTCCCGCGCGGCTCATTGCCTGGATCAGGCTGTATAGAGTGCCTGCATCGACAAGCTCATGTGGCCTGATCTTTACCAGCCTCACTCTTGGCATAGTGTGATCCCGGGAGTAACATCGAGTGTTCCAATACTGTCCGGAGCATGGTGATGTCAGTCGACAAAAAATCCTCACTTAAGGCGTGGTTTGCTCGATGAGCAGCTCGGGTGCACAGATAGCAGCGGCGCGTTGTAGTAAAGAAGAATGGGAGTTGCGGGTTCAACTTGCGGCCTGTTATCGTGCCTTCGTGCACTACGGCTGGACCGATTCCATATTCACCCATTTGAGCGCACGTGTACCGGGGCAGACAGATCAGTACCTGATCAATCCTTACGGCCTGATGTTTCATGAAATCTGCGCCAGCAATCTGATCAAGGTCGATTTCGATGGCAATGTCATCGATGGTGATTATCCCTTTAACGAAGCTGGTCATGCGATTCACAGCGCGATGCTCATGGCACGCCCCGATGTCAACGTCGCATTGCACAGCCACACCCGCGCAGGTATGGCAGTCTCCTGCATGGACTGCGGGCTGTTGCCGTTAACCCAGCAGTCCAATGAAATCCGTGATCTGCTGGTGTATCACGATTATGGCATTGCGCGCACTGACGGCGAGGAATGCCGGCGCTTAGGGGCTGATATCGCCGATAAATGGATCATGATCATGCGCAACCATGGGCTGCTCACGGTCGGGCGCAGCGTGGCCGAGGCGTTTTACTACCTGTATACCGTTGAGAACGCGTGCAAGGTTCAGGTCGACGTGCTCGCCTGCCAACAGGGTTACGTGACCCCGGATCCAGCGGTTGTGGATGAGCAGGCTTACCAGGGGGCACTTAGCTGCAGCGAATCAGATGATTACATTCAGCTTGCATGGGATGCGGTAGTTCGCCTGCTCGATAGCAAGGATCCCTCCTATCGTGACTAATCGGACCTGTTGTTCGGTTTTTGTATGACGGTTCTGACTTGATCGAATTTGCACTTGGCTGATGCTCGCGTACCTCCGGTACTGATCGCCAGTTGCGGTGCGCATCTTGTTCAGGATGGTCTGGTCGCGCTGCAGTACGTACTGTTGCCGATCCTGGCGCAGGTGTTCGGCCTTAATTACTCTCAAGTCGGTTTTTTGCGCGCCGTAAGCAATAGCGCCATGACCCTGCTGGAAATACCCGCCGGCGTGCTTGCCGAGCGTTTCAGCGAAATGCGGCTGTTGATCTTCGGCCTGCTGTGCGCGGGCCTCGGGTATCTCTGGGTTGCGCTCGCGGCCAATTTTTATCTTATCCTCATCGGCTTTCTGATCGCCGGCAGCGGTGCAGCATTTCAGCATTCGCTGGCATCGGCGCTGATTTCAAAATCCTTTGATGACGCGGGTCGACGTCGCGCTCTCGGCATTTATAACGCCTTCGGCGATGTCGGCAAGCTCGCCTTTACCGGGGTTTTCAGTCTGGCTATCGGTGTCGGTGTTGCCTGGAATCTTGTTGTCACTGCGTTATGCGTGGTGACGCTGAGCTTCGCCTTGCTGATGTTATTTGTGCGGCGTCGACAGGCGTCCAAGCCCGCCTCTGATGCCAATGTCGATACCGATACCGATGACATGAGCCAGTGCAGTACTTCAGATGCAGGCAAGTGGGGCGTCAAGCAGCCACGCAGGTTCAGCTGGCTTTGTCTTACGGTGTTTCTGGATACGCTGGCGCAATCCGTGTTCCTGACCTTTATTGCTTTCCTGCTGCTGGAGAAGGGGGCCGGTGAGGCGTTGTCATCACTCGCCGTGGTGCTCGCACTTAGTGGTGGCATGGTAGGCAAACTGATCAGTGGTTACCTGGCGGTGCGTTACGGTGATCGTAATGCTTTTCGCATCCTGCAATTAGTGACGATATCGGGCCTGATGTTACTGGCGATACTGCCGTCACTGCCAATTCTGTTACTGCTGCCGCTGATCGGCGTTGCCGTGCAGGGGTCGACGACCGTTACTTATGGAGCGCTTTCCGATTTCATTCGGCGCGACAGACAATCGCGGGGGTTTGCCATTATCTACACCTTGTCGAGTTTGTCTGCAGTCGTGGGCCCGGTGACATTCGGCTGGCTGGCTGACCTTTATGGTGTTGAGCTGGCTCTGGTGATACTCGCTGTACTGACCACCGTGACCTTGCTCAGTGGCAAGGTGTTGCGTAAATCGGTAGCGCTGCGTGCAACCTAGATGCATGCGATCATGCTCACTAGCTGAAAATGAACGCTTGCGCGCATCATTATGTATGGATAATTAACCGCTGCTATCCGGCGGCAGATCTCCCAGCAGATAACGTGGTCCCGTGCCGAATGCTGCTGCACCGTCGCCCGCGTTGTATAGCGAGCAGTGAGTCAGCGACAGACAGCCACAGCCGATGCAGCCGCCGAGGCGATCGCGCAGATTCTGTAGATCGGCGATACGCTGCTCAAGATGATGTCCCCAGCGAGTTGACAACCGCTCCCAGTCCTTGCGCGTGGGGTTACGTTGTTGCGGCAGGCTTTCGAAAGCTGTGGCGATTTCAGCAAGGCTGAGGCCGAGCGTCTGCGCGACACGAATGATGGCGATGCGGCGCAAAGTCGCGCGGTTAAAGCGGCGTTGGTTGCCGCTGGCCCGCGACGAGCTGATCAAACCGCGTGATTCGTAAAAGCGTAGTGCCGAGGTAGCAACGCCGCTGCGCCGCGCGGTCTCGCCGATAGTGAGTAGTTCAGAGCTTTTTGTCATGGCAGAATAATAACGCCAGACAAGCTTGACTTAAAGTTAACTTTAACTTTTATACTGCGCGGAACTTTTTGCAGGAGATGTATCCATGGCGTCCGTTTTGAATAGTATTGAGAGTGATCAAGCTGACTGGCAGTGCCTGATTGCAGTGTCGGAAGTGGCACCGGAGTCAGTAAAAATGCTGCGCATTGCCGGGCGACAAATTGCGTTGTTCGATACCGCAGATGGCCTCAAGGCCTGTGATAATCGCTGCCCGCACGAGGGATATCCGTTATCCGAGGGCAGTCTTTCCACGGACTGCGTACTGACCTGTAACTGGCATAACTGGAAGTTCAATCTCGACACCGGTGACAATCTCTTCGGTGGTGACCGGTTGCGCACCTATCCGTTGGAAATACGCGATGGCGTCATCTGGATAGATTTGACGGAGCAGCCTTATGCCGAGCGCTATGCGCGTCTGCGCAACAGTCTGCACGATGCTTTCGAGGATTACAGCTACGACCGCATGGCGCGTGAAACGGCGCGCCTGATAAAGATCGGCGCCGACCCGCTCGACGTGCTGCGCTTTGCCATTGACTGGTCCTGGCAGAAGCTGGAATTCGGCTGGACTCATGCCTATGCCGGCATGGCTGACTGGTTAATGCTTTACCACAAACATCGCAATAGTCGGGAGCTCAGTCTGGTGTGCCTGGTTGAAAGTATCAGTCATGTTGCGTATGACGTGCTGCGGGAACGGGATTATCCCTTTAGCGATGAGGGCAATGGTGACATTGAGGAATTCAACGAGGCCGATTTTGTCGACTTTATAGAAACTGAAAACGAAGCCGCCGCGGTCGCGGCGATTCGTGCAGGTATTCGTTCTGGCCTCGAATTTGCCGATTTTGAATCCGCCCTGACGCGGGCAGCATTGCTGCACTACAACGATTTCGGGCACTCTCTGATTTACGTTACCAAGGCTGCCGTGTTGATCGAGCAGCTGGGCGATGTGGTCATGGAGCCGGTTTTGCTGTCACTGGTGCGCGGGTTTGTCTTTGCCTCGCGCGAAGATCGCATCCCCGAGTTTCGTGCTTACGCCCCCCAGCTCGACAAATGGGGCAAGCACAAATCGATTGCCGCCGATCCCGCCTCCTGGCGCCAACGTGGCATCAGTAAATCGCTGCAGGCCACTGTCGCCTGCAGCGGTAACCCACCCGAGCAGATCTACCGTGCCCTGCTAATCGCCAATGCGGTTAACCTGCTCAGTTTTGACATTGATCAGCAGGACAAGGTCAAGGTGCCGGTGTCGGGTAATGTGGGCTGGCTGGATTTTACCCATGGCATCACTTTCGCCAATGCGGTGCGCTTGCAATGCACGCGCTATCCGCAACTGTGGCCACAGGGTCTGATGCAGATGGCCTGCTTCAACGGACGCAATGCGGCATTTACCACGCCGCAAATGGATGTCGAGCGCTGGTGTCCGGGTGATCCGCATGAGCAGTTGCAGGGTTTACTTGAGCGGGTGTTGGATCATGGTGAGGCGGAGCACATCGTTTCGGTCCACCTGTTGAAGACTGCACTCGCCGTAGGCGAAGAGATAGCCTCGCTGGAAACAGCGGATGCACGATTATTGGTAGCGGCGTTGACGCGCTTTTTTGATTCACCGCTTAAACGACGCCAGGCGCGTCGCACAGCGCACCAGTCGCTGCAGTTTGTGGCGCGCGAGTAGAGCACCTAGCCCGCATTTCTCACCACCGTTCTACTCGGCAATTGCTCCTGCATTGCTCTACTAGCGCACATCCATGTGCGTATCGCTACGAACGGTGGTAAGAAATGTGGGCTAGCCGAGACGTTCCTTGAGCTCGGCTACTTCGGCTTCAAGTTCGCTCAAACGCTGTTCCAGTTGCGCCAGACCCGAGCGCGCTGATTCTTTCTCGGGCTGGGCTGCTGCTGCCTGCCGGGCATGTGCCTCAAGATCGACGTCGCCACCCAGCAGGTGCATGTATTCGGAATCCTTGCGCCCCGGGCTGCGCGGCAGTTGTATCACCAGCGCATCGCCCGGGTTTTCGATCAAACTGTCGAGCGCCGTCACCACCTCATTGTTGTCAGCAAACTCGTGCAGGCGGCCGCTGCGTGCACGCAGCTCACCCGGAGTCTGCGGTCCTCGCAGCAATAGCAGGCAGATGATGGCGAACTGAGCGCTATCGAACTGCAATTCGCTGTAGGATGAGTTGCACAGGCGTTGTGTGTATTTTTCCACACCGCGCTTGAAGTTTTCCTCGATGCGCAGCAGGTGTTGTTGTTCGAGGGTGCGTACGGTCTGCTGTACCGTTCCCTGGGATATGGCCATTACCGGGGTGCGTGCCGATTTCTGATTGCAGGCGTTGACGAGTGCGTTGAGGGTCAGTGGATACTGCTCCGGTGTGGTTACGGATTTTTCCATCAGGCAGCCGATGACACGGCATTCGTTAGCGGACAGGCTTTGTGGAATCATGCGTATCTCTGGTGTTCGACAAGAAGAGTCTATAGTAGTGCTTATTGTGTTCTGATGCCTGTCTCCCGCCACAAATATTCTGTACCGGCATACTGCGCGATTAGAACCCTTTTGGAAACACTGGTAGCATTGTTAGCAGCCGAAGCTGAATCCGGGAGAAACTCGATGACAAAGATCTATAGATTACTATGGCTGATAGCCGCCCTGACTTTCGCTAATCCCGCTGTTGTCGGTGCTGATCAGACCGATCAACGGCTCGATGATTTATTTCAAGCCCTGCAAACCAGCAAGGATTCCAGCGAGCTGATTGAAGTCGAAGCCGAGATCTGGGCGATCTGGTATGAAAGTGGCGAGGCTAATATTGATGCGCAAATGATGGAGGCAGGAGCGCTGGTCAATGCAGGTGAGCTGATCGTTGCCGAATCGATCTACGGCAGAATTATCGAGCAATACCCCAATTTTTCAGAAGCCTGGAATCGACGCGCTACGGTGCGTTTCTATCAGCGGGACTACGATGGGTCGCTTGCCGACATTGAGCAAACCCTCAAACTCGAGCCGCGCCATTTTGGTGCAATTTGGGGTCTGGGTATGATCATGGGTTTGCAGCAGGATTATCAGCGCGCCATCATCGCTTTTGAGACGCTACTCGAGATAAAACCCAACGCGCAGGATGCACGGCCGCGTATTGAAATGCTCAAGCAGGCACTGGCCAAAGAAGCGGTTTAACGATCACTGTGTTCAAAAATCGTCCCACTCGGGCTGATCGCCGAAATATGCCGCCATAAAATCGACAAAGCTGCGCACCTTTGCCGACAGGTAACGGCGCGACGGAAATACGGCGTAAATGGCAATTTCTGGCGGGCAATAGTTCGCCAACACCTGGCGCAGTCGTCCTGCCTCGAGATCAGGACCAATGATAAAGGTCGGCAGCAGCGTGACGCCGAGGCCTGCGACGGCAGACGCGCGCAGAATATCGCCATTGTCGGCACAGATCGGCCCGTTAACCTTAACCGATTCAATACCTGACGGACCCTGCAGGTTCCAGCTGTCCGGCTTCAGTTCGTTGGAATATACCAGGCAGTGATGAATCGCGAGGTCCTGTGGAACCAGGGGTGTGCCGTTTTTTTCAAGATAGTCCGGGGATGCACAAAGCAGGCGCCGACAAGGTGCCAGGCGTCGCGCAATCAGGCTGGAATCTTCCAGTTCAGCGATGCGGATAACGAGATCGAAACCCTCGTCAACGACGTCGATGAAGCGATCCGCCAGGTTGAGCGATATTTGCACCTGCGGGTGCTGACGCAGGTAAAGAGGAATTGCCTGCTGCAAATGCAAAATGCCAAACGAGGTCGGTGCACTCAGTGTGAGCCTGCCACGCGGTTCGCTGGTCTGCGCTGCGGCAATGGCCTCGGTTTCATCGATGGTCTGCAGGATATCGATGCAGCGTTCGAGGTATATCTGGCCGACCTCGGTGAGACTGATGCGGCGTGTGGTGCGATTGAACAATCGGGTGCCGAGGTGTTGTTCGAGTTGCATGATCGACTTGCTGACCTGGGCGCGGGACAGCCCGATCTTGTTTGCCGCCGCCGTGAAACCGGATGCCCTGGCAACTTCAACGAAGATTTGCATACTGTTGAGACGATCCATATTGTCAACTATAGAGAAACAATATGGTTATTAATAGTGTATTTATGCTTTCATGGTTGTCATATAAGCTCCTTTTCATCGAAACCCCCCAACACAGGAGCACATCATGATTGAAGTAAGACCCAGTGAAGCGCGCGGCCCGGCCGATCATGGCTGGTTACAGAGTCGCCACAGTTTCTCCTTTGGCGGCTACTACGACCCGAAGTACATGGGTGTTTCCGCCCTGCGAGTCATCAATGATGACAAGGTAGCCGCAGGTGCCGGATTCGCGACGCACTCACACCAGGACATGGAAATTATCAGCTATGTCAAAAAAGGCAGGATCGAGCACAAGGACAGTATGGGTAACGTGGAGCAATTACCCCCGGGAGAATTCCAGCTGATGACCGCCGGTACCGGTGTGACTCACAGTGAATACAACCCGTCGTCTACCGACTCGCTCGAGTTCCTGCAGATCTGGATCCAGCCTAACCAGTTGGGCATCGAGCCCGGCTATCAGCAAAAGCGGTTTGAGCCGATATCGGGACTGCAATTGATCGCCTCGCCGGATGCGCGTGACGGTTCCCTGCTGCTGCACCAGGATGCGAGCTTGTACCAGTTATCTCTGCAACCGGGAGAGACGGCGACACATACGCTTGCGACGCAACGAACGGCCTATCTACACGTTGTTTCCGGGATTGTTGAGGTCAATGATGAACAGCTCTATGAGGGTGATGGGGCAACGATCGGCGCAACTGACAGCATTCTATTTGAGGCCATCGAGTCGGTTGAAGCGCTGCTTTTCGATCTGCCCTAGCGGGTTACGGTTTCCCGTTCACTGGCGGTGGTGGGGGAATTCAGTGCGCTTGCGGTAATCGCCTATAGTTGGGTTTTCTTCAGCAGATCATTACCCTGTTCATCGATGATCTGCTGCGCCTTGGTGATCGCATGATTCACCGCCGTGCCGAGGTCTGCGTTCTGGTCAGCACGAATGAAGCGGATGCGCCTGGTTTCACCATCGAGTTCGCCACTGATGAAACCGGCGGTACGATATTTGCCGTCTTCGTTGATTGGAGCGGCTTCAATAGAAAAACCCTTGTAGGTTACCGGCTCGGCAGGCGCCGGTTGCCCGTCACCAATTGCGTCACCTAACAGTGATTTGAAAAACTTGCCAAGCCCCATTGACCTGTCCCTTTGTAAGTGCAGCCGTAGCCGAGAAACGCAATGATAACAAAGCTGAAAATTACTGCATGTGCCGATTGTGCCAGCGGTCGTAAATCTCGGTTGGCCATTTCGACTGGAAGAATGCGATCAATGCCAGGATCTGTTGATCATCCAGTTTGTCGCCAAATCCTGGCATCACGCCGCCCAGCTGCTGGCCACCTTGCTTGATGGAACGAGCTAATTGCGGGATTGAATGGTGCCAGGCATGCGCGCTGCCATTAAGTGGCGGCGGGGGATAGTGGCCGCTGGCGTCAGTTTTCTTCCATTCGCGTGTACCTTCGGCGTTGGCGCCATGACACTCGGCGCAGTGTTGCTGGAACAGCGGCGAACCGGTCGCAACCAGCTCCGCGTTGTACCAGGGTTGTGTGGCGCCGGCCGACATGCTGAGCAGGCATCCAAGGATCATCATTCCGGTAATTTTCAGTCTCATGGGATTATTATCTGGAAAATCCTGATAGTAATGGTTGTAGGCACTACAGAGTCAATGATTTCGACGAGTACCCCCGCTTGACACTGTATTCGATACAGGGTTTATTGTGACGAATGGATATATTGCTCCATTAAGGTAATTCAGGAGAGTCGAGTATGTTTGTTTGCAGATCAGGTCATCCGCGTGGTTTGTTATGTTGACCCGGGGAAAGCTCGCGGCCCAGACCGGGTGCAACATCGAAACCATTCGCTACTACGAAGCAACAGGGCTGCTGCCGGCAGCGGCGCGTACCGCGGCGGGTTATCGGGTGTACAACGATGACCACCTGCGACGCCTGAACTTCATTCAACGCGCCAAATCACTTGGGTTTTCGAGTGACCAGATACGGGAATTGCTCCACCTGAGTGATCCGGGAGAGGATCACACGCGCGCTGCGGTGAAGTCGTTAACCCAGTCCCACATTGAGACCATTGGCGACAAGATTCGGGACCTGCAGCGTATCAAACGCCGCCTCAGTCAGATTTCCTCGTTTTGTGACGGTTCCGGCAAGAGCGCCGACACCTGTCCAATCCTGGTGTCGCTTTTCGAAGAGACCCTGGAAGCCCGAGGCCAAAAATAGACGATCAGAAAAAGACTGTGCTGAACAGCGCTTATCGAGCCATTTCATCTGCAGTGTTGAAGTCAAAGTCGCTATCGAAATCAAAACTGGTGAGCCGTGCGACCCTGGTATCGATGCTGCCATCCGCATACAGATTGAGTTGACGGTATCCGGGTGGAAGATTGTCGAGCGCAAATTCATCACTGCCCGGTTTGAACTGAACGCAGGTAGACGGCGAAGACAGCCATTCGATGCCATCGCGGTAATGATGTGACTGCTGGTGGACGTGGCCCCACAGCACCGCCCTTACATTAGGCTCGGATTTGATGGCAGACTGCAGTGCCTGGGGTTGTTGCAAACCCAGCTGATCGATCCATGCGCTGCCTGTTGGCATGACCTGATGATGCAGGCAAACCAGGACGTGGTGCCGCGGCTGCGCGCGCAATGACCTGTGCAGAAAATCAAGCTGCTGCGGGGAGACGTTGCCTGCTGATTCGCCCTTGATAGTTGAATCCAGCAACACGATCAGCCAGTTGCCGATCAATACCTGTTTTGCCGCAGACAGTTGGCCGTTATCCAGTTGTTCGTGCATGACACCGGGGTCGTCGTGATTGCCGGGCAACCAGTGTACGGGAAGCTGTAGCTTTGATAATTGGTGCGCCAGGTATTCATAGGATGCCGCTGAACCGTCCTGTGAAAGATCACCCGTGGCGAGCACCAGGTCGAGGTCATCGTTGTCTGCCAGAATCGACTGACAAATCGCCTCGAGACTTGCGCGTGTATTCATGCCTTTCAGGCGATCCTGGACTGCGGCCTGAATGTGGCAATCGGTGATTTGTACGAGGCGCACGACTGACGGGTCGACTGCCTGCAGGTTTTGTATCGGTGCTGCGTTCGAATCGGTCATTATATTGCAGTCGCTAGAGGCTAGTTGGTAAGGGTAATGGCTTTGGATGGTGCCGGCGACGATAGCAACAAAGCGCAGGCAGAACAAACTGCTCTGCTCCAGTTTCTGCAAAGTCGGTGTTGTCGTTCCCTTAAATTCTCCCGGTAAACTTCGGCTAAGCTGGATGTTGTCGCTATAATTGGCTGATTGTAGTGTTTGATTATCCGGGCAATCTGGCTGCGCCCACATTAGACCCTGGCATTGTGGCCGAAAGATCAACCTACCTTGGCCGACCAACTGGTGATTTGAAAACATGCTAAGCAGCGATACGAAGTTCCGTTTTATTCCCTTCCGGCGCACGGATATTGTCGAAATGTGCCTGCGCGATGGCAATCTCGGCGAAGCGCAAAATGAATTTCGTCAGTTCGCACACATGCTTGCGCAGATTTTTCATTTCGAATTCCACAGCGTGCTCGAGGCTTTAAAAGACAGCTATGCGGACCTGGACCCGGACGTTGATACGCGCCGGGTCGAGATCGACACCGAATCTGAACCGCAGCCGTTTGTTGACTTGCTTGATGGTTTACTCGAAAAAGCCAATTACGAACGCATCAGTGAGGCTGAACTCAATCAGGCGCTGAACGAATCGTCCTTATTCAAAATTCGCCTGCACGTCGATTTCACCGATTTTGCCGAGGTTTCCATGTTTGCGCGCGGGCAGTCATTGCGCAGTGAAACGCTGCCGATCTGGTTCGGGTTGCGTTCACGCCGCATAGAGTTCGTCAATTACGATCGGGTTGTGTTGTACCTGAAGATACGCGATGACTATCAAACGGAGGTACACGAACATAGCCATTGCCGGGCTGGTGCGACCCTGCTCAAACTGTTTCGCAATGTGCCGAGGGCCGATCTTGAAATGCTGTTTCCCAATACGAGTGTGCGCATGCGCTTGATGGACAAGCTGTTCATCGGCGTGCCCGCGTTGGTCAGCGGCGGAATCGTGTTGTCGACCAAGCTAGGTGCCTCGCTGATCTTACTCGGGTCATTGTTCGGCTATTGGCTGGGCTGGCACGACCGGCCGACCGAATTGAATCAGGCGCGAGTCATGATTCTGCTGGCCGGTGCGGCTGCGCTGGTCGGTTATCTGTGGAAACAGTTCAACAGTTTCAAGAATCGCAAGATTCGCTTTATGCAGGCCCTGACCCAGAATCTGTATTTCCGCAATCTGGACAACAATGCCGGGGTATTCCATCGACTGGTCAACGATGCGGAAGATGAAGAGTCGAAGGAAGCCCTGCTGGCCTACTATTTTTTGCTGGGGAGTCCGATACCGCTCGCCAGGGATGAGTTGGATCGGTGCATCGAAGTCTGGTTCGAGTCGAACTGGGACTGCCATATCGATTTCGAAATTGAGGATGCGTTGCAAAAACTGTGCAGGCTGGGGCTGGTTGAGGATTCTGCTGACGGATTCACGGCCGTTGACACCACCCACGCTATACGCCTTCTGGACCAGCGATGGGACAATTATTTCGTCCCTGAAAATTGATTTACGGTACCATCGCGCTGTGTAAATCTGGAGGCAAGCAGAAATGTATATTCTGGTGACCGAGAAGGGTGATCTGGAGTTGTGCGATAGTGATAATATGCGCGCATTTTCGATCCTGCTTGAGACGCATTCTGCGCCCGTGAGCGGGCTCACCGAAATCGGTGCGCTGGCCGCAGACGATGATCACTATTGGCTGGATGCAGATGCTGTCGAGGAACTCTCTGTGCGTCATAAGGACCAACAATGGCTGCGAAATTTTCGCGCTATGCTGGAGAGTGTAGAGCCCTACGGATACTACGACAGGGCTACAAACCGGGTGAAAGCCCACGTGGAACAGGTTAAGGCCTAAAACATTGAACACAATGAAACTACTTTTGACCGGCATTGCGGTACTGCTGAGCCTGACTGGCTGTGCCAGCATGGTCAGTTCTGCAACTTCGAAGATGGCAGATAATATTAGCCTGGCCATTCAGAATCAGGACGATCCGGGCACGGTGCGTGACGGTGCGCCTGCCTATTTGCTGATGATAGATGGACTGATCGAGGGTGATCCGCAAAACGAGGATCTACTGCTGGCTGGATCAAAGCTCTATGGTTCCTATACCTCGGCATTCGTTGCCGACGAGCTGCGAGCGCAGCGCCTGGCCAGCAAGTCGCTCGCCTACGCACGTCGGGCGGTGTGTCTCGATCTCGAAGCGGTTTGCCTTGCGAGCGCTCAAAAGCTCGAAGTTTTCACCGCCAGTATCGACGACACGTCGCGCAGTGATCTCAAGCTTTTGTACGCTTACGCAGTGGCCTGGGCGGGCTGGGTGCAGATCAATTCTGCCGACTGGAATGCGGTTGCTGATCTGGCCAAGGTGACTGCATTATTCGAGCGCTGCCTGGAGCTCGACGAGACCTATGATCGAGGTGGGGCACATTTATACCTGGGCGTCATCAAATCCCTGTTGCCCGCGGCACTTGGGGGCAAACCAGAAGTGGCGCGCGCCCATTTCGAACGAGCGCGCAGCCTGTCTGCCGGCGAGAACCTGATGGTCAATGTACTTATGGCGAAACATTACGCACGCGCGGTCTATGATCAGGAACTACATGACCAGTTGTTGCTCGAAGTACAGATGGCCGAGAGCGATTACCCGGGATACACGTTGATCAATACGCTGGCAAAACGCGAGGCGGATCAATTGCTGGCGGAATCAGCGGATTTCTTCTGACCGCCAGCCAGGTCAAATCGAATTTACACTAGCATTATTCGGAACGAGATTAATGAGCAAAGCAGTCAAAATTATCAGTGTCGCCTTACTTTCAATGCTTTTCAGCCTTGGGGTTGCGGCGAAAACCCTGAAGTTTGCCACCCTGGCACCGGCCGGCACCACCTGGATGAAGGAAATGAAAGCCGGGGCCGAGCGGGTTAAGAAGCGCACCGATGGACGCGTCAAGCTGAAGTTTTATCCGGGCGGGGTGATGGGTAACGATCAAACGGTGCATCGCAAGATCAAAATAGGCCAACTGCATGGCGGCGCCTTCACCCCGGGCGGCATGGCGCAGGTTAATAGCAGTATTCAGGCGATGGGTTTGCCGATGCTGTTTCGTTCGCTGGAGGAAGTTGACTACGTGCGTCAGCGTATGGAGCCAATTCTGAAACAGGAAATGGCAGCATCCGGATTTGTCGTGCTGGCTATTTCCGAGGGTGGCTTTGCACGTATTCTATCGAAGCAGCCGATGCAGGATCTGGAAGCCCTGCAAAATAGCAAGGTTTGGGTTCCTGAAGGTGACAAGATTGGTTTAACCGTATTCAAAGAGCTTGGGATAACGCCGATCTCGCTGCCGATTTCTGATGTGTTTACCGGGTTGCAGACTGGTCTGATCGAAACGGTTCCTGTCAATCCGACCTCGGCAATAGCGTTTCAATGGCATTCCAGTACTGCCTATATGACTGATATTCCAATTACTTTTCTCATCGGATTACTGGCGCTGAAAAAATCTGAATTCGACAAGCTGACTGCGGCAGACCAGACTGCTCTGCTTGAGGAGATGGGAGCTGTATTCATGCGCCTCGATGAACTTAACCGCATTGATAACGAGGCGGCGAAAGCGGCTCTGCAGCAGCAGGGGATCACCTTTGTCATGCCTGATCCGGGTGAAGCCGAACGCTGGCGCGAGATTGCGCGCAGATCGGTAGATAATATGGTCGAACAAGGTGTGATCTCTCAGACTATCGTCGAGCAGGTCAGGGGACATTTGCAAACCTTTCGTAATCAGCAGTAAACGTGCGCCCATGGATTGACAGGCTGCATCGCGCCGAAGACGGACTACTGGCCTGTTTGCTGATTGTTATGATTGTGCTGGCCGGCACGCAGATTCTGATGCGCAATCTGTTTGATTCGGGGTTCGTCTGGATCGATCCGTTGCTGCGCGTAATGGTGCTGTGGTTAGGCCTCATCGGCGCGACCGTGGCTTCACGCCACAATAAGCATATTCGTATCGACCTGCTGTCGAGATCCTTCAAGCGCAATACTCATCGCCTGATTCAGTCGCTGGTCGCCCAGGTGAGCGCCTGGACCTGCCTGGTCATCGCCTGGTTCGGAATGGACTGGATTCGACTCGATTATGATGAAGCAGTGACCACCTTTGCCGGTATCCCGGCGTGGACGGTTGAAATCATCGTGCCGCTCGCCTTTGCCCTGATCGGTTTGCGCTACCTGGTGCGATCATTTCGCTCGGCGCAGCTTCATTTACTGCATCGTAAAGTAGTAGTGAGACGAGCCGAGTGAGTTTTGCCGCCCCTTTTCTGTTGTTACTGGCGATACTGCGTACGCCGTTATTTGTGGTGATTGCGCTGAGTGCCATGGTTGGTTTTTACAGCCAGGAAGTTCCACTATCGGTAATCAGTATCGAAATTTTCCGGCTGGCTGAAATGCCGGTGCTGCTGGCCATACCTATGTTCACCTTCGCGGGTTATCTGCTCGGAGAGGGACAGGCCTCGAAACGTCTGGTCGACCTGACCAACAGTTTACTGGGCTGGATGCCGGGCGGTCTGGCAATCGTCGCGATCTTCGCCTGTGCATTGTTTACCGCCTTCACCGGTGCTTCTGGAATCACTATTGTTGCGCTTGGCGGATTGTTGTATCCCGCGCTTAAACAGGCCGGCTATCTGGAGAATTTCAATCTTGGTCTGTTGACCAGTTCCGGTAGCCTGGGGCTGTTGTTTGCGCCGTCGCTACCGTTGATTCTTTACGGCGTGGTTGCTCAACAGATGGAACTCGAGCAAACGGTCAGTATCAGTGACCTGTTTCTGGCAGGTATTCTCCCAGGGCTGTTGATGCTGGTGATGTTGTCGGTCTACTCGATGATGCAACCGCGCGATCGAACTCGCCGTGACAGCTTCCATGCGGCGACCGCGATCGCCGCCATTCGCGCTGCCAAATGGGATATACCTTTACCATTTCTGGTGCTGGGCGGAATCTATGGCGGCTATTTTGCAGTGTCGGAGGCGGCGGCGGTTACCGCCATTTACGTTCTGGTAGTCGAGATGCTGATCATCCGCGACATCAAATTTCCCGATCTGCCGAGGATCATGCGCGAGTCGATGATGCTGGTCGGTGGCATCCTGATCATCATCGGCGTGTCGCTGGCCTCGACGAATTACCTGATCGATGCCGAAGTGCCGACGCGCATGTTTGATTTTATCCAGTCGCACATCGATGAAAAGCTGACCTTTCTCATCCTGCTCAACATCTTCCTGCTGATTCTCGGCATGATGCTCGATATCTTCTCGGCCATTGTGTTGATCGTGCCGATTTTATTACCGATAGCGGTCGGCTACGGCATTCACCCGGTGCACCTGGGGATCATCTTTCTTGCCAATATGCAGCTGGGTTACTTCACGCCACCGGTCGGTATGAACCTCTTTATCGCAAGCTATCGTTTCAGCAAACCGGTGATGACCCTTTATCTCGCCACCATTCCGTTCTTCCTGGTTTTGCTGGTCGCGGTGCTGATCATCACTTACTGGCCAGCACTCAGCCTCTTTCTGATATCCGATTGATATCCGGGTGTGTCTAGCTGGCGATGTCGATGACGATCTTGCCGGTAGTGTTGCCGGCGTCGAGCTTCTCATGTGCGGCGGCGATATCGTCGAAATCGTATCGGCTATCGATGTGCACCAGCAATTTCCCCTGTTCAAGCATCTCTAGTCCCTTTGCCACCAGGGTGGCCTGGTGATCAAGCCGCGATTGCATGCCGAGCAGCATGGGCGTCAGCATCATCACGTTATGAATGGTCAGGTTGTTGACGTAGGCGGTCTCCTCGGCATCGTCTGCGGGCATCCCCATCAGCGTCACCAGCCTGCCGTATGCAGCCATCGTGGCAATCGTCTTTTGAAAGGTCTCCGGCCCCAGGTTATCGAGCGCCACGTCGATGCCATGGCCTGCGCTCCAGTCGCGCGCTACCTCGGCAAAGTCTTCCTGTCGATAGGCGATGGCGCGCTCGGCGCCGAGCTTTCCTACCAGGGCGATTTTTTCCTCGCTACTGACGGTGGTCGCCACGCGACCGCCAAGTTCGGTAGCCAGTTGCACCGCCATGTGGCCGGTGCCACCGGCGCCGGCGTGGATCAGCACGAAATCACCCGATTTGACTGCCGCGCGTTCCTGTAAGGCTTCCCAGGCGGTAATGAATACCAGTGGCAACGCCGCGGCAGTGGCGTCATCCACCGCTTCGGGAATCAGCGATAGCTGCGATTCGGGCACCACTGCAAACTCGGCATAGGTGCCGAAATGTGCGCCTATGCCACCGTTACAAAAGCACACCCGTTGGCCGACCTGTATATGTTTGACGTCGCTGCCGATCTGTTCGACGACGCCGGCCGCATCGTGACCCAGAATGCAGGGATCGCCATTGTCGAGGTAAGGTCCGAAGGCGCGAAAATACCCATCTGCAGGGTTTAACGCGGCTGTCTTCAGGCGCACCAGAACATCGCCGTCTGCAGCCGGCCAGGGAATATCGACGTAACGCGATTGTAATGCCTCGGGGCCACCCGGGGCCTCCAGAACCATGGCTTTCATCTTGTTGGTCATCTCGTCTCCTCACTGGAGTGATGCTTGAAATTAATCGGCAATGCCAGGGTTTACTCATCGGGGGTGATCGCTGATCCGCTTGTCAATGAAACGATGTATGGCATAAAAGCGGGTTGATAGACCCAACGGTCTTGATGCGCCAGGATTCATGGCCTGAAATATCGAAAACAATCGGGTTTTATAATCTCCCAGCCACGATCGAGGATATCGAGGATGGTCTGCGGTAGCGGTCCGCGGCTGCAGGCAGACATGTTCTGTTCCAGGTGCGTTAGCGAACTGGCGCCCAATATAATTCCATCGCCGTTAGCCGGGTCCATCAGCGAGTGATTGACCAGCCAGCTCATCGCCGCCTCGACCGGTTTGATGTCACTATCGATACAGGCGGCCTGCAATTCCTGCAACACACCGAAGTAGTCCTTTTTCCAGTAGCGATCCAGGTAGCCGCGCTCGCGTTTGAAGCGCCCGGCATCCGGAATCTGCTCGATCGACAGGTGCTTGCCGGTCAGCATTCCACCGGCCAGGGGGTTGTAAGCATAAAAGCGTATGCCGTAATTGCGCAGGCAGGGAAACAGCTCGCGTTCCACGTCGCGGGTCAGTGCGTTATACATGCCCTGGTAAACCTCGGGCTCCATCCAGCCATGTCGTCGACACAGTTCGACCACTTCGGCCACCTGCCAGGCGGCGAAATTACTCAATCCGAAATGGCGAAATTTACCCTGCTGGAAAAGTTCAAAACAGGCTGCCAGCGTCTGTTCTATCGGGGTGTCGAGATCGGGTGAGTGCAGGTAGAGCAGGTCGATGCTGTCGCTACCGAGCCGCCGTAGAATCTCCGCCATCTGGCGTTTTAACTCGACTGGCTGCAGGCCACCGTCACTCCACGGGTTGACCTTGGAGGCGATATACAGCTGCTTGCGGTCCTCCGCGGTCAGCAGCCGGCCCAGCATTTCCTCGGTGCGGCCTTCGCAATAACTGAATGCGGTGTCGAGTTCGTTGTACCCGGCGTTGCGGAAGCTTGTCATCAGGTTTGCGGCCGAGGTCTGATCGACCTGATCGCCGAAAGTCATGGTGCCCAGAATTTGTTTCATCGGTTTGCTTTCCTTCTATTTAAGACCTTTATTTGCGGCCTTCTATTTACGGCCAGTCACACTAACTCGCGCTATAACCACCATCAATCATGTAGATGCCGCCGCTGCAATAAGCCGATGCGTCCGAGGCGAGATATACTGCCAGGCCGGCAAGGTCGTCGGCTTCACCGAGGCGCCCCAGCGGAATCTGATTGACAAAGCGTTGTTGCGTTGCGGGATCCTGCCACAGCGCTTCGCTGAAACGGGTTTTGATCAATCCGGGACAAATGGCGTTGACACGAATATTGTCACTGCCCCAGTCCTGCGCCATGGCGCGCGTCAGGTTGATGATGGCGGCCTTGCTGACGCTGTAAATCCCGATGCCCGCTTCGGGCCGCAGACCGCCGATGGAACTGATATTGATAATCGAACCTCCACCGCGCTGTTGCAGTATGGGATAAGCGGTCTTGCACAGTTCGAAAGGTCCTTTCAGGTTGACGTCGATAATTTTGTCGAAGGCGCCTGAATCGGTATTTTGTAAAGGACCGTAGACCGGGTTGGCGGCCGCATTGTTGATGATGATATCGATGCCGCCATAATGCTGCACAACCTGCTCAACCAGGGCATGAATGTCGTCGCAATCTCCCATGTTAGCGGCGATGCCGGTCGCTTCCAGACCGTCGTTGCAAAACTCTTCGGCGAGCGCAGTTACCGCCGCCTGTTTGCGGCTGCTGAGTACCACCCGGGCACCGGACTCGGCCAGGCCGCGGGCCATCGCCGCACCGATGCCCTTACTTGCGCCGCTGATCAGGGCAACCTTGCCGTCGAGGCGGAAACGTTGCGAAATGTGAGTATGCTTTGTCATGCAGGGGTTACTCTATTGTTCGCTGTCGAGAAGGGCTACTTCGACGAGTGTGGTATGCGCACTGCTGCCCTGACCGATGCGTGACGTGCCGAGATCTCGCGTCAATATGTTGGGATTACCCTGGGTATCGGTGCCATCGTTGTTGTGGGTAAGCCAGGCTCCGGTTGGCAGCGATACGACGCCGCTGCGGATATCATCGGTTATGTGGATGCGCGCATGGCAGGCACCGCGGTCATTGAAGACGCGCACCAGATCGCCATCGTGGAGTCCACGTGCAGCAGCGTCTTTAGAGTTGACTTCGATTGCGCTGGGACGCAGACCTTGCTCGTCGGCCAGTGCGCATTCCATCTGGCTGTGCAACTTGTCACCCGGTTGCGGGGATACCAGGTGCAGCGGATAGCGGCTGGCCATTTCGGCTCCCAACCACTCGTCCGGTTCCTGCCAGTAAGGGTGTCCCGGACATTCGGCATAGTCGAAGTCGGCGATGGTTTCGGAAAAGATTTCGATGCGGCCGGAGGGTGTG
>JAIBDO010000076.1 GCA_024686195.1 Gammaproteobacteria bacterium | reverse complement strand
CAGATCACGCTCGGCCGATGCTTTGGCGAACTTGAGTGCCTGTTGGTAAGTGGGTGAGTGATAACAGCGTTCGGCATCCTCGACGCTGGCAAAGCGCACGATGACGTTGCGCTCGCGCTCCTTGCCTTCAAGCCACAGGGTACGTGTGCCGCGGGCCAGGAATTCGCCACCGTGCGCGGCGATCGCTTCGGTGGCGAGTTTGGCGTATTCACCGTAAACTTCGGGGTCGCTTACCGCTACGTGCGCTATCCAGTAACCAGCCATGTTTGTTATCTCTATCTGTGTTTTGGATGGCTATTTTAGGGGCGATAGGCAACGAAGTGAATCATTTTGTCGGGAGTGACGCGTGATGCAAAAGGAGATACATGAGTTCGGCGTAATTGCTCTGGGCAACGCCTGTCGTCATCAACAACTGAGCCCCGTTCAAATCTGTGAACACCCTGTGGAACTGGCCTGACCCATGAACCAGGCGAAGATTAAACGTCACCTCGACAAGCTTGCCCAGATAGATCCTGATCTCAGGCGTGGGCTTGAGTTGGTGCGATATCCCAAACCACGAATTCGCGAGCAGGGATTCGATACTTTTTTATCGACCATTGTGTCGCAACAGATATCGACCGAGGCGGCGGCATCGATTATGCGCCGGGTGCGCGCGTTGTTACCGGATATGAATGCCGCAGCCGTGTTGTGCCTGCCCGCCGGGGCATTGCGCGATGCGGGATTGTCACTGCGCAAGGTGGAGTATGTTGAAGGCCTGGCGCAGGCGATGGTGGAAGAGCGGTTTGATCCGTCAGAGCTTGAATCGATGGACGATCAGAGAGCGATCAAGGCGATCACCTCACTGCGTGGCTTCGGCCCCTGGAGTGCCGAGATCTACTTAATGTTTTCACTGCAACGCAGCGATATTTTCCCGGCAGGCGACCTCGCGTTGCGCATAGCCCTGCAAAAACTGAAAGGCATTGATACGCTGCTCGATGAAAAACAGTCGCGTGAGTTGGTCGCTCGCTGGTCTCCTTATCGTAGCGCCGGAAGCCTGTTTTTATGGCATTACTACCGTGGTGCGCCCAACTGAATCTGTCAGCAAGAATGAACCATTGTTGATTGAAGTCCCGGTTGTGAGTACAAAACAACACTTGCCGGGGTTTGCCCCAGTATCTATATTCGCTCCTTATGAACAAATTGCTTGATCTCGAGCGTTACCCCTTGCACCAACTCGACAGTGTCGCCGGGCAGCAACTGCTGCGGCAATGCATCGATGACCTGGAGCGCAAGGGCATGTTTACCCTGCAGGGCTTGCTGCGGTCTGAGGTCATCGATGACATGCTGCCCGATCTATTGCAGCGGATCGAACACGAATCATTTCACCATGAGCGTGAACACAATATTTACTTCGACGACAAGCTGGAAGGAGTGTCACGAGATCACCCTGCACTCGCGCGCGTCAAAACAGTCAATCACACGCTCTGTGGTGACCAGCTCGCCGAACCACTGCGGCAGGTGTATCACTGGTCCGGGCTGACAGATTTTCTCGCCCGGGTGATGGGCAAGGCGGCGCTTTACCCCATGGATGATCCGCTGGCCTGTGCCAACGTGCTGGGGTACTTCGAGGGTGAGGGATTGAACTGGCACTTCGATCGTTCCGAGTTCACCACCACCTTGTTATTACAGGCACCGCTGCAGGGGGGCGAGTTCGAGTATCGTCACGAATTACGCAGCGAGCTCGACCCCAATCTTGGCGGTATCGCCCGTTTGCTGCGCGGCGAAGATAGCGCGGTCCAGACCTTGCGCCTCGGTGCCGGAGATCTCAATGTGTTCAAGGGCAAGAATACGGCGCACCGGGTGACGTCACCTGTCGGTGATCGCGCCCGCCTGGTGACCGTGCTTTCCTATTACGAGACGCCGGGCCGCATGTTTTCTGATGAAGAAAATATGGGTTTCTACGGGCGTACGGTCAGCTGAGCGAATACTTTAGCCACTTGCCGCCAGCTTGCCGGGTCGAGTGAACAGATAAAAGCGCAGGCTTAGCAGGCATGCGGCAACCGCGAGACCCGCTGCGAGTCCCCACCACAGGCCGGCGCCGCCCATTTCGTAGTAAAACGCCAGGATCGAACCACCCCCGATACCCAGAACCCAGTAGCCGAAGCCAGCGATCCACAGCGGCACATAATTGTCCTTCATGCCACGCAAGGCGCGTGCCGCGGCGGCCTGCAGACCGTCGAAAACCATGAACAGTGCACCGATATAAAGAAACTGCGTCGCGAACGCCGACACGCGCTCGAAGCCCGCATCTTCGGGTGATATAAACACGCGAATGATATTGTCTGCATAGATAAACGGTACGATGACCATCGAAGAGGTGATCGCAATAACCAGGCCCATGCCAAGAAAGCCGGCGCGGCGCGCATCCGCCATGCTATCGCGACCGATGGCATGCGCAACTCGAATCATGGTGGCCTCGGCAAGGCCGAATGCAATGACGAAGGGAATGCCGATCCAGGCCGCGGTAATTTCATAAGCAGCCAGGGTTTTGGCGCCGATGATTCCGGAAAGGATAGAGGTCATCACAAACAAACCTGCTTCGAGGAAGGCCAGCCCGGCAATCGGCAGTCCCAACCACAGGATTTCGCGGCACAGCGGCGCGTGAAAATGCCATTTTTCCTTGAACACGCCAAAACCGCGGAACATGGGTTTACGGTACACGTGCAAGGCCAGTGCCAGAAACATGAACCAGGAAACAATTGTTGTCGCAAGCCCGGCACCGAACAGGCCCAGTGGCTCGATCCCGAATCCGCCGTAAACAAACCACACGGTCAGCGCGTAGTTCAGCGCTACTGAGACGATGCTGATCACCAGGATGGATACGGTTTGCGACAGTACTGCGACGAAATTACGGAATACGCTGAACCACAAAACGGGCAGTACCGCTCCGCTTAGTCCATGGAGGTATCCCTGTGCCAGTTCCACCACCTTCGGATCCTGGTGAGTAGCGATCAATACGAAGTCGAGATTCCAGATAGCCAGCATTGCCGGAATGCCGAGCCCGGTCGACACAATCAATCCCTGTCTTACCGCGTCTCCAAGCTCTCTTTTTTTACCGGCTCCATGAGCCTGGGCGGCGAGAACGCCAACGATCGATAGTAACGCCATCAACACGATCAGAATCTCGAACGACAGATCACCTGCAATGCCGACTGCAGCCAACGAATGATAGCCGAGCTTGCCAACCACCATCTTGGTGGTCAGAAACATCGAGAACTCTGCAAGATAGGCTGCCGAAAGCGGAAAGGCGATAATCAGGAACTGCTTGAGTTCGCCTTTGAATTTGGAATCGAATTGAAACATTGGAATCAGGGTAATTGACTGCGCGTAATGTAATCTATTCCCCGACATAGTGATAGAAATTACCGGATGGAGTCGATGGAAACTCGATGTTGGCCTCCGGGGCTTAATATTTAAGCTTTGACAATGTCGTGCCACCTCTTAATAATGTCCTTTGTCACACTAGTTCTATGGCAGTTCCGCAAGCGCCGAAACGCTGTACTGCGCAAAATAAAAATTAATCGGCACAACTACTATCGAAGGAGAAATTCATGAAACTTTTAAGTAAAGTTGCTTTTGCATCGCTATTGACGGCGTCGCTGGGCAGTGGCAGCGCGCTTGCCGCCGACCAGCAGTTTGTCACTATCGGCACCGGTGGTGTAACCGGTGTTTACTACCCGACTGGTGGCGCTATCTGCCGACTGGTCAACAAAGGACGCAAGGAGCACGGAGTTCGCTGTTCAGTTGAATCAACCGGTGGTTCGGTCTACAACATCAACACTATCCGCGGCGGAGAGCTGGATATGGGTGTTGCGCAATCTGACTGGCAGTATCATGCCTACAACGGTACGGTAAAAAAGTCTTTCATCGACGCGGGTCCCTATAAGGAACTCAGAGCAGTATTTTCGGTGCATCCGGAGCCCATTAGCATCGTCGCACGCAAAGGTTCCAATATTAAGCACATCAGCGATCTGGTCGGTAAGCGAGTCAATATCGGTAACGCAGGTTCGGGTACTGAAGCGACCTGGAATGTTGTCTGGGGAGCCATGGGTCATACCAACAAGGATCTCAAGCTGGCTGCGCAGATGAAGTCATCTGAAACACCGGGTGCGCTTTGTGATAACAAGATCGATGCGTTCTTCTGGCTGGTGGGTAACCCTGCCGCCCTCAACAAGGAAGCGACTACCACCTGTGACGCGAACTTCGTAGCGGTCGACGGCCCTGCAATCGATGCGCTGGTTGAAAAGTATCCTTTCTACGGAACTACGGTTATTCCTGGTGGAATGTATAAGGGTAATCCTGATGATGTGCCTACTTTTGGTGTGCTGGCCACGTTTGTTTCGTCCACCGCCACTTCTCCTGACACCATTTACGCTGTCGTGAAGAGCGTGTTCGAAAACTTTGATTCGTTCAAGAAGTTGCACCCTGCGTTTGCTCATCTGACTGAAAAGGACATGGTTACCAAGGGTGTTTCCGCTCCGATTCATGAAGGTGCTATGCGTTACTACAAGGAACGTGGCTGGATGTAAGTCCGACCCAGGTTACAAGAAGTATCAAGCAAGGGGGCATGACCCCCTTGCTTATTTAACTCAAGTCGGTTGATACGCAGGCCGTATCCGGTTTGAGTTAAATAAGCAGTCAAAGACCCGTTTAAGCGGGCAATAACAAGTCAATCAGAGGAGAGGCCGCAATGGTCGAACAAGCAGATAAACCTCAGGCTACAGAAGCTGAACTGCAGGCAATGATCGCGGCCACCGATACCGGTGCGCGCAGTCCGGCAGGTGGTGTTGGGAAATTGATTGTCGCAACTGCCTTTAGCTGGTCGGTCTTTCAACTCTGGATTGCTTCACCCTTACCCTACATGGACGTGTTTTCGTCCTGGCTGCCGGTACTGAACAATACCGATACGCGTTCGATTCACCTGGCTTTCGCCATAGCGCTGGCTTTTCTGGCCTATCCTGCCCTGAAGAGTTCACCGCGCGACAGGATTCCGATTCAGGACTGGATACTGGCAGCCGGCGGTATCGTGGTCACCATGTATCTGTCGATTTTTGCCGTGGAGCTCGGCGATCGACCGGGTTTACCGACTACCACAGACCTGGTGATAGCAGGTGTGGGTATAGTGCTGGTGCTCGAGGCGGCGCGACGCGCATTGGGCCCCCCCTTGATGGTGATTGCGGGCATCTTCCTCTGCTACGTGTTTTTCGGTCACCTTGGCCCGGATATTATCGCCTGGAAGGGTGCCTCATTCGGTAAGGCGATGTCGCATATGTGGTTGACCCAGGAAGGCGTTTTTGGCGTCGCTCTGGGCGTTTCGGCTTCAATGGTCTTCCTGTTTGTGCTGTTTGGTTCAATGCTGGAGAAGGCCGGTGCCGGTAATTATTTTATCTGGGTGGCATTTTCCCTGCTGGGTCACATGCGTGGTGGTCCGGCCAAGGCAGCGGTGGTTTCATCGGCTTTGACCGGCCTGGTTTCGGGTTCGTCGATTGCCAATGTAGTGACGACTGGCACCTTTACTATTCCGTTGATGAAACGGGTTGGCTTTTCGGCAGAAAAGGCGGGGGCCGTCGAGGTCGCGTCTTCGACCAATGGTCAGTTGACACCACCGGTGATGGGCGCTGCGGCATTCCTGATGATCGAATTTGTCGGCATATCCTACATCGAGGTCATCAAACATGCCTTCCTGCCGGCCATCATCGCCTATATCGCACTGGTTTACATCGTGCATCTGGAAGCTTCCAAGGCAGGTCTTGAGGGCCTCAAGAAAACTGTTCAAAATTCCTTTATGCGCAGCCTGACCGTCTATACCACGGTGATTTGTGGCATCGTCATATTGTCGGGCATCTGTTACTACGGATTTGGCTGGTTAAAAGATGTTGCTGGTGACTGGACCTTCTGGATTGCGTCTGCAATCGTTTTAACCGCCTACGTTTTCCTGGCCAGATACGCGACCAACTTTCCAGAGCTTGGACGTAGCGATACCATCGATGAATTGCCGGTACCGGGCCCGATAGTCAAAGCCGGGCTGTATTACCTTTTGCCGGTCGCGGTTCTGATCTGGTGTTTGACGGTTGAGCGTCTGTCTCCCGGATTGTCGGCTTTTTATGCCACGATTTTTATGGCCATCGTGCTGTTGACCCACAAACCACTGAAAGCCATGTTTCGTGGCGAGACCAATTACAGCGCTTACTTCAAGGAGTGTCGTGACGATTTTGTCGATGGCATGGTAGCGGGCGCGCGCAATATGATTGGCATCGGTGTTGCCACAGCCTGTGCGGGGATTATCCTCGGCACCGTGACGCTAACGGGCATCGGCCTGGTGTTGGCCGAGCTTGTGGAGTTCATTTCTGCGGGTAACCTGATCCTGATGCTGGTTTTCACCGCTGTCATAAGCCTGATACTCGGTATGGGCTTGCCCACCACGGCAAACTACATCGTGGTATCGTCGTTGATGGCTCCCGTTATCGTCTCGGTGGGTGCCAGTAACGGCCTGATCGTGCCCCTGATTGCGGTGCACCTGTTTGTGTTTTATTTCGGTATTCTCGCGGATGACACGCCGCCCGTGGGTCTGGCGGCTTATGCCGCCGCAGCTATTTCCGGCGGTGATCCGATCAAAACGGGTATCCAGGGATTTACCTATGACATTCGAACCGGCATATTACCGTTCATGTTCATCTTCAATACCGAATTGTTGATGATCGGTATTACCGGGCCGATCCATTTGATCTCGGTGGTGGTTTCAGCGCTGGTGGCGATGCTATTGTTTGCCGCGGCAACACAGGGGTTCTTCCTCACCTACAATAAAAAATGGGAAACAGCCGCATTGTTGCTGATTACCTTCACCCTGTTCCGTCCCGGATTTTTCATGGACATGCTTTACGACCCGCTTGAGAAGGTCGAGGCCAGCAAGATTTACGAAGTGGCCGAGAAACTGCCGGATAACGGATTGTTGAGAGTCCACGTGATGGGTGAAACCCTGGAAGGCGATCTGATCGACAAGGTAGTCATGCTACCAGTGGGTAGTCCAGGTGCGGGCAAGGACCGCATCGAAATGTCTGCTGGCCTTGAACTGCGCGAAGAAGACGGCAAGTTGTTGGTTGATAATATCGTTTTCGGTGGCCCGGCCGAGAAGCAAAAGATTGATTTCGACTGGGAAATTGTCGATGTGCAGCAAAAGGCTGACACACCGGATAAACGCTGGTTTTACATACCGGCGATACTACTGTTAATTGGCGTCTGGAAAACCCAGACGACACGACGAGATCAGGGCAAAATTGTGCCTGCAGGGGCTTAGCGATGTATAAAAATATTCTGTTTCCAGTCGATATGGAACACACTGCTGAATCCGCCAGGGCGCTCGAGATTGCGGTTGAGGAAGCGCGGCGATCGAAGGCTCATTTGACGGTCATGACGGTGGCCCCGGGTTTCGGTTCACCGCTGGTCGCTTCTTACTTTGAAGAAGGGGCCGTCAAGGAAGCCTTGAAAGAAGTTGCTCGTCATTTGAAGCGATACATCGATGACAATATTCCTGACGATGTCGAGGTTGATGCTGTGGTTGCGGAAGGTAATCATGCCGAGAAAATTTTAAAGCAGGAACAAGTCGGTAATATCGATCTGATCGTGATGGCTTCCCACAATGGTCAAATTGAGCATCTGTTGCTGGGTTCCTGTGCAGCAAAGGTGGTGCGACACTCGCATTGCACGGTGACGGTGGTCAAGTAGGGCTGTGTCTTTCTAGGGTCCGATCTGCCGACTGCCGATGAAATCAAGCTAGCGCAGTGTTATCTGTCTTCGCGCATGACCGGGATAAAATAATACTACTGTGACACCGCTGATCGTCGCCCTGGTGTTGCTTGCCGCCCTGTTGCATGCAAGCTGGAACGCGATGGCAAAGTCGGGAGGCTCGCCACAATTCAGCATCGCCTCCTATCGCCTGATTTCAGCGATTTGCTGTTTACCGCTGTTATTCCTGTTCCCGATTCCCCTGCTGGAAAGCTGGCCAATGTTGCTGGCTTCGACCTTCATTCATACGCTTTACTACTACACCCTTTCCCGATCTTATCGCAATGGTGATCTATCCCAGGTCTACCCGTTGTTTCGCGGCCTTGCACCGGTTCTGGTGGTGCTCGGCGCAGCCTTGCTGGCCGACGAGTACCTGACCCCGGGCGCGATGCTCGGCATCTTGCTGGTGAGTGCGGGATTGATCAGCATCACCTTCGCGGGTGGTGCGATCGGCAAAATCCCGCCATTGGCGTTGCGTTGGGGGCTCGCCACCTCGGTATTGATTGCCGCCTATACCGTTGCCGATGGTATGGGTGTGCGGGTTGCTGGCAATCCCTTTAGTTATATCATCTGGCTGTTTGTACTGGAGCCGATACCTATCGGCCTGTGGTTACTGGCAACCGACCGCAGTGGATGGTTTTCCTACATGCGCGCAAAGCCGGTAAAAATCTGTGCTGGTGCACTCGCCGCGGCGGGTGCTTACGCCATGGTGATTTATGCGATGGGCGTAGCGCCCATGGGAATGGTTTCTTCGTTGCGTGAGACCAGTGTTATATTTGCCGCCCTGATCGGCACGTTTTTGTTTCGCGAGCCATTTGGGCGGCAGCGTATTATTGCGGCGACACTGGTATGCTGCGGTGTTGTGTTGATCAAAATTCTGAGCTGAATCCCTGAGTTGGGGGCCAGGCTAATCGAGAGGCTTTTCCATGGTATCACTGGTTAAAGATTTCCCCCGCGTCCACCTCGGGCACACACCGACACCATTGGAGTTGATGAAAAATATCAGCGCTGAATTCGCTACCAATGTATGGATCAAGCGCGACGATTGCACCGGCCTCGCGTTTGGTGGCAACAAGACCCGGCAACTGGATTTCTACATTGGCCAGGCGATACATCAGGGCGCGGATACCCTGCTCACCACGGGAGCGGTGCAATCCAATCACGTGCGCACCACCGTGGCCGCAGCGCGCAAGCTGGGTCTTGAGGTCGAAGTGCAGCTCGAGCACCGCGTCGATCGTGAGCAACCCGAATACCATAGATCAGGTAACCCTTATCTGGTGCGCCTGATGGGCGCACATATCAATTATTACCCGGTCGGTGAGGACGAGGATGGTGCGGACAAGGCGCTGGAAGTACGTGCCGCCGAACTGGCAAAGCAGGGCCGTAAACCCTTTGTGATACCGCTGTCGAATGCACACACACCCTATGGTGCGATGGGCTATGTCGAGGGTGCCGAGGAACTGTTGGCGCAGTTGAATGCAATGAATATCGATCCAGTACGCTTTATCGTGCCGACGGGATCGGCCTCGACTCACAGCGGCTTTCTGTTGGGAATGCGCGCCAGTGGTTGCGACATACCCGTGCACGGCGTTTGTGTGCGGCGTGACGGGGTTAGCCAGCAACAACGGGTTGGCAACAAACTCAAATCGGTGATCGATGCGATCGGCTGTGATATCAGTATCCCCGATGACGATATTATCTGCGATGACAGTCAATTGGCGCCCGGTTATGGCCTGCCCAATGACGATACCATTGCCGCGATCAAGCACATGGCGCGCAGCGAAGGCATATTGCTCGATCCGACTTATTCCGGGAAAACTTTTGCGGTGTTGCTGGACATGCTGCATCGTGGTGATTTCGGCGCTGATGACCACGTGGTTTTTCTGCATACCGGCGGTGCGGTGTCGTTATTCGGATATCCGGAACTGGTGGAGGATGGGCACTAATAGTGGAAGGCCTCGAATGGAATATTGATACGGTTGCCAGCGTCATCGACGTCGCCGTGGCGCCGGTTTTCCTGCTGGCCGGGATATCCGGACTATTGATGGTGTTGACCAATCGTCTGGGGCGTACTATCGATCGCTCGAGGTCGTTGCAATCAACCGAAGCCGAAGTCCGTTCGCCCCGGCACCGTAAAACCCTGCAGCGCGAGATGGCAAACCTGTTACGGCGCATGCATTTGAATCATTTCGCCATCAGCATGGCGGTGTTGAGCGCGATCCTGGTTTGTCTGGTGGTCGTTACCCTGTTTCTCGGAAGCCTGTTGCAGCTCAATGTCTCCAGCGTGATCGCCGGCCTGTTCATCGTCTGCATGATCATCCTCAGCCTGGCCTTCATTGCGTTTTTGCTGGAAGTCCTGGTTGCAACACGAATGCTTAGAGCTTCGTTGATACACGTGACCTCGTTCCGTCACGAGGAAGCAGAGTCGTCAGCCGAGGATAAACCGTGATGACGCTTTTCCGATAGTTTAATGCGCTACTTGGAATTACACTTCGACAGCTTTTGCTAAACCTTTTTCAGATTATATTTTAAGGAGTCCATATCATGTCCAGGCCCAAGGTCATTGTTACCCGCCGTTGGCACCCCGATGTAGAAGCCGTGTTGACCGAGCGCTACGATACGCAACTCAACCAGGATGACCATCCGATGTCGGTGTCGGAACTGCAGGATGCGTTGCGTTCGGCCGATGCCGTGCTGCCGACGGTCAGCGACAGGGTCGATGCCGAAGTGCTCGGTGCCGATAACATTCGCGCCAGGATCCTCGGTAGTAACGGTGTAGGCTTCAACCACATCGATCTCGATGCCGCGAAGGCCGCGGGACTGACCGTCACCAATACCCCGGAAGTGCTGACTGACTGTACTGCCGATCTGGCGATGACCTTGTTGTTAACCGTTGCGCGCCGCGCCGGCGAAGGCGAGCGTCATTTGCGTAACGGGGAGTGGACCGGTTGGCGTCCGACGCACATGATGGGCACCAGCGTTACCGGTAAAACGCTTGGTTTGATCGGCATGGGGCGTATTGCGCGCGCTGTCGCTGCTCGTGCCGCGCATGGATTCAACATGAAGATCATCTTTCATGATCCTTACCCACCGAAGGCGGAAGATATTGCCGATCTGAATGCCACGCAATGTGCCTCACCCGAAGAAGTGTTCGCGCAGGCCGACTTCGTATCGCTGCATTGCCCGGGTGGCAAGGATACCTATCACCTGATCAGCACTGCCGCACTTGCGGCAATGAAGCCGAGCGCTTTCCTGATCAATAGTGCCCGTGGTGACGTTATTGATGAAGCGGCGTTGGTGCAGGCGCTTGCCAATGGCGAGATCGCCGGTGCAGGGCTCGACGTGTTCGAAAAGGAACCTGCAATCTCGGCCGACCTGGTGGCGATGGAAAACGTGGTGTTGTTGCCGCATCTGGGTAGCGCGACCATGGAGACCCGCAAAGCGATGGGCATGCGCGTAGTCGAAAATATCGATGCTTTCTTCGCCGGCGAGACCCCGCGCGACAAATTAGTTTGACTTGAAATGGGCTTCGAAGGGGGCAGAGCTCAGTTTCCGGTTTGAGTGTTGCGACGCTCGAACACCTCGGCGGAAACCTCGGCCTGGCTCCAATGGCCTTACTTAGGCCAAAACACTGATGCATCCAGAGTCCGACTGCGGTCGGATGATCAGGGGTTGTTTCGCGAATGCCTCGGCGGCTTCGCCGCCTGCGGTTTACTTCGCAAAACAACCACCAATCAT
>JAIBDO010000064.1 GCA_024686195.1 Gammaproteobacteria bacterium | reverse complement strand
GGGAATGTGTGTCCCGTTGAGTATTGGCTGATTTTCTGTTCTTCATCCATGCTGAGTAGCTCCAATAGTTCGTTGCGTCTAGCTCAGTAGTTGCCAACGCCAGCCTATGCCACGTCCAGGCATCAACCTCTTCGTAACAGTTCTCCACAAGAGACCAGCCTTGCCAGACACTGCCCTTAACCACGGCACTTTCCAACGCTTAATGCGTTACCGGACCTGTCTTTTTTGTCACTCTTATGGTTACCGAGTGCAAGATTTCCCCCATAGATGTTCACAGGATTGGCCACCTTGCTACTCTGGTACTTTCACCTGGCCAGAATGAAAGCTACCATAAGGACACAAATTAACTTTGCTAAGCAAATCGCTAGCCCATGAATTTCAGGAGTCATCCATGTCGAAAACTTTACTCTTCGATACCTGGGGAACACTGGTTGACAACTATTCGATCGCAGATGTCATCGAACAATATGTATTCGAATCCCATACCGCCCAGACAATTGCCCAGGACTGGCGTTTCCAGCAAAAGTGGGCCATGTTCCATTTGACTCTTAGCGATAATTTCGTGCCCCATCCGGGCCTGAACGAAGCCTGCCTGCGATGGGCTCTCGACCACAACAACGTCCAGCTAAGCGACGCTGAGATCAAGGAGATCAACGATCAGTACCATAAGCTCCGCGCCTACCCCGATGTGATCGGCGCACTCAAAGACCTCAAAAGCCAGGGCTGGACCATCAAGATAGTTGCCAACCCAACCAGGAAAATGATCGAGGATCATTCGAAATTTGCCGGAACCTATGAATTCATTGATGAGATTATCAGTTCAGGTGAAGAGCGACGCGCCTTCAAACCATCGCCCAAAGTCTATGAAATTGGAATAGAACGGGCTGATTGTGCCAGGGAGAATATTCTCTGGGTCACAGGACACCAATGGGAGGCTTTCGGCGCGGTACGACAGGGTCTGCGCGTGGCCTGGACCAACCGGGCGCGAGAACCGAAACTCCAGATTGGCATTGAGCCTACCTATACCACCGACAACCTGCAGGACCTCGCCGATATTCTGGCCAATGAATAGGACAGTCGATTTACATGAATATCACTCCAAGGATGAAGTACGGCATTTTCAGCTCGATCAATACCTGCTGGAAGAATGCTACAACCGCCAGTCTCAGTGGAAGCGACGACTGGCAGTTTCAAACACTTGTGGCGGCTGAACTCGATTCCTGCGCTGCAGCTTCGACCATGGTGTCGGCGAGCAGCTGGTAGGCATTCGTCCAGGCCGTCTCGGCATCTTTCGACCAGTCATCACCCAGGCCGTTCTCGAGTGTCCACAGCAAGGCCGCGCCCACCTGTCCATAGTGTGAATCCTCGACGCCATAATCGACGTGACGTCGGCCCATCTCCTGGATCGTCGGAATCAGGGTTTCGATGCGTTCGAGTGACATGACGACCATGTGAATCGCCTTGACCAGCTTCTGTTGCTGCGCCTCCAGATCCACTCCGTCGAACATCGGCGCCAGTTGCGGACTGGTTTCAAAGAGCCTGTCATAAAACAGTTTGGCGGCCATTTCGGAAATCGGAACCACCCTGGCCCAGGTCTCTTTGACCAGGGCAATCTGCGCGGATGTTATTGCACTTGTGTTGTTCATGGTAATTCCTGTATCGCAGTTGATGGTCAATGGTTAAGTTTTATAGTCTTTGACCACGGGTTACGCAGCCAGCGCCTGCTCCCCCGGATACTTCATCGTTGCCCGATGATTAATATATCACTCGATGTCGGTATTGACGATCTCGCCAGCTGAACCGGCGAGATAATCGGACTAGGCGGCAACATTCGCATCAACACAGTTCTTTTGACTACCCAGGTAAGACGCCAGGTGGCGACTAAGGTCGCGCGCATCGTCTTCAGCACCGTGAATGAAGCTCGATTTTCGACGGCGCAACAGAGGCGCCCCCAGCAGGTACATGCCGGGATAGTCGACAACGCCGCCGTGGTGGCGGATCCTGCCCTTGTGATCGAACACCGGCAGATTCAGCCACGAGTGGTCGGGTCGATATCCGGTCGCCCACAGAATCGTCTTGATGTTGTTTTTCTGCAGGTCCATCAGCAACGGAGCTGCCGCGTCGACCCTGGTTGCAGGGTAACGTCGGGCAACTGGAAGTTGTGCTTCCAGGTTGTTTTCACGCGCATATTCGTCGATCCGGGTTAACAAGCGACTCATTTTCAGATCAGCCAGTTCGCAGGTGTTAACCAGTGATCCGGAAAACTGGGCCTTGCCATCGTTAAACCCGGCCAGGCGACCACGTAAATCAACACCCTGAACGACCAGCCGGTTGAGGTCGAGGTTGCGTCGAGCCGGCGTTCCGATCAGTTGTGGCGATGGCAGGTTGCGACCGCGATTGATGTCGTCAATTTCGTCAAAACGTTCGTCTAGAAGACCCAGTTTATCCATCCACCACTGGATGTCCCTGCCACGATAGGTCCGCGGTAAGCGCACGTGCTCACCGACGCAAAGCGTTACCGGCCTGCCACTGCGATGAATTTCCTCGGCCAGCTGCAGGCCGGTCGCAGAAGCCCCTATGACCAATACCCCGGCATGCTCCAGCTGGTCAGGATTTCGATATTGTGACGGCGTCAGCATGTGTATCGATTGCGGTGCAGATTCGGCGACCCTGGGGATATTGGCGATATTGCAGTTGCCGCTCGCCATCACCAGCGAATCGCAATACCAGATACCGCGATCGCTAACGACCTCGTAGCCATCAGCCGTGGCATTCACGGCGGTGACGTTTGTGTTCAACTGTAATGGTGCCGAAATATGATCGGCGTACTGCTGAAGAAAGCGCGTGAGCTCGGGCATGGTCATGTAACCATGCGGATCCTTGCCGCTGTAGGCAAAGCCCGGCAGGCGAGTCTGCCAATTGGGCGTTAACAGCCTGAGCGAATCCCAGCGCTCCTGTTTCCAGGAGTTGGCCACCTCGCCCCGTTCGAGCACGACATGATCCACCGAGCACTCCTTGAGACACTGGCTCATCGCCAGTCCGGAGTGCCCGGCCCCTATGATGACGCATTGGGTGTGCATCTGATTCGTCCTCAATCCGTCAGTGGTTCTCGCTAACCGTAACCGAAACATTCGTCGGGTTGGTGACGATGTCGAATACGGCGGAGCGTTTTTGGGACTGGGCAACCAACGCTCTGATGTCGTCTGCGGTTGCATCGGCATCGATCTCAAAATGCACCTTGATGCCATCAAAACCATTACGCACATCACTGTCGATCCCAAGAATTCCCTGGATATCCATGCCGGCTTCCAGATTTGCGCGGACTGAATTCAACTGGATGCCACGGCGTTGAGCAACAGCGGCTACACCAGCGGAAAGACAACCAGCCAGGCCGACGAGAACCAGTTCGACCGGGGTGGCTCCATTATCTTCCGAGGCGAAGATTTGCGGATGATCGGTATCAAAAGTAAATTCCGAGCGGTGGTTCTGATCTTCGCCCAGACCAAAAAACTGCTGTACCGTTGAACGGCTGTGAGTGCCATTAATCCATTCACAGGATGCAAGCCATTTGAAAGCTGCGGCGGCAGGTGCTTCGGTCAGTGCGGCGCGAGCGCCCAGTAATGCTTCTACGTTAACTCCATTGTTTACGGCGGTGTTTAAATCATTCATGGTAAATCTCCTGTTTGTTGTCGTGGGTGAGTGTTGCTACGGGTATGCAGATTAACGACCTCCAATTTCTAAAGGATTTCAGTCAAGAGGTTTTTTGTTTCAATTGTTTCAGGCTAAACGAGGGGATCAATCAACCTGTCTTATCGGTATGCTTTATCGGACATGGTCTAGTCCGAAGCTTAAATTGGGTAACCGGGAGCAGAGCAAGTCATGCAGCGCCAGGCTGACGCCAGAGAGAATTACGCGCGACTATTCCAGGCAGTGCTGGCCAGTTTGAAAATCTCCACCGGCTCGGATTTGCCACGGATCGCCACCGTACCCATCGATTCGACCCGGTGCTTGTCAGTCAGCAACTGGACACTATGGCCAGAAATGAGCACCCGGGTATCATAATCCTTGTTGATTCGCTCCAGGCGTGCGGCAAGATTGACCGCATCACCGTGCACCGTGTAATTCATGCGCTCACCGGTGCCGACATTACCCGCAAACACATTGCCACTGTTTATGCCGATACGGGTAACCAGAGTGACGTTAGCGAATTTATTTTGATCAACCATCCGCTGAATTTCGATGGCCGTCTGAATCGCCTTGTCTGCGTGCTCAGGATCCGCAAGCGGAACATTAAAGGTAACCAGCATGGCGTCTCCCTGGAGCTGGTTGACGATGCCGCCGTGGCGCGTAATGATTTCGATCACGCTCTCGAAGTAAGCGTTTAGCATGTCGACAACATGTTCAGGTTGCATGGCTTCGGCGATGCGCGTGAAGTCCTCGATATCGGTATAAAGAATAGTCGCCATGGATTGCATGGGTTCGATGTTGCCGTTTCCGGAGATAATCGAATCGACGATGCTTTCCGGAACGTACTTGCCGAACACACTGCGAATGACACGCAATTGTTTAATGGTTTCGTCGCGTAATTTTTTCTTGTCGAGGCACGCCTGAACACGCGCACGCAGTAACACCGCGTTGAAGGGTTTTTGCAGGTAATCCTCTGCACCTGCTTCGATACAGCGCACCACGGTGTCGATTTCATCGATGGCCGAAATCATGATGACGGGAATATTGCGCAGTTCAGGATCGCTATGGATATGTTCGAGCACCTGATGCCCATCCATTTTCGGCATTAAAACATCGAGTAGAACCAGGTCCACTTCCCGAGTCGCCAGCAACTCAAGCGCCGCGACACCATCCATCGCCTCGAGAATATTGCGATAGCCTTCGCGCTGCAGTCGCTGCTTCAGAACATAGCGATTGTCTTCATTGTCATCGACAATCAGAAGCCAGGCGTTGGTTCGCTCAGGGTTGATCGGATTATGGCTCATGTCTATACCTGGCAATATTTCTGTCCTGAAGTTTTTGCGGCACGAATCCGCGGATAGCCGGTTACATCCTTCATTGACAGGCCTGAACAGGCCCTGCTTTAAATCGATTTCATACAGAGGTCGAGGCTATAGCGATTGCCGGGCAATTTCAAATCTAAGCTTGCAACATCCGCTACCAGGATACTACCTCATCTCCAGACCAGGTAACTTGCTGTAATCATGAGGACTTGTTTCAAGCGCATAACCGGCTTACGATTTGCTACTGGCTGCCAGTTCGGGTTTCGATCTCGTGATTCGGCAACTGACAGCAAGGGGGAATTAATGAAAAGCCTAAGCGCAGCATTAAGACTATTGATCGTCCTGTTGATATCAATCTCTCCTTCGCAGGCCGAAATTTTAATCGGCTTTGCCGGACCCTTGACCGGCCCGAGAGCCTGGTCGGGCCAACAGTTCCAACGCGGTGCGGAACAGGCCGTCGCCGACATCAACACGCTGGGCGGCGTTCTGGGACAACGGCTAACCCTGATGGTCGGGGATGACGCCAGTGATGCCCGCCAGGCGCAGGCCGTTGCCAGAAAACTGGTCGCGGATGGTGTATCGCTGGTGATTGGCCATCGTTCATCCGATATGACCAATGCCGCCGCTTCTATTTATGCCGATGCCGGAGTAATTCAGATAACCCCGTCGTCGACAAACCCGGCGCTTACCGAGAAAGGCATTAAAACTTTTTTCCGCGTTTGTGGGCGCGACGACCAGCAGGCAATCCTGGCGGCCGGTCATTTACATCAGCACTGGTCGGGCAAGAATATTGGAATCGTGCACGACGGGTCATCGTATGGTCTTGGGTTGGCTCAAAGTACCCGTGACCTGTTAAACGCCCACGGTACCCGGGAGGCATTATTCCTGGGCTTCGATCCTGGACAGCTTGACTATGGCGACTTACTGAGCGAGGTAAAAAGCAAGGGCATAGAGGTACTTTATATCGGTGCTTATAGCGCGGAATCTGCCTTGATCGTGCGCCAGGCTCGCGATGCAGGGCTTGATTTCCAACTGGTATCGGGCGATGCCCTGCACAATTCCGATTTCGGATTGATCGCGGGTGATGCCGGAAACGGCGCACATTTCACTTTCGATATCGATCCCCGTACCCGTCCCGCGGCAAAATCCATCGTCCAGCGATTCAGAGCGGTAGGTTACGAACCGGAGGGTTACACCATACATACATACGCAGCCTTGCAGGTATGGACACAGGCAGTAGAAAAGGCTGCCACCCTCGAATCGGATGCGGTCGTAAAGGCCATGCACAGCCAAAGTTTTGACACAGTACTCGGTGGCCTGTCCTTCGATGAAAAAGGCGATCTCACCCAGCATGTCTACACCTGGTACCTGTGGCGAGATGGAGTGCCCACCCGCCAATGAAATCAATATCTCCCATTTGATGCTGTCAAAATTTGCCAGTTTGCGAGTACGGCTGCTGCTGTGTTTTACACTGGTCAGTGGTTTCTCGATTGTGGCCGCGCTTACTGCCAGCTATTCATTCCATGAAGTCGGCAAAGTTCTCGACCTGATCACCACCCAGCGCCTGCCCACCATGCTTTCCGCTGGGAAACTGGCACGTTCAGTCGAAAGAATAGTGGCAATTGCACCAAGGCTGCTGAATGCCCGGGATGAACAGCAGAAAAAACAGGTCCGCCAACAAATGGATCAAGAGTCTGCCGAGCTCAACAGCTTACTGGCGTTGCTGCAGGATAGTCTCGATGAAAAGGAATTCGAACAGCTTGCGCCGGCTGCCTCTACCTTGCGGGATAATCTTGACAAGCTCGATCAGTCGGTCAGTGAAAACCTGCAACTGGGATTGAAGAAGGATGCCTTGCTGCAGCGTCTGGAACGTGATTATTTCGCCTTCGAACGCGCGATAACACCACGCCTGCTGCGCTCCAAGGCGCGTTTGTTGCAATTGCAAAATGCGGCTACCAGTGATGAATCGATCGATAACAACACGCTGCTCGAAGCGACCACCGAGTTGCAGCCCCTGCAGTTGTTGCACTTCGAGATGCGCACTTTTTACGAGAGTTTGTTGCGCGTAGCGAGCGAATCAAGGCACAACGACCTGGCATTACTGCAGTTCCCGGCTGAACGCTCTCGAAATCGGGCTCAGCACTTGCTGAAACAATTACCCGAAGATGGCAGGACTTCATTGTTAGTGCAGATGGAATCCGTGTTTCAGTATCTTTCCGCACCCCAAAGTCTGATGAAGCATCGTGCCAGGGAACTGGAATCGGTCGAGCTCGGGCTGCAATTCGCCGAGGAAAGTGAACGCTTGTCCGAACAGTTAACCAGCGCGGTCGATCGCCTGGTCGATAGCGCCCTGAGTGATATCAACAGCGCCAATAGCGATGCATTGAAGGTACAGCAGGACGGTCAATTTTTTATGATCAGCGTGGTATTGCTGGCATTGCTGTGCTCGGTGTTAATTGTCTGGCTGTATGTGGATCGCCGTATTGTCAGCCGGCTCAAACTGCTGAGCGATGATATGGCCTTGATTGCAGGTGGAAACTACGATAAGTCCATTGCCGATCTCGCGGATGACGAAATTGCACAGATGGCCCAGGCGCTGGAGGGATTTCGCAAGACGGCGCTTGAGGTCGAGGAATACAACTCACAGGAGCTGAGCGAAGCGCGAATACAACTCAAAAGTGCCATCGAAAGCATATCCGAAGGATTCTGCCTGTTTGACAAAGAAGATCGACTGGCCATACAAAACCATCACTATCGCGAGTTGTTCGGGCTCGACGATAGCCACCTGGGCAGTAGTTTCGAATCGCTGTTGAAACGAGCGATGGCATCACGAATCGATATTGAATCCGATCGGGAAAAATATTTCCAGAAGAGACTGGAACATCATCGAAACCCTCCGGGGCCGTATGTGCAGAAACTTCAGGATGGCACCTGGTTGCGCATTACCGAACGTAAAATGGAAAACCAGAGCACGGTCGCGATCTACTCCGATATCACCGAGATAAAACAACAGGAACAGGCCCTCAGCAAAGTTCTGGAAGAGCGCGATAGCACGCTCGACCAACTGGAAGTGGTCATGAATGCTATCGATTACGGTATATTGTTTCTCGACGAAGATATGAACGTCGGCACCACCAACCGGGCGTTTTATCAAATCTGGGGCCTGAGTCGACATGAAGTTGAAATGGCGAAAACCTTTGGCGACATTACCAAATTGAACAGTGGAGAGCAGATTATCGGCTCGAGCAGGGGCGACTGGAAGCATAATACCGAAGAACGAATCGCCGAGGTCAAACAGGGTCCCATTTCACGCCATGAATTGACTTTGGACAGTGGCAAAACGCTGTTACATCAATGCATAGCCATTCCCGGTGGCGCACGCATGTTGTCATATTTCGACATTACCCAGATAAAGCAGGCCGAGACCGCCCTGCGTCAAAGTCAGGAGCGCTATGCTCTCGCCGTAAATGGTGCCAACGAAGCCATTTGGGAGTGGGAACCGGGTCAAGACGAAGTCTATGTATCGAAACGTTTTCATGAAATCGCCGATTTTGATCCGGACAAGGAACGGCTGACTCCAGAACAGTGGTTTTCGCTGGTTCACCCGGACGATCAGAAAAGTACGCGTGGAGCGCTGGTACAACACATGAAAGGGAACAATGATTTGTTTGATGTCGAGTATCGCCTGCGAGGACCTGACAAAATTTACCATTGGGTCCACCATCGAGGTGCCGGTTTACGTCGGGAAGATGGCTGGGTCTATCGCATGGCCGGTTCGGTGGGAGAAATTGAATCGCGCAAGCAGCTGGAGTTTACCCTGCGCGACAGTATCGAAACGGCACAACAGAACAGTCGTTTCAAGAGTCAGTTTATCGCCAATATGAGCCACGAGTTACGCACGCCCCTGAATGCGATTATCGGCATAACCGAAATGCTGCGCGAGGATGTCGAGGAAGAGGGCCCGGAAAATTTCGAGGAACCGCTAACCCGGGTCTCGCGCGCGGGGAAACATTTGTTGAATCTGATCAACGATGTGCTTGATCTATCGCGCATCGAGGCCGGCAAGCTGGCGCTATATCCCGAGCACGTTGAGATCGACACATTGTTGCACGATGCGATTACCACGGCTGAGCATCTGATCCAGCAAAACAATAACAGCATCCATCTTGAAGTTGCCGAGGACGTGAAATCAATCTACTCCGACCCGCTGCGCTTTCGTCAGATTATTTTGAACCTGTTGACCAACGCTTCCAAGTTCACCCAGAACGGCGATATCCACATCCGTGCACATAGCATTGAACTGGAGGATGGTCAGTGGCTGGTGGTCGAGGTCAGCGATACCGGCATCGGCATCGACCCGGTTTTTCTGGAAAGGCTGTTTGTCGAGTTTGCCCAGGAGGACAGTTCAGCGACCCGCAGGTTCGGCGGCACCGGCCTCGGACTGACGATCAGCCAGCGATTATGTAGTATGATGGGCGGAGAAATTAGCGTAGAAAGTACGGTCGGTGAAGGCACGACATTCACGGTGCGATTGCCGGCCATTCCGGGCACATACCCCGAGGTCGAAACTACCGACGGTCGCGAGCAAGTGTTATGACAACATTACTCTATGTGGAAGATAACGATGACAACATCTACATGCTGTCGAAGCGACTGCTACGCGAAGGCTTCAAAGTCAGCATTGCCCGCACTGGGGCAGAGGGTGTCGCCATGGCCCGCGAAGAGCTTCCCGACCTGATTATCATGGACCTGGTGCTGCCTGAACTGAATGGATTTGAAGCTGCTCGGCAGTTGCGTAGTGATAGCCTTACCCGCCACATTCCGATCATTGCGCTATCGGCCAGCGTGCTGCCCGAACACAAGCATCGGGCTATCGATGCTGGCTGCGATGACTTTGAAACCAAACCGGTCGATTTCCCGTGTTTACTCGGCAAAATCAAGCAGCTGTTGCAAGCGGGTGCAAGCTAGTGCCCAGACTCCATTACTCGGCTTCTTTGATAACAAAACGGCAAAATCTAACACGCTGCCACGTAGCTTCATCGCAGTGGCCAGGTGCTGATAATGCAGACTAACGGACCGAAAATACTGGTAGTCGATGACGATGCGGACTTGCGCTGGATGGTGGAGAAATACCTCAGCAAGCATGAGTTCAGCGTTACCCTTGCCGAGGACGGTGAGAAAATGCGCGCGGCGCTCGAGCAGCAAAGCTTCGATCTGGCCATACTGGATATCAATCTGCCCGGTGAAGACGGCCTGAGCCTGGCGCGCTACCTGCGCAGTAATTACCAGATCGGCATCATCATGCTATCGGCCGCGGCCGAAGTGTTCGACCGCATCGTTGGCCTGGAAATGGGCGCTGATGATTATGTCACCAAACCTTTCGAACCACGCGAATTGCTGGCCCGGGTGAAAAGCGTGTTGCGCAGGGTACAGGGAGCAATCGAGCGTGAAGCGCAGCCCGATTCCAGGGTGAAGTTTGGTGCCTGTTGGCTGGACCTTGAATCGCATCAGTTACTCGACGAAAACGATCAGGCCATATCCCTGACCAGCATGGAATTCGATTTGCTGAAGGCCTTTGCCGAAAATCCAGACAAGGTTCTGAATCGCGATCAGTTATTGAGTCTTTCGCACAATCGTGACTGGGATCCCTTTGATCGAAGTATTGATATCCGCATTACCCGGCTGCGACGCAAGATCGAAGTCGAACCATCCAGACCACAGATCATCAAGACCGTGCGCGGTGCCGGATACATATTCGTCACCTGATCAGGCGCAGGCACCAGTAATCTAATGCCCTGCTCTGTTAGCTCATCAGGCAGGGACTGGAGTTAGGCATACTGTCCCCGAAATTATAGGTTCATGCTACGGCCGGGCACTCAGGAAATCTCAATAATCTATACCTCTTTGCGGCGGGTCCTTTGTTAGCAACAGCTTGATTATCGGCCATTCTTGTCTCCGATAAAATTTGATTCCCGTCATGGCATTGTGGTTAGGGTTTGCGTTACAGTAGAGAATCAATTGTCAATTTTTTATGCTGCCTGCTAGCCGTTAGGAAAAGGACTTTAATTATGGTCAAGTTACATCCTCGTTGTTCTGTACGTTCGTCATTTTTTGTGCCATCGATAGTAGGGGGCGCACTGCTGCTTGGGCTGGTCGGTTGCGATACGCCTGCACCGGCAGTCAAGCCGCCGGCTCCCGAAGTTAAAGTCCTCAAAGTTGAACCCAAAACGATTGATGTTGTGCTGAATCGCCTGGCTCAGTTAGAGAGTTCTCGAGAAGTCGATGTGGTCGCACGTGTGTCAGGCTTTCTGGAAAAAATGGTTTATAAAGAGGGTGCGCTGGTCCAGCTGGGCGACGTCATGTTTGTAATGGACAAACGCCCGTTCCAGGCACAGGTCAATGCCGCAAAAGGCGAGTTAGAAGCGAGCAAGGCAAGACTCTGGACCGCAAATGCCAACCTGAATCGTATAAAGCCCCTGACCGAAGCCGATGCCATGAGTCAGAGCGATCTCGATACTGCTATTGGCCAGCAGCGTAGCGCTGAGGCTGCAGTCTTTTCAGCGGAGGCAAAATTGTCCAGTGCCGAACTTGATCTCAATTATACAACCTTGTACGCACCAGTGACCGGTTTGTCCGGCGCCGCCCTGCAGCGTGAAGGGGCTTACCTGAATGCAGTCGGTGAGTCCGCACAACTTTCTTATGTTGCTCAAATTGACCCGATCTGGGTCAATTTTGCGGTTTCCCAAAATGAACTTGAACGTTATCGCAATCAAGAGGAAAGCGGCCAATATGTTGCTCCCAAAGACAATAAGTATACATTTGAAATCATTCTTACCGATGGTTCTGTTTACCCATTGAAGGGAAGCCTGGACTTTTCATCACCCTCCTTTGATACCCGCACAGGAACCTTTTCAGTCAGGGCGGTGGTGGGTAACCCGGACTTCCTGCTAAGACCGGGTATGTTCGTTAGCTCCAATATGTTGGGCGGCAAACGCCCCAATGCCATCGTGGTTCCACAGCAGGCCGTACTACAGCAGGGCAATGAGCAAATAGTGATGTTGGTGAATGCCAAGAGCGAAGTTGAAATAAGGTCCGTCATGGTGGGTGACTGGATTGAGGATCAGTGGATCATCAACAGCGGCTTAAAAGGTGGTGAGATGGTGATTGTCGAAGGATTCCAGAAAGTTCGTCCCAAGATGAAGGTTAAAGCCCTGCATTACATTCCCAAACCGACCAGCGACGCCAGCAATCTTACCGATCAGGTTATGCCTGTTCGCCTGGCCGCGAACTAAGGAATTATCATGGGACCCAGCTTTTTTATTGATCGCCCTATTTTTGCGTCCGTTATCTCGATCATCATCGTGCTGTCGGGAGCCACCGCGATGACGGTTACCCCGATATCCCAGTTTCCGGAAATCGCGCCCCCGACCGTGACGGTGACAGCACGTTATCCCGGGGCCACCGCAGAGGTGGTTGCCAATACAGTGGCCGCACCGATTGAGCAGCAGGTGAATGGCGTTGATGACATGATTTACATGTCATCAACCAGCTCTTCTTCAGGCGATATGTCCCTGGTTGTCACTTTCGCACCGGGTACCGATCCTGATATTGCCCAGGTCAATACCCAGAATCGGGTCAGTCAGGCGATGTCGCAACTGCCCAGTACGGTGAGTGCACAAGGGGTGATAACCCAGAAGGTATCGCAATCTTTTATGATGGTGGTCGGCTTCAGTACACCCGGTGGTGAAATGACCGCGGTTGAGCTCAATAACTTTGTCAACCTGCATATATGGGATCCGGTAAAAAGGTTGGAAGGAGCTAATCTGTCGACTGTTTTCCCGATACCGGACGTT
>JAIBDO010000192.1 GCA_024686195.1 Gammaproteobacteria bacterium | reverse complement strand
TGAGGCGAGCCTGGTGATCGCTGATCAGATCGCCGGAGTCGACTGCGACATTATCGCGGTCGACAGTTCAAACGCGATGATCGACAAATGTCGCCAACATCCTGATATGACCCCGAATATTGAATGGCGCTGCGCAGACATTCGAGCTACCGACATCAACAATGCGTCGATGGTGGTATTGAACCTGACCTTGCAATTTCTGCCGCCCGCTGAGCGCCTGGCTTTGTTGCAAAGAATATTTAATGGATTGAGAGCGGGCGGGGTGCTGGTGTTGTCAGAGAAGGTCGTGTTTGCCGATGCTACCGAGAACCAGCGCATGCAGCAGCTTTACCAGGGGTTTAAGAAAACCATGGGATACAGCGATCTGGAAATCAGTCAGAAGCGCAATGCGCTGGATAACGTGTTGATTCCGGATGACGAGCAGCAACACCAGGAACGCCTGAAAACGGCTGGCTTCGGTGAAATTTATCAGTGTTTCCGAGGATTTAACTTCGTTTCGTACCTGGCAATAAAATCGTGAATCACGCGGCGCTGCTGGCACGTTTGCATCGTGAAGGTCTGGGTCCATGGGCGCAACGGCTCGAAGCGGATTCCGTAGATTGGCTCGTCAGTCATGGTGATTACCCGCGCTGGTCAGCAGCGCTTGCGTCCTTGCCTGTACTGACTGACATCGCATTCCACTTTGATACAGCCGCGGTCACCATCGACGCAGAGTGCGCCGATCGCGAGGCATTACATCAGGCCTTGCAGGGATTGATGCCCTGGCGCAAGGGACCCTACAGCATAGCCGACGTGCTTATCGATTGTGAATGGCGCTCTGATTTCAAATGGGATCGCGTCTCTCCGCACCTGGCCGGGTTGCAGGGGCGCCGCATTCTGGACGTTGGTTGCGGCAATGGATATCACTGCTGGCGGATGTTGGCGCAATCACCGGAGCTGGTGCTCGGTATCGAGCCTTCGGTGTTGTTCAATTTGCAGTTTCAGGCATTGCAACATTACCTGCAACGCGAGGATATCGACATGTTACCCATTGGTGTCGAGGACATGCCGGAGAATCTTAACTGGTTCGACACGGTGTTCTCGATGGGTGTTCTGTATCATCGCAGGAGCCCTATCGATCATCTTTACCAGTTAAAGAGTTTTCTTCGTGAGGGTGGCGAGCTGTGCCTCGAAACCCTGGTGATAGCCGGCGCGGAAGGGCAGTTGCTGATGCCACCCGATCGTTATGCGCGCATGCGCAATGTCTGGTTCATACCGACCGCAGCGGAACTGCTGCTGTGGCTGCGACGTACGGGTTTCGTCAATGCCCGTGTCGTCGATGAAACTGATACCGCTGTCGATGAACAGCGCAGCACAGAGTGGATGCAGTTCGAATCCCTGCAGCAGTCGCTGGATGAAGATAATCCGGCGTTTACGGTAGAAGGATTACCGGCGCCACGTCGTGCCGTAATCCTCGCTAACAAACCCTGATCCCTGAGAACTTCCGTGTTTCTGCCGCTGGCGAGCACGATAGACCATCCAGTATTGAGGTGCTGTCGCGAGATTCATCTTTCGAGCTGAATGCAGCGAGATTATCTTCGTTATTATCAGTGCGTTGATTGTCTTCAAAATGCGATTCTGCTATCGTTTCGCTCCATCCTACGTTCCATACGTGCTTTCTAATCAGGGTCTATGAGCCGATTCATTTTTATTACCGGTGGTGTTGTTTCATCACTGGGCAAGGGTATTGCATCTGCCTCTCTGGGGGCCTTGCTACAATCACGCGGACTTAGCGTCAACATGATCAAACTCGACCCCTACATCAATGTGGATCCGGGGACGATGAGCCCGTTTCAGCACGGTGAGGTGTACGTCACCAATGACGGTGCGGAGACCGATCTGGACCTTGGGCACTACGAGCGTTTCGTCGGCATCAACTGTTCACGCAGTAGCAACTACACGACCGGGCGCATCTATGAAAATGTCATCGCCAAGGAACGTCGTGGCGACTATCTTGGCGCAACCGTGCAGGTCATTCCGCACATTACCGATGAAATCAAGAATTCGGTGTTGAATAGCACCAACGGGGCGGATATCGTGCTGGTTGAAATCGGTGGAACTGTCGGTGACATCGAGTCGCTGCCTTTCCTCGAGGCGATTCGTCAAATGGGTTTTGAACTTGGCCACGACAACGTGCTTTATATCCATTTAACACTGATTCCATACCTGCCGGCGGCGGGTGAAATCAAAACCAAACCGACGCAGCACTCGGTGAAAGAATTACGTTCGATCGGTATCCAGCCCGATATCCTCCTGTGTCGCGCAGATCGCGAAGTGCCGGTCGATGAACGCCGTAAGATTGCACTATTCACCAACGTTGCCCAGGATGCGGTTATCTCCGCAATCGATGTCGACCATATCTACAAGTTGCCACGCGAATTACATGAGCAGGGGCTTGATGACATCGTTGTCAGACATTTTTCGATGGATTTACCGCCCGCTGACCTGTCCGGTTGGGACCGTGTGGTAGAAGCGATGGAGAATCCCGACAACGAGGTCTCCATCGGCTTTGTGGGCAAATACGTCGACCACACCGATGCCTACAAGTCGCTGAATGAGTCGCTGGCCCATGCCGGGGTTCATACCAGAACCAAGGTTAACATCGTCAAGATTGATTCCGACAACATCGAAACCGATGGTATCGATGCCCTCAAGGGGCTCGATGCAATCCTGGTGCCGGGTGGTTTCGGCAGTCGCGGTATCGAGGGTAAAATTGCAGCGGCCAATTACGCGCGCGTCAATAACATTCCTTACCTCGGCATTTGCCTTGGCATGCAGGTTGCCGTCATTGAATATGCGCGCAACGTGCTGGGATTGAGCAAGGCACACAGTTCCGAATTCAACCCCAAGACACCCGATCCGGTGATTGCACTGGTGACTGAATGGACCGATCGTGATGGCACGATTGAGACCCGCGACGAAAGTGCTAACCTTGGCGGCACCATGCGCCTCGGTGCGCAAACCTGCAAGCTGGTGCCGGGTACCAAAACCAGGCGCGCCTATGGCAACGAAGAAATCCACGAGCGCCACCGTCATCGCTACGAGTTCAACAATAATTACCTGCAACGCTTGCAGGATGCAGGATTGGTTATTTCGGGACTTTCCGTTGATAACGAACTGGTGGAAATGGTCGAGTTGAGCGATCATCCGTGGTTCATCGGTTGCCAGTTTCACCCTGAATTCACCTCTCAACCACTCGAAGGTCATCCTTTGTTTACCAGTTTTATCAACGCGGCCGTCGAAAATCATCGGAATAAATCCTAGTGGAACTATGTAATTTCAAGGCGGGGCTTGATCAGCCGCTATTTTTGATGGCAGGTCCCTGCGTCATCGAGTCCGAGCAAATGGCGCTTGATACGGCCGCCGAGCTGAAACAGATCTGTGAACGTCTGGGTATCCCGTTCATTTACAAATCCTCTTTTGACAAGGCGAATCGCTCGAGTAGTCAGAGTTTTCGAGGGCTCGGAATCGAAAAGGGGCTGGCGATACTGGAGAAAGTGCGTGACAGTCTGTCCGTGCCGGTTGTCACCGATGTTCACGAGGATACACCGCTCGCCGAAGTGGCCAGCGTCGTTGACGTCCTGCAAACTCCGGCCTTCCTGTGTCGGCAAACCAATTTCATTCAAAATGTAGCAGCGCAAAACAAGCCGGTTAACATCAAGAAGGGGCAATTTCTGTCACCCTGGGACATGCAACAGGTCGTCAACAAGGCGCTCGAAACCGGTAACCGTCAGATCATGGTCTGCGAACGCGGTGCCAGCTTCGGCTATAACAACCTGGTCTCTGATATGCGCTCACTTGCAGTGATGCGCGGCACCGGCTGCCCGGTGGTCTTTGATGCGACGCATTCCGTACAGTTGCCCGGTGGACAGGGCAGTGTGTCGGGTGGGCAACGTGAATTTGTGCCCGTGTTGGCGCGTGCAGCCGTCGCCGCCGGTGTTTCCGGTCTGTTCATGGAAACCCATCCCGATCCTGCAAAGGCACTCAGCGACGGCCCCAATGCCTGGCCGCTGGCACAAATGGAGTCGTTGCTGGAAGTGTTGATGCGCATCGATCAGGCCTGCAAGGCATCGGAATTACACGAAACAGCTTTACTCAATAATTGAGTTAAAGCGGGATAGATTGGAGAAATCATGGCCAACATCAGCCAGGTCATTGGACGCGAAATACTGGATTCACGAGGTAACCCGACGGTTGAGGCCGAGGTTACGCTCGACAACGGTATCGTCGGCAGGGCCGCCGCGCCGTCAGGCGCTTCGACCGGTGAACGCGAAGCCATTGAATTGCGGGATGGCGATAAAAATCGCTACCTGGGCAAGGGTGTACTAACTGCCGTCGGACACATCAACACTGAGCTCGCCGGTGTTGCAACGGGACGTGATTGTGACGATCAACGTGGTCTGGATCAGGCGATGATCGATCTTGATGGTACCGATAACAAGAGCAATCTTGGTGCTAATGCCCTGCTGGCCGTATCGCTGGCGAACGCACAGGCTGCTGCATCATCCGCGGGACAACCCCTGTATCGTTATCTCGGGGGCGAGACGGCAAATCTGCTGCCGGTACCGATGATGAATATTATCAATGGTGGCGCGCATGCCGATAACAGCGTTGATATGCAGGAGTTCATGATACTGCCAGTTGGAGCTCCGAGTTTTAGCGAAGCCTTGCGTTACGGCACCGAGGTGTTTCACGCACTGAAAGCCGTGCTTGCTGCCAGGGGTATGAATACTGCGGTTGGCGACGAGGGTGGGTTTGCTCCTGATCTGTCGTCCAACGAAGAAGCCATCGAGGTTATCCTGCAGGCCATTGACAAGGCGGGTTATCGCGCGGGCGAAGACATTTATCTGGGCCTTGATGTTGCGAGTTCCGAGTTTTATGAAGCGGGCAAATATCAGCTTGCATCGGAAGGGCGTTCGTTTGATGCAGCGGGTTTTGCCGATTATCTGGCCGGCTGGGTTGATCAATATCCGATTATCAGTATTGAAGACGGCATGGATGAAAGTGACTGGGATGGCTGGGCGATTCTCACCGAACAGCTGGGCGAGCGTATACAGCTGGTGGGCGATGATCTGTTTGTTACCAATACCAGCATCCTGTCACGCGGAATCGAACAGGGAGTCGCCAATTCAATACTGATCAAATTCAATCAGATCGGGACCCTGACCGAAACTCTGGACGCCATTTCGATGGCACATGATGCCGGATATACGACCGTGATTTCACATCGTTCCGGTGAAACCGAAGATGTGACCATTGCCGACCTTGCGGTCGCGACCGGCGCTGGACAGATCAAAACCGGATCGCTGTCACGCTCAGATCGTATTGCCAAGTACAATCAGCTGCTGCGTATCGAATCGATGCTTGGCGCCGCGGCACGCTACCCCGGGAAGTCAGCTTTCGGCAAGCTGTAGGCGCTTGCCAATGGACCGATGAAGATATTGATCGCCGTCCTGCTGCTGTTTCTGATCGGCCTGCAATACAAGCTGTGGTTTGGTGATGGCAGCCTGTCAGAAGTGGTGCAGCTCAGCCGCGAACTGGAAACCCAGAAAGCCAAGCTGCAGTTGCTCGAAGAACGCAATCGTATTCTTGAAGCCCAGGTACTCGATCTGCAAAACGGGCTCGATGCCTTCGAAGAAAAAGCCCGCAATGATCTTGGCATGATCAAGCAGGAAGAAACCTTTATCCAGTTAATTCCTCAACCGGTAATACCCCTTGATGACGAGTGATAGCCCGGTCTGGGCGATCATTCCGGCCGCGGGTAGCGGTCGGCGTATGCAAAGCGAAGTTGCCAAGCAGTATCTGGCTTTTCAGGGCAGGACTATCATCGAACACTGTCTTGATCGATTGCTTTCTCATCCTCAGGTTGCCGGTGCTGTCCTTGCGCTGCAGGAACAGGATGAGCTTTGGGATGGGCTTGGTTACCAGGCCGAGAAACCGGTTTTCACCACGGTTGGCGGCGCTGAACGACAGCATTCTGTATACAGTGGATTGACGACTCTGCAGTATCGATGTGGGAACGATGTTATTGCACTGGTGCATGATGCCGCCCGTCCGCTGGTCGAGCATTGTGATCTGACGAATGTGATAGCAGCGGCCAGAACCAATCCGGCCGG
>JAIBDO010000218.1 GCA_024686195.1 Gammaproteobacteria bacterium | reverse complement strand
GATCGCAATCTCCTACGGCTTGATAAACCGATCGCTGCAATGGCGACGGTTGCCGTTGCTGGTTCTGGGGGTGGCGTTGTTGTTCGGAGTTTAGCCAGTCGCGTAACCAGATGCGTAATCGGGCGTGCAACTGTCGATCCTGATGTTATTCCGCAGAGGGCTGTTTTTGGCGTTGATAATGCAGGATACGACCCTTGCAGTGAACCTTGTCGGATAGCTGCTGGTTGAAATTGGTAAACTGGTGGCTGTAACCCAGTGCGATCATATGGTGCGTAAATTTAGCCCGATTTGAGCGGCCAGGATCGACCACGATAACCTCGACGTCATCGCTGGAATGCGCCGAAATAAAGCGCGACAGATTTTGTGCCTGCTGCGGTTGGTAGAGTACGTCACTGGCAATGATCAGGTCGAACTTTCCCAACAACGGATTTTTCTGCTCGAAGTCGATCAACTGAAACTTTATCGGCGCCAGGCCGTTATCCAGAACGTTGCGATTGAGAAACTCCTGCGCGCGCGGATGATAATCACTCGCGGTGATATCCACACCCATCTTGTGCAGGACGATGCTGGCCAGGCCGATACCGCAGCCGATTTCGAGCACGCGCTTGCCGGCCAGAGCGGCTGCGCTAACCTGGGTTGCGAGGACTTGTGAGGCGGGCCAGACGACACCGAAAAGCGACCAGGTGGCTGAGGTGATCCCGAGCCTTGTGGCTTCGACATCGTCTTCATCATACTGTTGATTATCAAACAGCGAGCAAATCTGATAGTCAACCAGACTGATCGTTATGATTTCGCGCTTGAGCTGATAATTTTGAGTTATTGGCATAAGTAGCATCCAGCAGTGCAATGTCACATTGACTTGATGATCTGGATAAGCCGGTCTGGCAGCACAGCCTTATTTACCTGGAAAACAGAGGCCCAGGTTGCCTGTCTCTGAGAAGCTACAGCGAGCTTACAGGAATCCTGTTATCGACGTCGTTATTAATGTGCCAATAAAGTGCTTTTCTGAGTCAGGCCGTGATCAGGCTGAATCGATATCGGCAAGATCTCAGTAGACATAGATATGGGATACATAGATATGCATGGATATTAGGTATCATCCATATATGTCCTCCTGATAACCCCCTGATAACCCCCTGATAACTGATAGCCATACTGATACCGGCGGGACGTTTACCGCCCGTGTTCACCCATGATTGCAAGAATCGCTTGCTCACTGGCAGCATCCGGCTTTTGCTTTCTGCGGTTACGATCATGCACCGCGGTGTTGCGCAGTTTTTCCTGCAGATTCGCGGAGACGGATAAATCCAGGAACGCGCAGATCTCCTGGACTGCTTTCCCCGGATCGTTAACGAAATCCTCGTAATGCACCGTCAACAGGTTTGCATCACATCGTTCAGCTTCCTCTAGAGTCGTTTTCATCACCTTGGCGACCTGGAAGGCAGTCGCCGCGACAGGATCGCTCTTCAAGGTTTCGAAGCGCGCAATTTCCTCTTCGCTGTAGGCCCCTGTCCACCAAAGTTGATGCATGCCCAGGTCTCGCCAGAACGGCACCGCCAGCAGTGATCGCACCGTTGCCACCGGGTCTCTGACTACGTTTACAAAGCGAGCATCGGGGAAGACACTCTGCAAGTAACCGATTCGACCAGGGCCGGTGATCTTCATCGAGAAACGCTGCTTACCCTGCCAGCTGACGATACGCGAAATCGCGCTTCTAATGCGACGTCTTTCGTCATCGTTTGCTACCTCACCGAGCAGGAATCCGCGCGAAAAATCTATTTCAGTACGAGTCAAGGATTCCCAGAACGGAAAGGCTTCAGCCGCAAACGGTAGCAGGCTGTTCAGAAAACGGGTCTGATTCAACTGACCCTTCTCTCCCGTGACTCGCCAGAAGCGGTTGTCGAACAGCCGCCGTAGCAAATTGACCGACGCAGTTCGTGGTAGGTATTCCTGGTGATTACTGGGCCAGGCCAGTGATTCATGAGCCAGAATGACCTCGGAAATAATGGTCGATCCGGATCTGCCGGGGCCAATGAAAATAATGGGGGATGCCAGGCGGCTATCTTCTTGTTGCATTGGAGTTCCTGCTTTATGTAATCACATTTGAAATAAACATTGCAAACTTCGTGCCAACATAGCCAGGGTTTCGGATATTGATTCTCTATAGCCCTTTGAATAGCGCCATGCTCCCCTGGTCGGAAGCATTGCTGCCACTTCAGCCTTCGATCAGACTACTCCATCGCTGCAAAACCACACAGGCCTCAATCCGGCACCAACTAATGTTCTGCAGGCCGGCGTTTTTTGCGTTTTGATAATCGCGCTTTGCAAATTCATTTTCATTCTGCAGTTTCTATACCAGAAAACCCTTCGCTAAAGGATGCCTTATTCAGCTATGCCATTGATATAAAGCTTATATTTCGAAATTGGCCTGGCTGATGCATCCATATGGGCAGGTGTAAACGAGTGAGGTAAACGAGTGGGACGCACACTTAAACCTGCATTTTCACGTGAAGTGAGGGCGTGTGCCCCCAGAACTCGTTCCCTTGCCACTGTTGGTTCCGGGATTGGCGTTGCTCTGCGGCTTGCAGTGAGACACGCAACAACGAGTCAACCGTTGCCGCGCTCGCGGTCAGGAGCCGCCCCGGTCAGCAGGATTCGGATCAAAGTCTTCCCAGTGTGAGCGTGGTTTCTTGCGTCCGGTCAGCATTGCCCGGGCGAGATTTTCACCCTCCAGCAAGCTGCTGAACAAAACCCCGGCAACATGAGCAACGATCAACAGCAAGGTGAAGTTGGCGAGGAATTCGTGGATTTCCTCCATCCATTCAACGTTCCAGGCAGAAAATAATGTGTCGGCAAGCGGGCCTTGTCCCTCACCAGCAATCATGATTATGCCACTGAACGCGACCAGGGTGATGCTTGAGAGCAGCAGTAGCACCATAACGGCCGCCACCGGATTATGCCCGAGGTAGTGGGGAGCCTTGAACGCGAACATATCTTTGAGATGCTGTATTACGGCCCGGCGAGAGCGAACAAAACTGCTGAAGCGCGCAGTACGGGTTCCCACCAATCCCCATAACAGTCGGAATCCTATCAGCAAACTGACCGCATAGCCGGCCCAGATGTGAAGGTTCATCCAGTCGTCTTCGCTGGCGAAGGCGATAACAAAAAAAAGCACCAGGCTCCAGTGAAATATCCGGATCAAAGGATCCCAGGCTTTCACGGTGGCTGGTTTAGAGCTCTTGGTTAACATGTTCTTTCCGGTCTAATAAAGTTCTCCTTATGCTGAACTTGCAGGCTTAAGGGAATCTTAAAAGAAACTCTGAGAGCAAAGCTTTTGGAATAATGGGGGATGGCGTCTTGTTGTTGCGCAGAGAGCTATTGGACAGCGCAGTGGATATCATCGAGGGATATAGGACACAGATCCTCCAGGGCTCTGTAATACGAGGTATTCACGAGAGAAGTCAACGCCTTTCTGGATCGAGTCATCAGCTAAATCCGTTTAGCTGAGAGTAGGAAAGCCTGCGTCCCGGACATAATCGGTGTCAACGATAAAGTGTGTGTCCCCCAGGAACCGGGATATTCTGCCTGGCTAACGCACGATAAATACCGAAATGTCGGTGTGGGTGGCCAGGTGCCCGGCGCGGGAATGGAACAGATGATCCATAAAACCGGGCAGGTGTGACGCCATAACGACCAGGTCGACATTAATTTCCTTGCCATAATCTTCCAGCGCCTCATCGAGCTCCGCTGCGGGGTCATTGCAGATCACGACCTTTGCCGCCATGGAGCAGCCGTGCCGGCTGGAGTGATCGGCAGCGAATTTCTCGAGTTTTTGCTGGTACTCGTGCGGATCGTGCGCTACCGACCCAGGCGCGGTGTCGGTGACACCGACCAGAAAAATTTCGGCGTTGTGTAGCCTGGCCAGGTCGGCCGCGATCTGGATCGCTTTTTCCACCGTTGCTGCGTGGGCCAGATCGACTGGAACCATTATTTTCGTAAACATGGTGTCTTCCTCATAAATTCATGTAGTTAAAGTATCAGGGTAAAGTTGACATGGTTTGACGGAGATCAATGTCGCCGCCGGTGCGGGTCTCGCTCCGGCGACCACAATCCTGTGCGCAAACCAGCTAAAGCTCTTTTGCAGCCCTGCTCAGCCCGATCCAGAGACTGACGCACATGGCCAGTAACACGATGGTAAAGGGTAGTCCGGTTGAAACCGCCATGGCCTGCAACGCGCCAAGTGCTTCCGCGCCACCGACCAGCAGCAGCACGGCTGCCGCGAGGCCCTCAAAGATACACCAGAATACTCGTTGGGAAACCGGAGCGTTGGTTTTGCCGCCAGCGGTGATGGTATCGATAACCAGCGAGCCGGAATCGGACGAGGTAATGAAAAACACCAGCACCAGGACAATACCGATCAGCGATAACAGTCCCGACAATGGGAAATCAGCAAGCATATGAAACAGTTTGATTTCCTGAGCCGCGGCGCCGACCGGGGCGGACGCATCGGCAATCACCTGCGACAGGGCGGTGCCGCCGAAGGTCGCCATCCACAAAATACAAAGCGCGGTTGGAACCATGATGACGCAGATGATGAACTCGCGCACGCTACGGCCACGTGAAACACGAGCTATGAACATACCTACGAAAGGCGACCAGGATATCCACCAGGCCCAGTAAAAAGAAGTCCAGCCCTGTGAAAAGTTGGTGTCCTCGCGGCCGAAGGGCATCGACAACGGAATGAACTCTGTAACGTAAGCTCCAGCGCCTGAAATCATCGTCGAGATAATTTCGCCAGTCGGTCCGGCAATAAAAATGAACGCGAGCAGCAACAGCGCGAGCCCCATGTTCAGTTCTGACAGGACCTTGACCCCGCCGTCGAGACCTCGAATTACCGAGGCAATAGCAACCGCAGTGATGACTGCGATCAATAGCACGATGGCGACACTACCGGTACCCCAGTCGTAGAGAAAGTTGAACCCCGCGAGCGCTTGCTGCGTCCCGAAACCGAGCGATGTTGCCAGTCCAAACAGGGTCGCAAACACGGCGATGGTATCAATGACATGACCCCACCAACCCCAGACACGCTCTCCGAGCAGCGGGTAAAATACCGAACGCAGTGTCAGCGGTAATTTATAGTTAAAGGAAAAAAACGCCAGCCCCAGCCCGACCACGGCATACAT
>JAIBDO010000072.1 GCA_024686195.1 Gammaproteobacteria bacterium | reverse complement strand
GCACCGAAACCACTGCGGGAGGTGAGCCAGCGCACACCGATCGCAAGCTTGTTCCACGGCCGTGTTACGTGCTCGTAGGTGATCGGCTGAGTGCAGCGCCAGCTGCAGTGAATTTTGAGATGGTCCTGCAGGTTCTGCCCGACACCGGGCAGGTCGTGGTGAACGGCGATACCATGTTTGTTCAGTTCGGCTGGCGGACCGATACCGGACAGCATCAGCAGTTGAGGTGACTTTATCGCACCGCAGGCAACGATGATTTCACGCCTGGCGTGAATCTCATGGCTGTTACCACGATGATGCACGCGCACGCCACTGGCGCGCTTATTATCGAGCAGTATGCGCTCCACCAGAGCGCGGGTGACCAGCTCAAGATTAGGCCTGGTGAGCGCGGGTTTCAAATGCGCGACCGCTGCGCTGCAGCGCCTGCCATCACGGGTAGTGCTGTCCAGTCGTGCAACCCCTTCCGGCTGAAAGCCGTTCAGGTCGTCTGAACGGCCCTGGCCCGAACTGACACCGGCTTCGAGAAAGGCGTCGAACAATGGGTTATCAAGTTTGGCGCGAGACACACCGAGAGGTCCGTTGCCGCCACGCCATTCGCTTGCGCCACGCTCCGAGTTTTCGCCGGCGCGAAAATAGGGCAGGCAGTCGGCGTAACTCCAGCCTTTGAGGTCGAGATCATCGTTCCAGTGATTGTAATCTTGCGGGTGACCGCGCATGTAGACCATCGAGTTAATCGACGAGGAGCCACCCAATACCTTGCCACGAGGCAGCTCGATCTGTCGCTGTGCAAGATCGGGCTCCTGCTCGGATTGATAATTCCAGTTGATGCTGGGGTCCTTGTAAACCGAGTGCACACCGGCGGGGATGTGAATCATCAGCTTGTTGTCCATCGGCCCGGCTTCAACCACCAGCACACTGTGCTCACCACTTTCGCTGAGCCGGTTGGCAAGCACACAGCCGGCCGAGCCGGCCCCGAGGATAATGTAGTCATATTCGTTTTTCATCGAGCAAGCTTCTCAATTGTGCAGTGGCAGGTCAATTGGAATTGCTCATGGCTTGGATACTCCTGGATCTTGGCATATGATCGCGGCGTCCGAATGGTGATACGGTTGGCAAATGGCTCCAATTTTTGATTTTGATCAGGAAATTGATCGCGGCGACAGCGATAGCGTCAAGTGGGCAAAATATCGCGGCCGCGATATTTTGCCGATGTGGGTCGCGGATACTGATTTTGCGGTTGCCCCACAAATCCAGCACGCCCTGCAACAGCGCGCCGCGCATCCGGTATACGGCTATACCCTGGTCCGCAAACAGTTACTCGCTTTGCTGGTGGCGCGCATGCAAAGGCTATACCAATGGGAAATCGACCCCAGTTGGATCGTGATGCTGCCGAACGTCATCACTTCCTTTTACCTTGCCTGTCGTGCCAGGGGCAAGGTGGGGGATGCAGTGTATCAGCCGCAGGTAATTTACCCTCCGTTTGCGAAGTCGCCGGAATTTTACGACATGACCACGCAGCCTGTACCCATGCGTGACAGCGAGCGGCGCATGACCATCGATCTCGACTGGCTGGAGCAGAATCCTGCCCGTCCCGGTCAGCTGATGTTCTTCTGTAATCCACAAAACCCTGGTGGCGCGGTTTACCGCCGCCACGAACTTCTGCGTCTGGCGGATCTCGTGGAACGCCAGGATCTGATCCTGGTCTCTGATGAGGTTCACTGTGATTTGATTCTCGATGCGGATAAATCGCACCTGCCGATCGCATCGCTGAATCCACAAATCGAACAGCGCTGTATTACCCTGATGGCACCGAGCAAGACGTTCAACCTGGCCGGCCTGGGTTGTGCCTTTGCAATCATTGCCAATGCGAGCCTGCGCCGGCAAATGAAAGTTGACCCATTTATTGTGCCGCATGTGAATTTGATGGGCTTGGCGGCGGCGGAGGCGGCATACGAGTATGGCGACGAATGGAATCGGCAACAGTGCGCCTATCTCGCCGCGAACCGCGATTACCTGGTCACCGAAATCAATTCCATCCCCGGGTTGCGACTCGATCCGATCGAAGCGACCTATCTGGCCTGGGTCGATGTGTCCGCGCTCGGACTCGAAGATCCTCCCGGATTTTTCGAAGCGGCCGGTGTCGGCATGTCGCCGGGTCGTGATTTTGGTGATCCGGGTTACATGCGTTTCAACTTCGGCTGTCCGCGCAGCCGCGTGGTAGAAGCGGTCGATCGTATCCGTGCAGCCGTCGAGAGCATCGCTTAACGACTACCTGAATCCACGGATCCAGGCGCCAGTTTGGCGCGTGCGACTCTATCCGGCAATGTCGTTATTGTCTTTTGATTGGTCGTTCTGGTTCGGCGTCCGGATGTTCGATTCGGATATTCTTTTGTGACTTAACGCAGCGCCGTCGAACAGTTGGCCGCGCCCTCACAAAACTCTGGAGCAGGTTAATCGATGGCTATTCCTTCACATGTGCAGTATCTGATTATTGGCGCAGGCATTCATGGCCTGAGCACCGCCTACCACCTCGCACAACAATTAAAAGCACGTGGGCGTGGCGATGGTCGGGATATCCTGGTGGTAGACAAGGGCGGTATTGCCGCGGGTGCTTCCGGCATTGCCTGTGGCGTGGTGCGCAACAATTACTTTCAGCCGGCGATGCGTGAGTTGATGGCGCATAGCGTGGGCGTCTGGGAAACTGATCCCGAGGCTTACAGTTACCACCCGGTAGGATATATGCAGATCAGCCCGGAAAGCATGCACGAAGACGTCGCCAGTATTGCTCGTCAGCAAAAGGATATCGGCTACGAGTCGACTTTTATTGAAGGCGAGAAGGATTCATCCGATTACATGAAAACCCTTTTTCATGACTGGCAGGCGAAGGGCATTACCTCGGTGTTGCATGAAAAGCGAGGTGGTTACGCCAACAATACCAAGGCGATATATGCGCTTGCCAGCAAGGCAGAGGGCGAAGGCGTGCGTATTCTTACCGGTTGTACCGTCACCGGTTTCAAGAGCGACTCGGCCGGTGGCGCGATCAAGGCGGTCGAAACCGACCAGGGCGATATCGGTTGTGATCAGGTGGTAATCGGTGCCGGTCCCTGGGCCAAGACCGTCTGGGATATGCTGGAACTGCCCAAAACTGTCTCTATCAAAGGCGCCGACGGTGTCGTTCATGACAACATTCCGATGTGGATTTACTGGTCGCTGCAGGAGGGGACACTCGGTGTCGATCCAGAGCTACAGAAAACCAACGATGGTAAATTTCCGCCGGTCATTCACGTCGACAGCAACGAGCCCCTGTACTCGGACTATGACGGCAGCCTGATTACCGACAAAATGTGGGGCATATACTACAAGCCCGATTTCCACTTCGGCGGTATCCAGGGTGGTGCTGCGCCTTACGCCATCCAGACCGATCCGGACGATGTCGCGGTCGATCCTTATGGTGTTGATTCTCCTGACTTTATCGTCGGTGAAGACTTCGCGCACATGTGGACCTCGGCACTGGCCCATTGTCAGAAACGTTTTGAGGGTCAGTTTGAGTTCTACAAGAACGAACCTTCGGGCGGTATTGGTTCTTTCACTCCGGACAGTTTTCCGGTGTTCGATGTATTCCGTGAAAACTGCTACCTGATCGCTGATTCCAACCACGGCTACAAGATGCTCGGCGTCGGCAAACTGGTCGCCGAAGAGTTGTGCGGAGACAAGAGTTCATTGCTCGAACCGTTCCGTTACTCACGCTATGCCGAGGGCAAACTGCATCCGGTATCCAGCAGTCCGTTTCCCTGGAGTTGATGTTCCTGTCGCATCGCGACCCATGTCATTCCCGACTGTCCCAAATGTGGCTTACTTAAATCAAAACCCTGATGCATCCAGAGTCTGACTGCGGTCAGATGATTAGGGGTTGTTACGCGAATGCCTCGGCGGCTTCGCCGCCTGCGGTTTACTTCGCGAAACAATCCCCAATCATCTGCCTTCTCCCAAGCAGAAGGAATGTCAGGGGTTGATCGCTTAAGTAAGTGCTATTTGGTGCCGTCCACTTTAATATTCGAATCAGGCAAACCGATGCCGCGTTCGGTTGGCGAAGGCTACCAGTGACAGCATTACCGGCACCTCGACGAGTACGCCTACTACTGTCGCCAGCGCCGCCCCCGAATTGAGTCCGAATAGACCGATAGCCACGGCCACTGCGAGTTCGAAAAAATTCGAGGTGCCGATCAATGCGGCTGGAGCAGCGGTGTCGAAAGGCACGCGCCACAAATAGGCCCAGCCGTAAGCGATAGCAAAGATACCGTAGCTCTGAATCATCAGCGGAACGGCGATCAGCACGATCACCAGAGGTTCATCGATAATGGTTTGTGCCTGAAATCCGAAGAGTAGTACGACCGTCGCCAGCAATCCCATCACCGAAAATGGTTTGAGGCGGGCGGTGAAATCGGTGATTTCCTGGTGATTTCCGCCGCGGTCCAGCAGTTTGCGGGTGAAATAACCGGCGGCCAGGGGTATCACCACGTACAGGACTACCGACAACAGCAGGGTTTCCCAGGGCACGACGATGTCGGTGACACCGAGCAGCAATGCCGCCAGCGGTGCAAAGGCGAACACCATGATGATGTCGTTGATCGAGACCTGCACCAGCGTATAGTTGGCATCACCACGCACCAGCTGGCTCCACACGAATACCATCGCTGTGCAGGGCGCGACACCCAGCAGAATCATGCCGGCAATGTATTCGCGCGCTGTTTCAGGTTCTACCAGCCCGGCGAAAATGTGCTCAAAAAACAAAATGCCGAGAGCCGCCATGCTGAACGGCTTGATCAGCCAGTTCACCACCAGGGTGATGCACAGGCCTTTGGGTTTTTTACCGACATCCTTGAGTGAGGCGAAGTCGACGTTGACCATCATCGGATAAATCATGATCCAGATGAACACCGCGACCACCAGGTTGACCTGGGCGTATTCGAGGCGCGCGATCCATTGAAAACTGCCTGGAATCCACGCGCCGAGCAGGACTCCGGCGACAATGCAAAGTCCTACCCAGACAGACAGGTAACGTTCGAACAAGCCCATCGTTAAGCCCCCGGAGTTTTAATTAAAACGGTTAATAGTCCCACTAGCAGCAACCGCTGTCGGATTTGGTGGGGGATTGAGTGGGTGTGCAACAGGCGGAATCCGTTTTGCCGTGTTTGACCAGATCGTTGCCGTAAACCGGGCTTGCGCCGCGCGTCAGGAAGGTTTCCCAGGCAATGCCCTCCGGATCGAAAACCCAGGTCTTCTCGGATTCGGCGTAGCAGCAGGTAGTGGCGCCTTCTTCGATAAGCGGTGCATTGGCGCCTTGCAGGCGTCCATACACCTCATCGAGTTCGTCGTCATTCTCCACCTGGATTCCGAGGTGATCGATGCCCTTTTGTTCGCCCCGCGTGGTAATCGCAAAATTGATTCGTGGATCATCGAGCATCCATTTGGCGTAGTCGTTTTTGATCACCGCAGGTTCACTGGCAAACAGCGAATTGTAAAATTTTATTGATGCGTCGAGGTCGGTAACCGAAAGGTTAACGTGCATTCTTTTCATGATGCTCTCCAATAGTGTCAGGGTTGGTGCCGCAACCCGACAGCAGGCTGTCGAGTACAGGCAAGCAGAGTTCTGGTTGTCCGCGGCAGCAATCTTCCATCAGAAAGGACAGCAACTCGCGGGTGCCATTAAAATTGATGTGATAGATAATCGATCGGCTTTCGCGATGCGATGTTATCAGGCCGGCATTGCTGAGAATAGAAAGGTGCGATGACAGGGTGTTGTGCGGAATCGATAGTTGACGGGCGATTTCGCCTGCGGCCAGACCATCGGGACCGCTGCGCACCAGCAGGCGGAACGCATTCAGGCGAGATTCCTGTGCCAGTGCGCTCAAGGCTTTTACCGTATCAGTGATATCCATATGTCGACGATAATCGACATAATATCTGACGTCAATTGCTAATGGCTGATTTATTCGAAGTCAGGCTAAACAGTGATAACATTAGACCTTTGTGATGTCGCTTGATTGAAGGTTGTCTCCGTTATGAAAATTCAGCTTGTCGGAATACTGATGTGTCTGCTTGCGCTGCCGCTGTGGGCATCGAATCCGCTATGGCTCGAAGGCAAAACGGACGAGCGATTCGATATTACGGTATACCGTAGTGCGACCTGTGGTTGCTGCAAGGGCTGGATCAAGCACCTTCAAGAGCATAATTTCGCGGTCAAAGACGTAACGATTGATGACGTAAACAAGTTCAAGCAGCAGTTTAATGTGCCCGCTAACGCAGCATCCTGTCATACCGCGATGGTGGACGGGATTGTGGTCGAAGGTCACGTACCCGCGCAGGACATCAAACGCCTGCTCGCCAACCCCGCAGACGTGCGCTTACTGACGGTCCCGGCAATGCCATCCGGCACTCCGGGGATGGATTTCGATGGTGCGCCGAAAGATAATTTTCGGGTTTACTCAATCAGCAAGGACGATCGTGTTGACGTCTTTCAGACTTATTCAGATTATTAGGCGGCCACACAGGGAACCGCTGACTTGAGAGCAGGCAGAATATGACAGAATCATTCGATTACATTATCGTCGGCGCCGGATCGGCCGGTTGTGTGCTGGCCAGTCGGCTCAGCGAAGACCCCAGTATCACGGTTGCACTGCTGGAGTTCGGTGGTAGTGATAAAAGCATTTTCATCCAGATGCCAACTGCACTGTCGATTCCGATGAATATGAAGAAGTACAACTGGTTCTATGAATCCGAACCGGAACCTTCGCTGGATAATCGTCGCATGCATTGTCCGCGGGGCAAGGTGCTGGGCGGTTCGTCGTCGATCAACGGCATGGTCTATGTGCGTGGCCACGCGATGGACTACGATCAATGGCAGGAAAAGGGCGCCCGCGATTGGGGTTATCGTCATTGTCTGCCGTACTTCAAGAAGGCAGATGACTGGATTTTCGGCAGCGATGATTACCGTCAGCAGGGTGGCCCGCTAGCGGTTAACAATGGTAACAACATGCAAAATCCGCTGTATCGCGCCTTCATCGAGGCGGGTGCGCAGGCAGGCTACATGAAGACCGATGATTATAACGGTCGGCAACAGGAAGGTTTCGGGCCGATGCACATGACGGTCAAAAATGGTGTTCGTTGGTCAACTGCCAATGCTTATCTGAAACCGGCACTGCAGCGGCCCAACCTCAAGGTCATCACCGGTGCGCTGAGCCAACGTATTCTGCTCGATGGCAAGCGTGCTACCGGAGTCGAGTTTCTGCGCGATGGTAGCAAGCAGGTGGTGAACGCCAGGCGCGAAGTTATTTTGAGCGCGGGCCCGATCGCATCGCCGCATCTGCTGCAATTGTCGGGCATAGGTCCGGCTGCGGTGTTGCAGCAGGCTGGCATCGATGTAGTTCATGACCTGCCCGGCGTCGGTGAAAACCTGCAGGACCACCTCGAGTTTTATTTTCAGTTCCGTTGCCAGCAGCCGATCTCGTTGAATGCCGAGCTCAATCCCTGGCGCAAGTTTCTGATCGGTACACGCTGGTTACTGACCAAAAAGGGGCTGGGGGCCACCAATCACTTCGAGTCCTGTGCCTTCATCCGTTCCAAAGCGGGCATTAAATGGCCCGATATCCAGTATCACTTCCTGCCGGGAGCGATGCGTTACGACGGCAATGCGGCTTTCGACGGGCACGGTTTTCAGGTGCATGTCGGGCACAACAAGCCGAGCAGCCGCGGCACGATTCGCGCGCGCACACCGAGTGTTCAGGATAAACCTGAGATCTTGTTCAACTACCTGCAACACCAGGACGACATCGAGGGTTTTCGAGCCTGTGTACGGCTGACCCGGGAAATTATCGCCCAGTCGGCAATGGACGCCTATCGTGGCCCGGAAATTCAGCCGGGTGAAGCGGTTCAAAGCGATGAGGAAATTGATGCTTTCGTGCGCAGCGCGGTCGAATCAGCCTACCATCCGTCCTGTGCCTGCCGCATGGGTGAAGATGATATGGCGGTGGTCGACTCAGAAACCCGCGTGCATGGCATCGATGCCCTGCGCCTGGTCGATTCGTCGATCTTCCCGACCATTCCGAATGGAAATCTCAATTCACCGACCATCATGCTCGCTGAACGCGCCGCCGACATCATCAAGGGCAAGGGCATGCTCGATGCATCAGACGCTGATGTCGGTCTCGGCAAGGATTGGGAAACCCTGCAGCGCTCCACCGTTACCTGAGTCTAAGCGGAAATCGGGCGGCGCACACCCTATCGTCGCCTCGCTACGAACGGTGGTGAGAAATGCGGGCTAGAGTCAGATTACGATCGCATGATCGGCGGAGGTTTTTGCGAATGTCGTGGGGGCAGTTGCTTGAGTAAGTGCCTTTGGGATCGGTCCCTTGCGCGCTAGCCGATCACCGACAGGAGTACGCCCGCGGCAACGGCTGAGCCGATGACACCGGCCACGTTTGGACCCATGGCGTGCATCAGCAGGAAGTTCTGTGGGTTTGCCTGTAAGCCGATCTTGTTGGCAACGCGCGCCGCCATGGGGACTGCGGAAACGCCGGCAGCGCCGATTAACGGATTGACCTGTTTGCCGGTGACTCGATACATCACCTTGCCCATCAGCAGTCCTGCCGCTGTGCCAATGGAAAATGCGACCATGCCGAGCAACAGGATACCCAGGGTTTCCGCGCTCAGAAACTTGTCGGCCTCGAGCTTGGAGCCGACCGCGAGGCCGAGAAAAATGGTGACGATGTTGATCAGTTCGTTTTGTGCGGTGCTGCTCAGGCGATCGACCACGCCGCATTCACGCAGCAGATTGCCGAAGCAGAGCATGCCGACCAGTGGTGTTGCCGATGGCAGCAGCAGGATGGCGACCAACAACAGGATCAGCGGGAACAGTATTTTTTCGAGTTTGGAAACGCGACGCAATTGCGTCATTTTGGTCTGGCGTTCCTCTTCCGTGGTCAGCAATTTCATGATCGGCGGCTGGATGATCGGCACCAGTGCCATGTAGGAATAAGCGGCCACGGCGATGGCGCCGAGCAGGTCAGGGGCGAGCCGCGACGCCACGTATATCGCAGTCGGACCATCGGCTCCGCCGATAATGGCAATCGCGGCCGCATCCGCCATGGTGAATTCCATACCCGGTATCAGGTTCATGGCGATCGCGCCGAACAGCGTAAAGAAGATGCCGAACTGGGCTGCGGCACCGAGAATCATCAGGCTGGGTCTTGCCAGCAGTGGCCCGAAGTCGGTCATTGCGCCGACACCCATGAAGATCAATAGCGGGAACACGCCGGTTTCGATGCCCGCATGGTAAAGAATACCGAGCAAACCGTCAGGACCGGCAATCCCGGCGATCGGGATATTGGCGAGGATACCGCCAAAGCCGATAGGAATAAGCAGCAGGGGTTCAAAGCCCTTGTTGATGGCCAGAAAAACCAACAGGCCGCCGACGGCGATCATGACGAGCTGACCGAGCGTAAAGTTGTAAAGCCCGGTTGATTCCCAAAGCTGAAGCAGGCCGTGTTCCATGCCGGCTAGCCTATGATCATCAGGGTTTGATCGGATTGAATGGTTTCACCCTGCTTGATCGCGATCGACCGAATGGTGCCGCTCGCATTGGCGCGAATTTCGGTTTCCATCTTCATTGCTTCGATAACGATTATCGGATCGCCGTCGTTAACCTGTTGGCCAACGGATACCAATACATCGATTATGCTGCCGGCAAGCGGCGCCTTGACTTCGGTGCCGCCTGCGGTGGCTGGGGGTGCTGTCGCTGCAGCTGGTGCCGCGGCTGCCGTCGGTGCGCTGACGGCTGTGACCTGGCTGATATCGGCGTTACCGGGGCCGACCACGACATCGTATTCGGTGCCGTTGACGCTGACGCGATAACTTTCGACTCCATTGTCTTTAGTGGCAATATCACTGCTGCCTGGCGTGGCCGGGCTGGCGTCGATGTTGCTGATCTCAGTTTCGATCTTTTCGGTACCCGGTGCGGGTTCAAAGGCATCGGGATTATCACGGTTCTTGAGAAACTTGATGCCGACCTGCGCAAACAGCGCATAAATCAGTACATCGTCCACCACGTTGTCGGCCAGCTTGATGTTTTCGGCGGCTGCCAGGGCTGTCAATTCAGCCGTAAGTTTGTCCATCTCGGGTTCGATCAGGTCAGCCGGTCGGCAGGTAATCGGTTCGTCACCCGCCAGCACGCGCGCCTGTAGTTCAGCATTAACCGGCGCTGCCGTTGCGCCGTATTCGCCGCGCAGTACGCCTGCCGTTTCCTTGCTGATAGACTTGTAGCGCTCACCGCTCAGTACGTTAATAACCGACTGTGAGCCGACGATCTGTGAAGTTGGAGTAACCAGCGGGACATAGCCCAGATCCTTGCGGACTGTCGGGATTTCCTTGAGTACCTCGTCGAGCCTGTCGGTTGCGTTCTGGTCACGCAGCTGATTTTCCAGGTTGGTGAGCATACCCCCGGGAACCTGGGCGGTGAGAATACGCGGATCGACACCTTTCAGGGCGCCCTCGAATTGGGCGTACTTTTTGCGCACGTCGCGGAAGTACAGCGATATGTCTTCCAGTAGATCGAGATCCATGCCGGTAGCGCGCTCGCTTTCTTCCATGATCGCCACAAAGGTTTCGGTTGGTGAATGACCGTAGGTGAGGCTCATGGACGAGATCGACGTGTCAATCATGTCAATGCCGGCATCGATGGCTTTCATCAGGGTAGCGGTTGAAAGGCCGGTGGTTGCGTGACAGTGCATGGATAGTGGCACCGAGCAGCTTTCCTTGATTCGACTCACCATTTCCTCTGCGGTATAGGGCTTGAGCAGGCCGGCCATATCCTTGATACAGATTGAATGACTGCCCATGTCTTCGAGGCGTTTGGCCATATCGACCCAGAGATCGACGTTGTGGACCGGGCTTAGCGTATAAGAGAGCGATCCCTGCGCGTGTTTGCCGACCGCGATGGTTGCCTTGATCGCCGTCTCGATGTTGCGCATGTCATTCATGGCGTCGAAGATGCGAAATACGTCCATGCCATTTTCCGCGCAGCGTTCGACAAATTTCTCGATGACGTCGTCGGCATAATGCCGATATCCCAGCGCATTCTGGCCGCGTAACAGCATTTGCATCGGGGTATTGGGCATGGCCTTTTTGAGCAGGCGCAGACGCTCCCAGGGGTCTTCACCAAGATAGCGAATGCAGGAGTCGAAGGTGGCGCCGCCCCAGGTTTCCAGCGACCAGAAGCCAACCTGATCCAGTTTGGCTGCGATTGGCAGCATGTCTTCGATGCGCACGCGCGTTGCCAGCAGTGATTGCGACGCGTCGCGCAGCACCAGGTCGGTAATCAACAACGGTTTAGACATATTCGGTTACCTCTTCTTGCGATGTTGATGAATAGCCGCAGAAATCGCCGCAATGTGCGCAGGATCTACCCCATGTGTTTTTATAGCGGGCAAGGCGGTCACTTCTTCCGGGACGATTTTTGCGACGATCGTAATGATCACGATCATCAGTACCAGGATAATGAACACCGCGCCCATGCCAAGGCCCAGTAGTTGCAAACTCTGCAATAAAAGCGCTTCAATATCCATCAGTTTTCCAGTGGGCCGCTCAAGAACGGCAAAGTATACTAATTAAACCCATTCCCGTTTAAAGCAATTACCGTGCGACTTCGTTTAAGTCGAAAAATGCGTGGTTACTTCGCCTGCGCACGCATGCTGTCTACAGTCGCAGTCGGTGTCAGGATGTTGGCATCGAGCTGCACCTCAATCAGAGCCGGCCTGTCGGCCGCCAGGCAGCGCGTGAACGCGGCCTCGAATTGATCGGTTTTGTCGACCCGTTCTGCGTGTGCACCATGGGCCTCCGCCAGCAGGACAAAGTCGGGATTGACCATGTCGGTGCCGATGACGCGACCGGGATATTCTCGTTCCTGGTGCATGCGGATAGTCGCGTAAATGCCGTTATT
>JAIBDO010000264.1 GCA_024686195.1 Gammaproteobacteria bacterium | reverse complement strand
GGTCGTGTCAGTGTCGATGACGCCGGGCTTGGCAAGATGGCGGCGGGCGAAAAGTCCTATATCGGTAAGGCAATGCGTAATCGTCCTGAGCTGTTGCGGGAAGATCGCCCGCGTCTGGTTGGCATCATGCCAATCGATCGCGAGCAGACTTTCAATGCCGGCAGTATTCTGTGCGCGGCGGAAGAGGTTTCGGGTCTGGGCAAAGGCTGGATTACCGCGGTCACGCATTCACCAGCCACGGGTCACTGGATCGGGCTTGGTTTTATCGCCGGTGGCCATGAGGCCTGGCAGGGCAAAACCGTGGTAGCGGCTGATCCGGTGCGCAAGGGCAACATCAACGTCGAAATCGTATCCCCGCATATGTACGACCCCAGTGGAGAGAAAATGTATGGTTGATCGAATATCAGCATTGGCGGGTCACAATCAGCCGCGCCGTTTAGGCGATCCGGCTGAAACCGGCGTCATTCTGCACGATTCGCAGAACCTTGTACTCCATCAGGTTGCGGCCTGGGCCGATTCGATCGACGAGGTCGGCAAAACGCTGGCAAAGTTGATCGGTGCCGACGCGGTTGCCGGACCCGCAAGCGCGGTGACGGGAAGTAAAGGATCGATGCTGCGCATCGAGCCGATGAAGTGGTGGCTGGTAGGAATCGCCGCGCCGGCATTTGCTGCCGAGAAAGCGGCAACGCTTGATTTGTCGCATTCGCGCACCCGCCTGTGTGTCAGCGGCGACCAGGCCGCCGAATTTCTGAACCGGCATTTCCCGCTGGATCTGCGTGAAACCTCGTTTGCACCCGGTTCGGTGGCCTCCTCGGCAACCCATCATGTCGGGGTCACCCTGTGGCGCTCGGCCGACGGTTACGAATTGTTTATCCCGCGCGGATTTGCGCTTTCGCTGTGGGAAGGATTGGTCGAATCCGCTGAACAGTTCGGCGTCAAGATCGTCTAGTTACGAAGCCTGGTCGGTGGTCACCTCGATGGTGTAGTTGATGAAACCATCGGTGCCCCCGGTGACCTTGTCGTAGAGGCCACGGGCGACGCTATTGTTTTGCTGGGTATGCCAGTAAACTTCACACCAGTCCTGTTGCCGCGCTTCGGCAACAACCGCCTCGATCAGCCCGGCGCCAATCCCTGCTCCGCGGATCTGCGGTAGAACAAAAAGATCATTTAGATAGCACACCCGCTTTGCATACCAGGTATGCGCATGTGGGAAGAAATGTACGAACCCCACCAGCTTGTTATCACTGTTTTGCGCAACGCGGCACTGGATTTCATGCGTCGAATCATGAATGCGTTGCCACAGTAGATCGGTGGCCTCCACGGTCAGGCTTGATTCATAAAAGGTCAGGTATCCTTGCCACAGCAGGTTCCATTGCTCGCGGTCTGAGTCGAGGGGATGGCGAATCTGGCAGTCATCGGTGGACATGTCGGTAAACTCCGGCAAACAAAGCGAATGCGTAATTATATCTTGCCGGGCAGTCAGGTGGCAGATAAAATCGCTCACCGCTCGTGGCGATGGCGTCGCTGCATCTGAAGCCGGTATTTTGATCCCGTACGCCCGGATTGCTTACCGGGTGATATCACCCGGATAACTTCGGAGTGAATATTATGTCGCAAATCCAACGTCCTGAATTCTTTGAGCTGCACAACGGTAGCAAGGCAAATCTGCCTTTTTCAGATACCGAATACGAAATTCGCCTGGGAAAACTGCGCGCCCTGATGGCCGGCAACAATGTCGAGGCGATGTTGTTGACCTCGATGCACAACATTGCCTATTACAGTGGCTTTCTCTACTGTTCATTCGGTCGCCCCTACGCCTGTGTGGTTACCGCCGAACGTTGCGTCACCATTTCGGCGAACATCGATGGCGGCCAGCCCTGGCGTCGTTGCTACGGCGATAACCTGATCTATACCGACTGGAAGCGCAACAACTACTGGCGTGCAGTCAAAACCGTTCTGGGAAATTCCCGCAGTGTCGGTATTGAAGGCGATCACATGACGCTGGCGTCGAGCCAGGTGATGGCCGAAATGCTCGATGGCGTTGAAACCCGGGACCTCTGCCAGTCCATCATGGGTCTGCGCATGTTCAAGTCGGCCGAGGAAATCGAGCTGATCAAGGGCGGTGCGCGCACAGCCGACATCGGCGGTGAGGCGATACGTGATGCGATTCGTGTCGGCACGCGCGAGATCGACGTGGCGATGGCCGGGCGCGATGCGATGGAAATCGAAATTTCGCGCGCCTATCCGCACAGCGAAGTGCGTGATAGCTGGGTATGGTTCCAGTCGGGGCTCAATACCGATGGCGCGCATAATCCGGTAACGACCCGCCAGCTCGAAGCGGGCGACATTCTCAGCCTGAACACTTTCCCGATGATTTCAGGTTATTACACGGCACTCGAGCGCACCCTGTTTGTGGGTGAGCCGGATGCGGCGTCACTGAAAATCTGGCAGGCCAATGTCGATGCGCATGAGCTCGGGATATCCCTGATCCGCGCCGGGGCCACCTGTTCCGGAATCTGCGCCGAGATCAACCGCTTCTTCGCAGATCTTGATCTGTTGCAATATCGTTCCTTTGGTTATGGACATTCCTTCGGTGTGTTGTCGCATTACTATGGGCGCGAAGCGGGTCTTGAGTTGCGTGAAGATATCGACACAGTGCTCGAACCCGGAATGGTGGTGTCGATGGAGCCGATGTTGACCTTGCCGGAGGGTTTACCCGGTGCCGGCGGCTACCGCGAACACGATATCCTGGTGATCGGCGAAGACGGTGTGGAAAACATTACCGGCTTCCCCTTCGGCCCGGAGCACAATATTATTGCGCTTTAAAGCCGCTTCGATACCGGTCATTCCCGACCCTGCGTCAAGCCTGTCGCGGGGTCGGGTTTTCGAGATTCGAGATGGCTGGTGCCTTGACGGGTTTCCCGTGTGCATCGGGATGACAAACGGACATCACGGCTCGGGCCGGGTTTTCCCAGACTGTTCCAGATCGGGGTTTTGCTAATGTTGAATCTGAAAGAAATACTCGTGGTTTCGCTGGAGCAGGCAGTGGCGGCACCGTTTTGCTCCAATCGCCTCGCCCAGGCAGGTGCGCGCGTGATTAAAATTGAACGTGCCGAAGGCGACTTTGCGCGTGCCTACGACGATGCTGTGCATGGCGAATCAGCCTACTTCGTGTGGCTCAACCAGGGAAAAGAGTCCCTGGTCCTCGACATCAAAGCGGATGCCGATGCTGAGTTGTTACATCAGATACTGGCGCAGGCCGACGTGTTTATTCAAAACCTGGCACCGGGTGCCGCCGGGCGTGCCGGGCTCGGTAGCGAAGCCTTGCGTGCGCGCTACCCGCGGCTGGTGTGTTGCGATATTTCCGGCTATGGCGACAGCGGTGACTATAGCCGCATGAAAGCCTATGATCTGCTGGTGCAATGTGAATCGGGTATGGCATCGATAACGGGTACTCCCGATGCACCCGGGCGCATCGGCGTGTCAGCCTGTGACATCAATTG
>JAIBDO010000212.1 GCA_024686195.1 Gammaproteobacteria bacterium | reverse complement strand
TCGCTGACCTATATCGCCGCCAGCAGCGTGGCGCTCGATAACCCGCACGATCTGAAGCTGTCACCCGACGGTCGTTTTCTGTACGTCGCCGATGTCGGTAATAACCGTGTCGCTATTCTTGATCCGCAGACGCTTGAGTTGCGCGGTGAGTTCGGTTCAGGTCACCAGTCCGGTACACACGATATCGACTTTGACATGCGCGGACGCGCCTACGTGGCCGACACGCACAACAACCGGGTGCTGATCTACGCTGTCAATGGCCTCGAGGCTGAACGTCTGGGACAACTGGATGCCCGCATTCGTGGGCCGGAAGGCGTGCTGGTACACGGCAATGGCCGGGTGTACGTGGCGGGTGCCTGGTCGGGTAATGTGGTGGCCTATGAGAATGGCCGGGTAGTTGCCGAATTGGACGGGCTGTCTTCTCCGCACGATCTGGAGCTGAGTCATGATGGTGATATCTGGCTGGCCGACGCGGGTAATGATCGCCTGTTGCTACTGTCGCCGGATCTCGAGATCAAGCGTGAACTGGGTCGCAGCGACTATGCCTTTAACGGCGTGCGCTATCTCGACCTGACCCCGCAGGGAACCATTGTTGCCGCCGATAAAAATAATCATGTGATCAAGTTCATCGATGCCACGGGCAAGCTGCTGCGGGTGCTCGGTGATGGCCGGGCGGGCAGGGGAGCGAATCGCTTTACTACCCCGGAAGGCGTCGAGTTGAGCGGTTCTGCCCTGTGGCTATCCGATTCCGGTAACGATCGTATCGTCAAGTATCGAATCGACGAATGAAGAGCGCTGCGCGGACCGTTTGCGTGACCGGTTGAATGTTTTTAGAGGAATGCAGCCCCTGGCCTGATGACAGATGATCTGGCGGCTGGGACAGATTCGAGAGATGCCGGGTTCCAGAACCTTCTTTTTATTGTATTTGTTCTGCCAGCGCCTGGCGCTGAATGCTTGCGGCATCCTGAATCAGGGTGTTGATGTCACCGGCCCTGGTAATCGGTCCCAGTATCTGTCCATTAATGTGATTGCCGTCAATACCCTGATCATTAGCATAACCATTGAAGATTACGAGAGACACAATCAGTAACGAAGCCATGGTGAGTATTAAGCGCATGTCATTGAGTATAGACAGAAAAATGCGGTTATCCAGTATATGTGAGGCGATTTATAAATATACGTAATTCAACGATTTTCCGGCAAACATTGGGAACGCCTGTGCTGGTGTCCCGTGATATTTGATGAGTCATGCAAATTGTGGAAAAAATAGCATTTCCCGATCCTTTCAGTTCAGAACTCGGTGCGCGGAATAATCCCACACTTGGTGCAGAAATCTATTTGCTATAGGATGGCGGTCGAGCAGAATTTCCGTGAAATATGTTCGGGGTCTTTTATTCGGGATTCGGCACAGATCAAACCGATTCTCCATGATCGATCACGGTTCCCCGCGCGGTTTATGATGCTGAGGGAACTGCCAGTTAACCACCAGAGATGTGTTCACCACTAAACTGTTATGCCGTCAGAAAGTTCTACCGACAAGCTTGATCGTATTGTTTCCGAGGCACGGGTCGCCAGTGAAACCCGAGAGCAGGGTTATCGCAGCCGTGCCCTGAAGATGTACCCCTGGGTATGCGGCCGCTGCGCGCGCGAGTTCGATGGAAAGAACCTGCAGGAATTAACCGTTCATCACCGCGACCACAATCACGACAATAACCCGATGGATGGTAGCAACTGGGAACTGTTGTGCGTTTACTGCCACGACAATGAACACTCGCGTTACACGGACGCCGGTTTTGGTCATCTATCGGGTGACACCGAAAAAACCGAGGCCACGCACAATCCGTTCGCTGACCTCGCGTCGATGCTCGAAAAAAAGAAATGAGTAACGCTATCTGCACATAAAGGTCGGCTAGTTGCCGGCAACCTTCCGCTTTTTCGTCATACGTTATCGACTACACCAGCCTACCGAGACATTATTTGCTCCGGTCTGGCGGAGAGCCTGCTAGCGATGATCACAGGGCTCGGGTCGCATCGGCCGCGTTTCGGCCTAGACCATTGGAGCGCCGCCCTCTGCGCTGCGGCGTTCGATAAATGCCTGCAGCTCTTCGGTGCGTGCCTGATCCAGCGCCGGTGCTTCGAAATCCTGCAGAATCTGTTTCCAGATGCCGTTGGCTCGCTGGGTTGCGGTGAGACTGCCGTTATCGCTCCACTGGCCAAAATTGCTCCAGTCCGAGACCAGCGGTTCGTAGAACGCGGTTTGATATCTTTCCATGGTGTGTTCGCAGCCGAAAAAATGGCTGCCGGGTTCAACCGCTGCGATGGCGTCGTAGGCGAGGTCTGCGTCACTGCTCGCCAGGGGTTCAAAAATTTCAGCGAAGGTTTGCAGCACCTCGATATCGAGGATAAATTTTTCCATCGAGCCGGTGAGACCGCCTTCGAGCCAGCCGGCCGCGTGTACCATCATGTTGACTCCGCCGAGGATGCTGCCCCAGGCTGACATCAGATACTCATACACCGACTGTTCGTCAGCCACATTGGAAGCTGTTGCCGCCGATCCGCGCCAGGGGAGCCCGATGTGGCGCGCCAGCTGGCCGGCACCGAAGGCTGCCTGCACGAATTCAGGGGTGCCAAAGGCAGGTGATCCCGACTTCATGTCGACGTTTGAGGTAAATGAACCGTAAACCACCGGCGCCCCCGGGTGTACGCACTGCGATAGAACGATACCGGCCAATGCCTCGGCGTGCTGCAACACCAGTGCCCCCGGCATGGTGACCGGTGCCATCGCGCCGGCCAGGGTGAAGGGTGTTATCACCGCAGCCTGTCCGGCACGGGCAAAGTCAATGATGCCCTGGCACATGGGGACGTCGAGCTGACGCGGTGAGTTGGTGTTGATGATGGTGTAACACCAGGGCTTTGCCTCGAATTCCTGCTGGCTCAGTCCATAGGCGATGCGCGTCATCGCAAAAGCGTCTTCGACCTGTGCCGAACCGCGGGAGTAGACAAAAAATGGTTTGCGACTCAGTGATAGCTGACTTTCGGTCACCTGGTAGTGGCGCAGATGCACCGGGATGTCCTGCGATTCGACGTTGGGTGACTGCAGATGAATGACATCGAAGTGTTCGCTCAGACGGATGATGTTGCGCGTATCCTCAAGTGTCGCCGGTCGTTTACCGCGATCAAGGTCGGAAATGTGCGGTGCGCCACCCACGCAGACGAAGGCAACGTGGTCTCCACCCAGGGTGACATTGCAATCTGCGCTGCGTCCATGCAGTACGAATTCACTCGGTGCCGATTGCAGCGCGCTGGCGACCAGTTCGCGATCGATGTTGACCATCAGGGTTTCTTCGTCGACCCGGGCTCCGGCGTCGCGAAAGATAGCGCGCGCTTCGTCATTCAGCACCTTTATGCCAAGCTCTTCGATGACGCGCAGGGCGGTGTCGTGAATGGCTTCGAGTCGATCCTGGCTGAAGGCGGGCTGGCGAATCAGCGGATTGCGCAGCTTGCTGTAATTGACTGCACGTTGATGCGAAGTATCGGCGACACCGTGGTGTCGACCGCGGCGGGATCGTCTGCTCATGCTAGTAATCTCCGTAGTTGGCAAGTATGTAGTCGCGGAAATCGTCGCTCTGCTGCTGAGTTAAGTGTTGGCCGGTAAAGGCTTCGAAATAGGCCTCGGTATAATCCAGCCGGGTTTGCAGGGATTCGCGGGTGCCAAGCGCATAAAACCCGATCTGCGAATAGTAGAGCACGCGCGCGCGAATCAGTGCCTGCGGCATCGGGTAGTCGAAGCGCCGATAAAATTGACACAGTGCTTCGATGCGCGCGGCATCCTCATCATCGACCAGTTGGTGAATTGATGGTGAACGACGCGCCCACTCGCGCAGCGCAAGATCGAGTCGCGGGTCAAACAAGGCGTCATCGATACAGATTTCAAAAAAACGGAAGATGCCATCGACGAGGCTCGATGCCCGCGCTACCGAGGCGGTTAAGGCAGCGGTGTTCTTGTCCTTCCAATAGGCCACCAGGCTGTCAATCAAGTCCTCGCGATTCCTGAAGTGCCAGTAAAAACTGCCTCGGGTTACGCCGAGGTCATTGGCAAGACGTGTAATGCGAATCGCGTCGATACCTTCTTTAACGAAGATTTCCAGCGCCTGTTGTAACCAGTCGAAGCGCTGCAACTGGCTGCGTTCTGCAGCAGGGGAGCCACGTTCGGCGACGGCCCGTAGCAGGTTGTTATCGGTCATGGTTGCTACCATACATATGTGTATGTTTTAATATACAGATCTGTATCCATGATGCAACCGGTGATTTTCGATGAGCACTTTGAAGTTTCCTGTGCGGGCTATGCGCTTAGACGATCTTGCATTTCCCCCCAGATTTGAATATGGCGAATGACCCAGGTCACAGGCATTGGCGTGAACGCGACTGTATCTGGTTGTCTGCTGGCACCGAACTGATCTATGAGGCAACATCGGCGCTGGTCTATTTTGCTATCCACCCCGCCAACTGGCAGGAAAATCCCAGCGTGCAGGAAAACCTACAAGCATGAAACAGATTAAACATTTTCCGGTCAATGACAGCACTAATGGCTGGAGCCGAATTCTACCAGCGCGTCCCCCGCAGCCGGCCCTGTCGGGACAGCAGCGGGTCAACTGGGTGGTGATAGGTGCCGGCTACGTGGGTCTCGCGGCCGCCCGGCGCCTGGCCGAAAATCGACCGGATGACAGCATTCTACTGCTCGAATCAGGTGAGGTCGGCGAGAATGCTTCCGGGCGTAACTCCGGGTTTGCCATTGACCTGCCGCACGTTATCGGCAGCAGCCAGGACGAACTCGAAGGTTCGCACCGATACATGGCGTTGGCGCGCTCGGCGATTGCCTATCACGAAGCGCAGATCGAACGTTACGCCATTGACTGTGACTGGACTCAACCCGGCAAGTATCAGACCGCGAGTTCGGAAGAGGGGGTGCAGGAGTTTCTGCAGCCCTTCATGCGCGAGCTCGAGGCCTTGAATGAACCCTATACCTGGATCGAAAAAGATGAGCTGGCCAGGCGCATCGGCACTTCACATTTCAAAGGTGCGGTGTACACCCCCGGTTGTCGACTGCTGAATCCCGCCGCGCTGGTGCGGGGGCTGGCGGATAACTTGCCGGAGAATGTCACCCTGTGTGAGAACACCCCGGTCACCAGCCTGGATACGGGCTCGAGCATTCGCCTCAGCACCCCGTCAGGCGCAGTGGTCGCCGACAAACTGATTCTTGGCGTCAACGCCTTTGCCGAGAAATTCGGTTATTACCAGCGCCAGTTGTTGCCGTTCGCGGCCAATGCCAGCTTGAGTCGGCAGCTCACCGAGGCCGAACATGCGGCCATCGGTTGCGAGGAAAACTGGGGCATCACGCCGGCCAATGCCTTTTCAGCGATCACCATGCGCTACACCAGCGATCACCGCATCCTTATTCGCAACAACATCTACTACAACCCCGACATGCGCGAAAGCGATTCGTTCCAGGCTGACATTGCGCGCCGCCACAAGCGCCTGTTCGACGAACGTTTTCCGATGTTGCCGGAAGTCGAGATGGAGTACACCTGGACCGGTTTTATCTGCCTGTCGCAAAATGGTGC
>JAIBDO010000117.1 GCA_024686195.1 Gammaproteobacteria bacterium | reverse complement strand
CATCTTTCGCTGCGGTGCAAGTGGCGCTCCGCTCTACGTTTACCTGCACGGCGGTTACTGGCAACGCGGCGACAAATCCCTGTACAGCTTTATTGCCGCTCCTTTCCTCAATGCGGGTGTGGACGTGGCCATTGTCGGCTATCCGCTGTGCCCGCAGGTGTCGATGACCGACCTGGTCGGCAAGGTCCGCCAGGCCATCGGCTGGCTCTACCACAACGCCGGTCAACTTGGTGTCAACCGCGAACGCATCAATTTGTCGGGCCATTCCGCCGGTGGTCATCTGACGGCGATGGCGGTTTGTTGCGACTGGCCTGATTTTGACGAGAAACTGCCGCGCGAATTACTCAAGACCGCAATTCCCTTCAGCGGCTTGTATGAACTCGCCCCGCTACTGCAGACGAGTATCAGTGACGCGCTGCATTTAACCAGCACAGAAGTCAGCAGACTGAGCCCTGTTTCGTTGCAACCCGAGGCCCAGATCCCGCTGCTCACCATTGTCGGTGGCGCAGAAACTGCGGAGTTTTTCCGACAGACCGACCTGTTGATCGAAAGCTGGTCCGGCCTGTTGCCGCACATTGACCGTCACGTCGAACCCGATGTTGACCACATCGACCTGATCGATCGACTCGCTTCTCCTGATAGCCAGATATTCCAGCGCATCATTCACTGGTTACGATAAAACCTCAGGCCTGGCGTAAACAAAAAAAAGCCCCTGCGGAAGTGTTTGCCCTGAGTTGCTCGACCCTGGACCTGGGTGTGGTGAGGTCCCGGCACCCGGAGACTGATATACACGACGATAGCGGGATCCGGATCCGCGGCGAAAAACTGAATTTAAATACCCAGGTAACGGGCTTTCAGCTCAGCATCTGCGGTCAGCTGGTCGGAGTCACCCTGCCACACCACGCGCCCTTTCTCGACGATGTAGTGGCGATCGGCAATGTGCGAGAACTCATCGATGTTCTTGTCGATCAGCAGGATAGTCAGACCGGATTGTTTCAATTGTTCCAGCCGGCGCCAGATTTCCTGGCGAATCAGTGGCGCGAGGCCTTCGGTGGCCTCATCGAGGATCAATAACCTCGGGTTCAACATCAGCGCCCGAGCAATCGCCAGCATCTGCTGCTCGCCACCGGAAAGCTGCCTGCCCTGGTTGCCGAGGCGTTCCTGCAGGCGCGGGAAAAACTCGAGGACTCGTTCCAGCGTCCAGGGGTCGTCACTGGCGCTGTAATTTGCCGCCGTCGCAACCAGGTTTTCGCGCACACTCAGATTGGGGAAAATCTGCCTTCCCTCTGGCACCAGGCCGATGCCGAGCTGCGCGACCTTATAGGCTGGCCAGCCGTTGATAGGCCGATCATCGAAACGAATTTCACCGGCACGACTCGCCAGTAAACCGATGATTGAACTGACCGTCGTGGTTTTGCCCATGCCATTACGGCCAAGCAAGGTGGTCATCTCGCCTTCGGCACAGGACAGCGTCATACCGAACAGCGCCTGGATGTTGCCGTAACAGGTTTCCAGGTCGGCCACTTCAAGCATGACCATCTCCAAGATAAGCCTTCTGCACGTCATCATTGGCGCGAATATTTTCGACCGTATCGGTGGCGATGATATGTCCGTTCACCAGCACCGACAACTGGTCTGCGAGACTGAAAACGGCATCCATATCATGCTCCACCAGCAGTATTGTCATCTCCTCAAGGTTATCCAGGATTTCGACCATCCGGGAACCTTCATCCTTACCCATGCCCGCCATGGGTTCATCCAGCAGCAACATACGTGGCTTCATCGCAAGCGCCATGGCGACTTCCAGCTGCCGCTGCTCTCCATGTGACAGGTTGGCGGCTTTACGCCCGGCCCGATCGTCCAGTCCGACCTCGGCCAGGCTTGCCATGGCCGCTGCCTTCATATCGCTGTCTTCTTTCACCGGCGACCAGAAATGGAACGAGTGACCGCTATTGCCCTGTACCGCGAGCATCACGTTCTGCAGCAGAGTCATCGGCAACACGACACTGGTTATCTGGAATGAACGCGCCAATCCGTTACGTGCTCGCTGTGCGATGCTGTCGCCGACTATGCTGCGTCCAGCAAACTCGATATCGCCACTGTCGGGCCTGATCTGTCCTGACAACTGTTCGATCAGCGTGGTCTTGCCCGCTCCGTTGGGGCCGATAATCGCATGCACCTTGCCGCGGGGGACCGCGAGATTGACATCGTCGCTGGCAACGATGCCACCAAAATGTTTATTCAGGCCCTTTATTTCGAGAAGCGGCTCAGTCATCTTCCACCTTGCTGCGGTCGAAACGGCTGAGCCAGCCATGGATGCCACCCTTGCCGAACAAAACCAGCGCGACCAGCATCACACCGAAGATCAGGTGCCAGTAAACCGTGATCGACGACAGCACTTCTTCCAGCACGACAAACGCGATGGTTCCAAGCAAGGGGCCAAACAGCGTCGCCGTGCCACCGATGATGATCATGAAGATAAGTTCACCCGAACGCGTCCAGCCGATCATGTCCGGGCTGATGAATCCGGTGAAATTCCCCAGTAGAACACCCGCAACACTGCAGATCATGGCCGCGATCACATAACAGACGAGCCGGTAGCGATAGGTATCGAAGCCGAGCGCCTGCATGCGCTGTTCGTTGAATCGTGCGCCCACGATCACGCGGCCGAAACGCGAATGGACCAGTCGATGGGTGAAATAGAGCGACAACAGTAACACCGCGAAAATCCAGTAATACAGCCCGCTGCTGCTGTCCATGCTGAGCCATTCGGGAAACTCACTGCGCGAATAAATCACCAGGCCGTCATCGGCGCCATACTCCTCGAGGCTGAGAAACGTGAAATACACCATCTGGCTGAATGCCATGGTGATCATGATGAAGTAAACACCGCGCGTGCGCAGGCTGATAGCACCGGTAATCAAGGCAAAAACAGCACTGACCGCAAGCGCGAGCCCCAGGTGCAGCCAGCCATTGTAATAGTCGTAGTAAGAAGGAATGCCGACGCAGTAGGCACCGATCCCGATATAGGCGGCGTGCCCGAGGCTCACCATGCCACCGAAGCCGAGTATCAAATTGAGACTGATCGCGGCAATACCGATGATAAGCGCCCGGCTCAGCAGGTCGAGATAAAAAGGTTGCCCGATCCAGTCGAAAAAATGAGGCGCCGGAGCAAGCATCAACAGCAACAACAGGTATATCCGGGTAGAAGTATTCGCCGGTATCCAGTTCACGGCTTGATCCCTGCCGGTGGGAACAGGCCCTGGGGTCGAAACGCCAGCACCCCTGCCATCAGAATGTAAATCAACATTGCCGACAGCGCCGGAGCCGCGGTTTCGGCATAGTTGTTCGGCATCATCAGTTTAAGCAGCAAATCGAGATAAGAGCGGCTCAGGGTATCGATCAGGCCCAGTATCATGGCCGCGTAAAAGGCGCCCTTGACCGAGCCAATTCCGCCGACGATGACGACCACGAATGCAACAATAATAATATCGTTACCCATGCCAATACTGGCCTCGGTAATCGGCGCGATGAGCATGCCGGCAAGACCCGCCATTGCCGCTCCGAGCGCAAACACGAACAGGAACAGGCGGTTGATGTTAATGCCAAGTGCCTCGACCATGTTGCGATTAGAAGCACCGGCGCGGATCAGCATGCCGAGTCGAGTCTTGCTGACCAGCACATACAATATGGCAGCGACCAGCAGCCCCGCACCAATAATCAGCAAGCGATAAGTCGGCAGCACGAGGATACCCAGAGTCAACTGGCCATTCAGGACTTCAGGAAGGGGAATCGCGATTCCGGAGGCGCCCCACAACAGGTGCACCAGGGTGTCAAAGATCAGGATCAGGCCGAAAGTTACCAGCACGTGATCCAGATGATCCTCGCGATAGAGTTTGCGCGCGATAAACCACTCTACCAGCGCACCGACCACAAACACCCCGGCGAGGCCGATCACGATGCCAAGCGCGAACGAACCAGTGTAGGCGACGATCGTGCCGCAGAAATAGGCACCGATCATGTAGAAGGAGCCATGCGACAGGTTGATGAAATCCATGATGCCAAAAATCAAGGTGAGGCCGGAGGCCAGCAAAAAAAGCAGCAAGCCCATTTGCAGTCCGTTCATCAATTGCGTGATGAGCAGATTCCAGTCCATAGCGTTTATCAGATCAACAATTCGAAGTCATACCCGACTCCTTGCACAGGAGTCGGGTGACCGGGAGATATACCCGGGAGCAAGAAACTACATCTTGCACTTTGAAGCGTAGGGATCCTGGTGGTTTTTGAACACGGTCGAAACAATCTTTGTAGTCCAGCGACCAGCAGAATCTTCAACGACTTCACGCAGGTAAAAATTCTGAATCGGCATGTGGTTGTTACCGTAGGTGTAGCGCCCGCGAACCGAATCGAAATCGGCCGCCTTGAGTGCTGCACGCAGCGCATCCTTGTCTTTCAGATTACCACCAGTCGCTTCAACGGCACTCTTGATCAACAGGATCGAGTCATAGGCCTGTGCACCGTAAAAAGACGGGTACTTGCCGTGTTTTTTGAGGTAATCACCGACGAATCGCTGGTTCACCGCATTATCCATATCGGGAGACCACTCCTGGGTGTTCTTGGAGCCCAACACACCCGTCAGGCCTCCGGCCTGCAGTTTCGGCAGCGCAATTGAATCGACAGTAAATACGGTATACAGCGGCATTACACTCTGCAATCCAGCCTGCTGATACTGCTTGATGAATGCACCGCCGGCTTTACCGGGGTAAAACACGAAAATTGCTTCCGCACCCGAGGCCTTGGCTTTTGCCAGTTCAGCAGAAAAGTCGAGCTGCGCATCGGCGCCCCACTTGGTCAGATCCTTGCCTTTGATCTCACCTTTGAAGGTGTTCTCGACACCCTTCACCATGTCCTTTCCGGCCGCGTAGTTCGGCGCCATGACGTAGATCGACTTAACGCCCACCTGGTTCAGGTACTCGCCCATCGCCATCGGGGTCTGGTCATTCTGCCAGGAGGTCGAGAAAAAGTTCTTATTGCAACGCTTGCCGGCCATCTGCGACGGCCCTGCGTTCGCACTGATCAAAAACTTGTCGGCATCCAGCACTGATTTTGCCGACGCCAGCAATACGTGCGACCAGATATAGCCGGCGACGAAATCAACATCGTCCTGCTTGACCAGCTTGTCGGTTTTCTGCTTACCGATATCGGGTTTGAAACCGTCGTCTTCCATGATCAACACAACGTCGAGGTTGCCCATCTTGTTACCGATGTGCTCAAGCGCGAGTTCGACCGAATTCTTCATGTCTTCGCCGATGACACCGGCAGGTGTGGTTAAGGTAGTTATAAAACCGATTTTGACTTCTGCCGCCTGTGCCGCCCCGGTCAGGGCTATCGCGCTTGCGATCAGTACTGTACGCATTATTTTAGTTAACATCATTGCTCTCCTATGGTGTTCAATTCAATCGATGATCCAAGTCGTGGCCATATCACCTGCCAACATGCACTCTTCTTGAAAAATGCCATCCGCCTCGCCAGCCGTCATGATATTGCCTCAAGCTGGCCCTCAGCTGAATGGCGACGGTTAATTTCTGCTCGCATTATATTGGATAATCGCAATAATTTATCCACATATATCGCCTGCCTGACGCATCACTCGATCGAGACCGTTTGCCGTCATGATTTGTCTGCGTAATTTGTCTGCACAAAACGACTCACACAATCGATCAACCGATCCGCTTGATCGCGATGCGGCGCATGTCCACATTCGCTTAACTCAACGACTTCGGCCTGTTGCAGACGTTGTCCAATCCCACGGATCTGCTGAAGAGTACCATATTCATCATTAACGCCCTGCACGGCCAGCACTGGACAGCTAATTGCCTCAATCTCATCTTCAATCGACCACTCGCGAAACGCATCGTGCAACCAGACATCGTTCCAGCCCCAGAAGGCCGAGTCGGGATCGTCGTGATACCTTTCCAGGCGATCTTTAAGGTCTGTTTCAAGATAGGCTGTGCGCGCCCGTTGAATGTTCAGAATGCTGATGTCCTCGACCAGGATATGCGGAGCCAGCACGATCACCGCGCCGGTTTGCTGTGGATATCGCGCCGCGTAAAGCAGCGCGATCGACGCACCATCGCTATGCCCGAGCAACCAGGGTGGATCATGCTCTGTATCGACATCGAGCACCTGCAACAGCGCCGGTAGAATCTCATGCGCCTGACGATGCATGAAATCGACTTCCCATGGCTCGTCGGCAGGGCGCGCACTGGAACGGCCATAACCGGGGCGCGAGTAAACCAGACCGCGACAATCAAGCGCGACACACAGGCGTTGCGGGAAGCCCTTCCACATCGCCAGCGATCCCAGGCCCTCGTGCAAAAATACCAGCAAGGGTGCCGTCGCGTTTTCATTGCCGAGCCACTGGTATTCAACCTCTATCGATCGCCCCCCCCAGTCGAGGTCTGCGAACTCGACCGCCGGCTTCATTTGCCGGCTTCGCGCTCACGCAAGCGGAAACGCTGAATTTTGCCCGTCGCCGTCTTCGGTAACTCATCGACAAACTCGATGTAGCGCGGGTACTTATAGGGCGCAAGCCGTTCCTTGACAAAGTCCTTGAGTTCGTCGGCACTCGTCTGTTGATCCTGGCCCAGAACGACAAATGCCTTGCTTTTAACCAGACCCTCAGCATCAGTTTTGCCGATAACCGCAGATTCCAGCACGGCCGCATGTTCGGCAAGGGTCGCTTCTACCTCGAACGGCGATACGTACATGCCGCTCACCTTCAACATATCGTCACTGCGCCCCGAACAGGTATAGCTGCCGTCTTCATTGCGCACATACTTGTCGCCGCTTTTGGTCCACTCGCCCTGAAATGTGTCAAGACTTTTGGCGCGGTTATTCCAGTACATTATGGCCGCACTTGGCCCGCGTACAAAAAGATCGCCGATTTCACCATCAACAACCACCTGGCCATCGTCACCGCGTAACTCGATATCGTAACCCGGTACCGGTGTACCACTGGAACCGTAGCGCACCGCTCCGGGTCGATTAGAGACGTAAATGTGCAGCATTTCGGTGGAGCCGATACCATCGATGACATCGATACCGAAGTGCCTGGTAAAGCGCCTGGCCAGTTCTGCCGGCAGCGCTTCCCCCGCTGAAGCCGCCAGACGCAAGGCCAGAGTGTCGGGCTCCGGCAGGTCCACAGCGGCCAGCATGGCGACGTATCCCGTTGGCGCACCGAAGAAAATTGTTGGTTGGTGTTCGAGAAGTTTCTGGTAAATAACATCCGGTGTCGGCCGTCCAGCCAGTAAAACACTGGTGGCACCGACACTGAGCGGAAAGGTCAGCGCATTGCCGAGACCATAGGCGAAAAACAGTTTGGCCGCCGAGAAACAGATATCCTGCTCGCCAATGCCAAGCACGCCCTCACCATAGAGCTTGCTGGTCCAGTAAGGATTGCCGTGGGTATGCACGGTGCCCTTGGGCTGACCGGTTGAGCCGGAAGAGTAAAGCCAGAAGCCGATGTCGTCGGAGCTGGTCGCTGCTGCCTCTGCCATAACCTCGCCTGCCTGCAGGCAGGTTTCCAGATCCTGCTCACCTTCCTGTAGCTGGCCGTCAACGCGGGACACCAACACGGTATCAACCTCATGCCTCCCTGCCTGCAGCGCCGTTCGCAACACCGGTAACAGGGCGTTCGACACCAGCACGGCACGCGCGCGACTGTGTTGCAGCATGTACAAATAGTCGTCGGCGGTAAGCAGGGTATTGACTGCGACGGGCACGATGCCCGCAAAAATCGATCCCAGAAAAGCAACCGGCCAGTCGTTACAATCGTGCATTAACAGCAGCACACGCTGCTCACGCTGTATGCCTGCATCAAGCAGGTACTGCGCCAGCCGACGCGCACGCTGTTCGAGGTCGCCATAGCTCAGCGTCCCCTGATCATCTATGTAGGCAATCTTGCCGGCGCGATCACGGTTCAGACCGAACAGATAATCGGCATAGTTAAACTCGGCACCCGGTGCCGCAGTGTTATCGATTTTCATACTCCCCCCCCAGAGTCCGCGCTCGATCAATTAGTCAATCTGACTCATCATGTCATGTCGTGCTAACGAGTGAATTCTATACTGCCGGCGGGTAATAAATACAGAATCAGCGCGCGTCCGCCACTAACAGTCGGATAATGCGAACTACCGGACTCGTAAACCACCCAGCCAGCTGCATGACCATCGAAGCGAGCCTCGGCATCAACCGGCATCACCAGGTCAATCTCGCCGGCAGGATGGCGGTGATGTGGTCCAGCCAGGTCATTCATATCGACCACATCCACCGAGAATCCGTGCAGTTCTGCGGTCGGCTTGAAAATCCGCCCATAACGGATTCCTTCGGCTTCATACTGGCATAACCAGCCCTCAGTCACTCCATCGCGACAGCTTTGCTCGATTTCACGCCAGGTATTGGAGCCGACACCGTGCTCCTGGTTAAGCCAGTCCTGCAACTCCTGATTCAGCACTTTACCTGCAAGATGCATCGATAATGCCGAAATCTGCTGGTGTAATTCGCAACTGGGCATGCCCATTTTCCTCGCGTCCCTGGTGCTCCGCCGATCTTGCCAAAGCACGTAGCATGAATTATTGTGCATAAACCTTAATCGCCAGAAACGTCCAGATCAAGCATTTTATTGCATGCACGTTGGCTACCCGGATTCACCGATGACCAATATCAGAAAACAGGGATTGTCTAACCCGCGGGCCGATATCCTCGACTCGAACCCGTTTCTGGTCGCCCTCGGACAGCGCGTACGCACATTACGCGATCGCAGCGGCATCAGCCGCAAAGCCCTGTCCAACGCAACCGGTGTATCAGAACGTCATCTCGCCAATCTCGAATATGGCAACGGCAACGTATCGGTACTGGTTCTGCAACAGGTGGCGGTCGCATTGCATTGCTCCTTTGCCGAATTGATCGGAGATTTCACCACCGCATCTCCTGAATGGTTAATGATCCGTTCCCTGCTGGAGAACCGCGACGAGCAAACCCTGTACCAGGCGAGGATTGCGCTGGGCGAAATTTTGGGGGATCTGGGTAGCACGCGTTGCAGCAATTCGCGCATTGCGCTGATCGGCCTGCGCGGTGCCGGAAAGAGCAGCT
>JAIBDO010000161.1 GCA_024686195.1 Gammaproteobacteria bacterium | reverse complement strand
GGCCTGTAGCCGGGGTTACTTCGATTTACGTCACTTCGATTTACGAATACGCTTCGGTTTGCCCTTGTCTTTTTTGTCCTGGTGACGGACCTTGGGACGAACACGCAATGGCTTTTCACCACCGGTTCCAGTCTTTCTGCCACCAACCTGAGAAATCTTCATGCGTTGACCGGCAACGCGAACTGACTTCAGCGAATCGAGTAATTCTTTCGGCATGTTCTCCGGTAGGTCAACCAGACTGTAATCGTCGAAAATATTGATACGACCGATAAACTTGCTGTCGAGATCGGCCTCGTTGGCGATGGCGCCGACAATGTTACCCGGCTTGACATCATGATTGTGGCCTACCTCGATGCGAAAACGATCCTTGCCGGCTTCCAGCGGCTGTTGCTCTGCATCGCTCTCGTTACGCCGCGGTTTGCGCTTGTCATCGTAAGCGGTTTCCGCATTGCGGCGTGGCTTGCGTTTGTCGTCGTATGCTGGGGCTGATTTATCACCGCGAGGTTTGCGTTCGCGCGCGGATCCATCAAATTCGAAGGCGCGTGCCGGTTTTTCATGCGACTTGCCGGACAACAGAAACGGTGCACTGCCCTGCACCTGTTGCGCCAGTGCAGCGGCGATATCGAGCGTGTCGATTTCCTTTTCCTGCTGATACTGGGTAATCAGATCTTTGAACAGGCTCAGGTCCTGGTCGGCCAGGGTGTCAGAGATGCGCTGCTTGAATTTCTCGATGCGTCGATTGTTGACCATGTCGGTCGACGGCAATTGCATCAGATCGATTTTCTGGCGTGTCGCTCGTTCAATTGATTGCAGCATGCGTTGTTCGCGCGGTGCGACGAACAATATGGCATCGCCTTTACGACCAGCACGCCCGGTGCGACCGATACGGTGCACGTAGGCTTCTGTATCGTGCGGGATGTCGTAGTTGATGACGTGACTGATGCGTTCGACATCGAGACCGCGCGCTGCCACATCGGTGGCCACCAGGATGTCGAGCTTGCCTGCTTTCAGCTGGGCGATGATGCGTTCCCTGTTTTTCTGGGCAATGTCACCATTCAGCGCAACCGCGCGGTAGCCGCGGGCTTCGAGTTTTTCGGCGATTTCGAGCGTCGCCGTCTTGGTGCGCACGAACACCAGCATCGCATCGGTGGTTTCGGCTTCGAGTATGCGTGTCAGGGCGTCGAGCTTGTGTGTGCCGCTGACCGGCCAGTAACGCTGATGGATGGAGGCGGCCGTAGTGGTCTTGAGCTGTATGGTAACTTCCGCGGGATTGTTCAGGTAGCGCTTGGTAATGCGGCGAATGGCGGTCGGCATGGTTGCCGAAAATAATGCGATCTGGCGATCCTTGGGGGATTGCTCCAATACCCACTCTACATCGTCGATAAAGCCCATGCGCAGCATTTCATCGGCCTCGTCGAGCACCAGAGTTTTGAGATTGTCGAGCTTGATGTTGCCACGGCGCATGTGATCCATGACCCGGCCCGGGGTACCGACAATGACGTGCACACCGCGCTGCAGAGCGCGAATCTGGGTGCCATAGTCCTGTCCACCGTATACCGGCAGTACGTGAAAACTTTTGGTTTGTGAGGCATAGGACTGAAAGGCCTCGGCGACCTGAATCGCCAGTTCGCGCGTTGGCGCGAGCACCATGACCTGCGGCGCCGCCAGTTTCAGATCAAGATTGGATAGCGCCGGCAGGGCGAAGGCCGCTGTTTTCCCGGTGCCGGTCTGGGCCTGTCCGAGGACGTCGCGACCTTCCAGCAGCAGCGGTATAGTCTGCGCCTGTATTGCAGTTGGTGCCTCGTAACCTAGATTGTTAAGTGCCTTCAACAACGGCGCCTTCAACGCCATTTGCGCAAAGCTGGTGGGGGTTTCTTCGGACATCGACGGCTACGGCGTTAAACGGGGCGCGCATTGTAGCGGTTTGCGGACCCTTTATCATCCTTTATTACCGCGGCGTGTGGGAGTCGGTGTTTTAATCTGGCGATCTCGACTGAATAGGACGGCATCGCTTTACAGCGATGCTCCTGAATTGATCGCCCATGAGCATTTCAAAGGCCACCGTCCCCAATGGCACTTACTTAAGCCAAAACCCTGGCCGGTGTATGGCAAATCCCTGGCGCATCAAGAGTTAGATTTCGACCGGATGACTGGGGGAAGTTTTCGCGAATGCCTCGACGGCTGCGCCGCCTGCGGTTTACTTCGCAAAAACTTCCCCCAGTCATCCTGACTGTCCCGATCAGAGCGAATAGCGTGGGTAAAGACTTCGCGAATGCCTCGACGGCTGCGCCGCCTGCGGATTACTGTGCAAAACTTCCCCCTGTCATCCGGCCTCTCTCGGTCAGAATGAATATCCGGGGGGAGTATTTGCTTGAGTAAGTGCCATTCGCCACCGTCCCCTTTGCAACAGTGGGCTACAGGTGACTGAGAGCCTGTTCGAGGTCGGCGAGGAGATCTTCGACGTCTTCGATGCCGGTGGAGTAGCGCACCATACCCTCGGGGATGCCCGCAGCCGCACGTTCTGCGGCGCTGCATTCGACGTGGCTGGTGGTGACAGGAGGCCCGACTACGGTTTCGACACAGCCCAGATTAGCCGCCATGTGTGCGTATTGCAGTTTGGGCAGGAAGATCTTGATTGCATCGAGACCGCCTTTTACGGCAAAGCTGAGCATTCCGCCATAACCGCGCATCTGGCGTTTGGCGACATCGTGGTTGGGGTGCGATTCCAGTCCCGGGTAGTTCACCTGTTCGATCATCGGGTGTTGTTGCAGCCATTGGGCGATTTTAAGCGCGCTTTCATTCTGGCGTTCTACCCGCAGTTTCAACGTCTTCATACCGCGGATAAAGCTGTATGCGTCCATCGGTGACAGTGTCGCACCATTGATTTCGCGGTAGTGATATACCTGTTTGACCAGTTCGCGACTGCCACAAATCACGCCGCCGAGCGCGTCGGCGTGTCCGCCGAGATACTTGGAAGCCGAGTGCAGGACGATGTCCGCACCGAGTTGCAGCGGATTCTGGTTAATCGGGGTGGCAAAGGTATTGTCGACTACCACAAGGGCACCGACCTTTTTGGCCGCAGCCGAGAGTCTTTCGATGTCGATGATCTTGATGGTTGGATTGGTTGGGGTCTCGAGGTACAGCAACTGACAGCCTTTGGCGATCTCGACTTCAATCTGTGCGTAATCGGTGGTCTCACAAAGGCATACGTCGATGTTCAACGGCGGCAGAAAGTCGTTGAAAATTTTGTTGGTGCCGCCGTAACTGTCCTTGATCGACACGATGCGGTCGCCGGGCTTTAAAAAGGTGGCGAGCACGTTGCTGATCGCGGCCATGCCGGAGGCGAAACTGGTTGCCGCATCGGCGCCTTCGAGTTCCTTTACCTTGTCTTCAAACGCCCGAACTGTCGGATTGGTGTTGCGCGAGTATATGTGCCCGGGGGCTTTTTCGAGCGCGACGTCCTGCCAGGTGTCGATGTCCTTGTAAGTGTAAGACACGCTGTGCACCACGGGCACTTGCGTCGAGCGTTCGTAGAGTTCGTGTTCCTGTTCGCCACCCCAGATACTGAGGGTGGATTGTCCTGCTGTCGGTTTACTGGCCATGCTAGGCTCCCTTGCTGAATTGATATAAATAGACAGTCTCGCGCAAGCGAGCAACTGTCTTTCTAGTCTCAAGGCAGCGCTTTATAAGCCTTTATCTTGATGGTCGAGATGATACACCTCGAAGATGGCGACGCAAGTGCCACTGCGATTTTGATGGGTGCCGACTCAGGCGTTCGTTGTACAACCAACCGGTCGGCACCGCTTCAGATCAGTTCAATGTCGCTGGACAGTTCTAGCGCGCGAGTGATGTCGGCAGCAACCGGCGAATGCTGTTCCACCCAATGAACCAATTCTTCCATCTGCTCCGGACTCACGTCACTGGCGCCGATTTTAAAGGTCAGGTGCATTGCCGCAGATCCGGGTGATATATTTTCATCGAGGAACATGCCGCGCCCATCAGACGTTGCTTCGACCCGAACCTCGATACTGTCGAGCTTGAGTCCGAGGCGGGCGGCGCGCATGGCGAGCAGGGTGGCGTCACAGCTTGCCAGCGCGGCGCGCAAGTGCCAGCCCGGCGAGCTGGCCGTTGCGCTGCCGCCGACACTCTTCGGCATGTCGGTGTAAATAGCGTGGCCATCAGGCGTTTCAATGCAGCACCTGAGCCCATCTTCGATGCTTGCAGTTGCCGGCACATCCGCTCGTGGTCCGGGACTGGTCTGTGATCGCAAATAATCTTCAGCACTTCTGACCGCCTTGCCGATATCGTTGCTCTGCATGATTGTCCTCCGCGAAAATATGCCAATCAAAAAAACCGAAAAACATTCGATGTAACAACTGCTAATGTCCGAAGACGGTTGGAGAAGGTTCATTTTGCTGTGTACGATAACGGGAGGCTGTACGCGTCCCGGCACTGCGTAATGTCACCAGTCGACAAGAGTCACCGGTGTGATTTGCTAAACTGTCATTCTTATTGTTGGCTTATGATTAGTCTCTCGCCAGTTACTCGAGCTGGTACCTCAACACGCCCTCGGCGCTGAGGGATTGGCGCTGATAAGTCCCGGCGTTGATGACGACAGGAATATCGCCTGGCTGAATCTTGAAGCCGATGATTTTAAAGTCACACAACAGATCCATGTAGGAATCCTCATTGAGATCCAGTTGACGGCAGAGGCTCTTGTCGGACTTGCCAACCAGGTTTTGCGACACTGCCCGCAGCTTTAATGTGCGCGGGTTCAGGTCGTTGATGTCAAAACTTGCTGAACCCAGTATCGCGATTGAAACCACGCGTTGTCTGCCCAGATCGATGTTGTTGTCTGGATTACCCGGCAGCAGGTCGATGATCATGCTGCCGGGAACCGGTGCAGTGGTCAGTAGTTCGGAACTTACAGCGCCAGCGTTAGTGGTCAGCACCAGACCAACGGTGAGCGCCGTGATGGCGCCTACCAGGCTCGCTCTGCCGGCCATCATGGTTGACCTTGTGTTCATAATTTTGTTCGGGTTGATCATTGATATGGCTCGGTAATGGCAGCCGGCACGAAGCTCGCACGCGGAATATTGTCACATAGTTTGCTGTCTGGCGGGTCACTGAAGATCATAGTGCCGAACTATGACGAATACCAGCAACAGTCTGTGTAATGAATTAAACCTAAATAGGTATACTGTCCCCCGAATTCAAATGGATAACCGCAATAAATATGCTTTTCCCGACAGACGGTCATGGCTGGGGTGAACTGCTGCAGCCCAGGCAGCCTTGCGATGCGCTCGTAACCGATAAACGCGTTGCCTGGGCGGTGATTGGTGCCGGCTTAACCGGGCTGGCCTGCGCGCGGCGCCTGGCCGGATTGCATCCTGACCAGGAAATTCTGTTGCTGGATGCGCGTTGTGTGGGGCAGGGTGCATCCGGAAGAAATTCCGGGTTTGCTGTTGCTACCAGCCAGTTCAATGGTGGTTTTGATCTACAGCAACTGGAAACCTACCGCCGCGTCAATCGCATCAATCGTGCTGGCCTTGATTTGCTCGACGCACAAGTCGCTGACAATGGCATAGCCTGCCAGTGGCGCCGGGATGGTTTCATCCATACCGCAATCGACCAGGTGGCACTGCGTGAATACGATTTTTTCCGGAAATACCTGGAAGCACTCGAGGTTGATCATGAGTTGCTCGGCGCCGGTGAATTGCAGGCACGTCTTGGCAGCGGCCTCTACCAGGCAGGAATAGCGATCGGCGATGGTGCACTGGTGCAGCCGGCGGCCCTGGTACGAGGTCTCGCCGACTCTCTGCCGGATAACGTAACACTCTGCGAGCAAAGCCCGGTGTTGGAGATTATCGATGGCCAGCCGCTGAGCTTGCGCCTGGCTGATGCCAATGTCATCTGCGACAGAGTTGTCGTTGCTACCAACTACGAAGCGCCCAAACTCGGTTTACTGCGGCGCTATCTCATCGGCAGCACCCTGGCTGGAAGCTTCACTCGCGTATTAACGCAAGACGAGCGAGCCAGTCTCGGCAGGCTGCAGGAATGGGGTGCACTTTCGTTGCATGGCGGTGGTGCTACGGTGCGTCTCACCAGTGATGGCCGCATCCAGATCCGCAACACGGCGGAATATCATGGGGGGCGTCTGCTCGACGAAGCCGAACTTGCAGCGCGTCAGGTGACGCATCGAGCGGGTTTTGAAAAGCGCTTCCCACAGCTTGCGCAGGTGCCTTTCGAGTTTTCCTGGTCGGGGGTTGAAGGCATTTCTCGCAATGGCACCAATTTTTTCGGGCAGCAAGGAAATAATGTGTATTTCGCTGGCGGCTACAACGGTTCCGGCGTGAGCCGCGGTAGCGCATTTGGCACGGCTATCGCCGATTATGCCAGTGGCGAAACCTCGCAGACGGTCAGCGATTGCCTGGCCAGCATAGCGGGTGCATGGATACCGCCGCGGCCGTTGCTTGATATCGGCGCTTTCTTCAAAGTCCGTTCGCGTTTCAGGGGGGTTGGTCTCGACCGCTGAGCATTAACGGCTGCTCGATAATCCGATCTACCAGATAAGGCCTCAATGCCACTTACTTAAGCCAAAACACTGATGCATCCAGAGTTCGACTACGGTTGGATGATTGGCGGACTATTCGCGAAGTAAACCGCAGGCGGCGAAGCCGCCGAGGCATTCGCGAATAGTCCGCCAATCATCCACCTTCTCTCGATCAGAACCAATGTCATGGTTTTTTGCTTAAGTAAGTGCCATTGAGGTAAGGCCTACCAGGTCAGGTCATCGGGAATTTTGTAGTCGGCGTAAGGGTCATCTTCAGTGCTGGCGCTGGCATCCTCGACGGGCAGGTCGATCACGGTTTCGGGATCGCGCTCGGCGATCTTGCGAGCGACTTCGACAGGGACAAGTTCGAAGCGACGTCCCTCGTTGTTGATCACCAGGGTAACGATGGCCAGTCGACCATTGGTCAGCAGGTTTTTCTCGGTTTCGCCAATGAACATCTTTTTGATCTTTTTGTGATAAACGAAGCTGTAGGGAATTTCACCCTTGCTGCGGTCAACCTTGTTGGTTTCGATCAACTGCTTGATCTGCGCGACGATGGCTTTCTGATCGAGTGCCTGCTTTCGTTTATCGTCC
>JAIBDO010000045.1 GCA_024686195.1 Gammaproteobacteria bacterium | reverse complement strand
CCAATCATCCAACCGCAGTCGGACTCTGGATGTATCAGTGTTTTGGCTTAAGTAAGCGCCATTCCGGCCTGGCTGAAATAGCACTTACTTAAGCAATCAATCCCTGACATTCGTTCTGCTTCGCAGAGGATGGATGATTGGGGGTTGTTTTGCGAAGTAAACCGCAGGCGGCGAAGCCGCCGAGGCATTCGCGAAACATCCCCCAATCATCCAACCGCAGTCGGACTCTGGATGTATCAGTGTTTTGGCTTAAGTAAGTGCTATTTCAGCAAGGCTGCGTTTTTTTGGGTCTTTAATTCGAAGTTCGTTTTATTTTTGATTTTGGCGCCGGCAGGAGGGATCGGCTTCAGCTAGCTGGATAGGGCTTTAATCCCCTGACAACCACCGGAAACGTGCTGTACCACTGACGGTAGCGGCGATTCCACACGCGTACCAGTTTCTTGCGCGCAAAGGCTGCACTGTAGCTGGCTAGCGGAATAAAATGATTGTGCCCAATGCCGTCGATAACGACCAGCCGGAACTCATCAAACCCAAGTCGTTTCACCAGAATATTGGTGGGATTGAGATCGTGGAAAACGATCCATTGATCATAAAAGTTCTGTTTCAAATGTTCAATTTCATCGACGACCCAGTCGTTGAAGCGACGATCATTCTCGGCGAGGTAATACGCCAGAGAGCGTGAGATTCGGCCATCGTCATCGAGCACCAGATCAAAAATCGCAGCCTTACCCAGATTGGTTTCGGTTAGCCCTCGATAGGGCGTCAAATGCCGGAAGTCCACAGCGCGGCGTTGCAGGCGCGAGTAATAACATATTTCACGCCAGAATCGACCTGCTTCGGTATCCGGATGAAGTACCTTCACACAACGATTTTCATCGTCGGGATGCCGAAAACACTTCCGATCAGTGCCTTCGGCTACAAATAATGGCGGGGTCAGTAGCAGCTTGTCGCTCATCGTCACAGCGCTTCGAAAAAGACGACGGAGTTATGGTTCATCCCTGAACCACTTTTCCTTGCAAGAGGTGTACTGCTTAATCTGCCTGGCGACGCAGGAAAGCCGGAATCTCCAGATATTCCATGCTTTGCTTGTCTTCGGGCATTTCAATAGTGTCACCGACGATCTTTTTGCGAATCGCGGTCGGACGCTCCAGTTTCTTGTAGTCGACTTCACCGTTGCTTTCGGGCTGAATCGCGGTCAGCGGCACATCGGCCAATACCTTGTCCTTGCCGAGTCCTGTTGCCACCATGGTGACGCGCAGTTCGCCGTCAGTCATGTTGGAATCGATAACCGTGCCCACAACGACGTTCGCGTCTGCTGAAGCGAGTTCGGTAATCGCAGTACCGACATCATCGAGTTCACCAATCGAGAGATCAAGGCCGGCAGTCACGTTGACCAGGATGCCCTGCGCTCCGGAAATATTGATGTCTTCCAGCAGTGGGGACGAGATCGCCGCCTGTGCCGCTTCCTTGGCACGATTTTCACCGCTTGCGGTTCCGGTACCCATCATCGCCATGCCCATTTCCGACATAACCGTACGCACGTCGGCAAAGTCGACGTTAATCAGGCCCGGGCAGGTAATCAGCTCGGCAATACCCTGCACTGCGCCACGCAGAACGTCGTTCGCCTTTTCGAATACTTCCAGCAACGAAGTATCCTTACCGAGAACCGGCATCAACTTGTCGTTCGGAATGGTAATCAACGAATCGACCACGTTCGCCAGTTCCTTGATACCCTGATCCGCCTGCGACATACGCTTGCTGCGCTCGAAACCAAACGGTTTGGTCACAACAGCAACCGTTAGAATGCCCATTTCCTTGGCGATCTGAGCAATCACCGGTGCAGCACCTGTCCCGGTGCCACCGCCCATGCCCGCGGTCACGAACAGCATGTTGGAGCCTTGAATAGCCTCCTGAATGCGTTCGCGATCTTCCAGCGCCGCCTGGCGGCCGATGCCCGGGTCAGCACCCGCGCCGAGACCCTTGGTGATACCGGCCCCGATCTGCATCGTAGTGCGCAATTCCATCTTCTTGAGCGCCTGGATGTCGGTGTTGAGGCAAATGTATTCGACGCCTTCGATACCCGCCGAAACCATGTGCTGTACGGCGTTACCGCCACCTCCACCGACACCAATGACCTTGATTACCGGGTCGTTGGAGTGTGAATCCATCAATTCAAACATTGTAATGTCTCCTCTTGCATTATTTAAAAATTACCCTGAAACCAGCTTCTCATCCTTGCGAGCAGGCCGGCTTCATTTTGAGAGTCCAGTTGATAACCGGACATACCGGACTGCTGTTTGTTTCCAAACAACAACAATCCGACACCTGTTGCATGAATCGGATTGCGAACCACGTCGACCAATCCCGACACATACTGTGGATAGCCCAAACGCACTGGCATATGGAAGATCTCTTCCGCCAGTTCAATCACGCCTTCCATTTTTGAACTGCCGCCGGTCAACACGATTCCGGCCGCACAAATTTCTTCAAAACCACTACGGCGCAATTCGGCCTGCACCAGGCTTAACAATTCTTCGTAACGCGGTTCCACGACTTCGGCCAGTGTCTGGCGCGCCAGACGGCGTGGCTCGCGATCACCAACACTGGGCACCTCGATGGTCTCCTCCTCCGTCGCCAGCTGACGCAGCGCACAGGCATAGCGAATCTTCAGATCGTTGGCATACTGGGTAGGGGTGCGCAGTGCCACGGCAATATCATTGGTCACCTGGTCACCGGCTATCGGGATCACCGCGGTATGGCGGATCGCCCCATCAGAGAAGACCGCGATGTCAGTGGTACCACCACCGATATCGACGAGACAGACGCCCAGCTCTCTTTCATCCTCGGTCAACACCGCACTGGATGAAGCCAGTTGTTCGAGAATCACGTCATCGACATCAAGTCCGCAACGACGCACGCACTTGATGATGTTCTGTGCGGCACTCACCGCCCCCGTTACCAGGTGCACCTTGGCTTCAAGGCGAACACCGGACATGCTGATCGGATCACGGATCCCCTCTGAACTGTCGATAATGAACTCCTGCGGCAACACATGCAGGATGCGCTGGTCAGCCGGAATCGCAACCGCCTTGGCGGCTTCGATCACGCGCGCCACGTCTGCCGTGGTGACTTCCTTTTCCTTGATCGCCACAATGCCGTGTGAATTGATGCTGCGGATATGGCTGCCGGCGATGCCGGCGTAAACCGAACGGATCTGACAACCCGCCATCAGTTCCGCCTCTTCCACCGCACGTTGAATTGATTGCACCGTGGATTCGATATTGACCACGACACCTTTCTTCAGGCCACGCGATGGTTGCGTACCGATACCGATGATTTCGATATCGCCCTCAACCGTCACTTCGCCAACAATGGCAACCACCTTGGACGTGCCGATATCGAGACCAACGATCAGGTTCCCGGATGTCTTTTTAGACATTACTATTACTCCAGATTGACGCTTTGTCGCTACCTTGTAGCGCCTCTTTTTTCCAGGCCACGGCAAAACCGTTGCTGTAACGCAGATCCAGTCGTTCGATCTGCTCCCGACGTGGCAGTATCTGCTGTTGATAGATGCTCACCAGCCGATCGATCTTGTAATCGATATCATCGCGCCCAAGCTTGATTTGCAAGCCATTGATCAACTCAGCATCGAAAGCGCCACGACTGTCAACCCGCAGCGCCACCAGATGCTCATCGACGCTTTCAAAGCGCGCCTGCAGAAGGTAAAACTCGCGTAGCACCCAGTCCGGCTGATGGTTGACCGCGTTCACTAATGGCAGATGGGCAAAATCACTACTGTCCGCCTGATAAATCGCAGCCCGGTCACTCAACAGGTGCTCGTCATCCCAGCGCGCGACCGGCTTTCTTTCGTAGATCACCACGCGCAACCGGTCAGGCCAGATACGGCGCACCGAGACTGCTTCGGTCCAGGGGCTTTCCTTGATCGATTGCTGCAACTGGTGGATATCAAGTGAAAAGAATCCCTGGCCGATATATTTTTCCAATGCCGCTTCAACCTGGCGTTGCTCAAGGTTTGCAAAATTACCCTGCAACTGGATACTGCGAATCGGCAGTATCTGCTCCGCCTCGGCGAGATAACTTGCCGCAAAGATTATCGGTACTAACAAAAAACCCCAGTTCCATGATTTGCGCCAACGCAACGAGGTCACCGGTTCCACTTTGGCATTACGCTTCGCCTGCGAGTTGGCCTGCTTGCGGAATTTGAACATGCTAGCCCTCTCCTTTCAGCGTTGCTGCAAGAATGCTGAGGACCAGATCGGGCATTTCCAGGCCCGCGCTGCGCCCGGCCATGGGAATCAGGCTATGATCCGTCATTCCAGGAACCGTGTTCACCTCGATAATCCATGGCTTGTTGTCACCATCAATCATCAGATCAACACGCCCCCATCCACACACACCGGTGGCTTGTATGGTATCGCTTACCATGGAATTGATCTCTTCCACCTGCGCGTCATCGAGACCGCTCGGGCAGGTATAAACCGTATCGTCTGCAAGGTACTTGGCCTCGTAGTCGTAGAATTCATTGGTGGTTTCAAGCTTGATCAGCGGCAAAATTTGCGTACCGATAAAACCGGCGGTGTATTCGCCACCGTCGATAAAACGTTCCGCAAAAACATCGCCAAAGCGACGCGCCGCGTTCCACGCGGGATACAGCTCGTCGGCATGATGTACCGGTGCAGTTCCGATGCTCGAACCTTCCAGCACCGGCTTGACAAAAACAGGCAAGCCGAATTCCTCAAGCAGGCGTTCACAATCCGCTTCGTTGCGCAGCTCAATGAAATCCGGAGTCGCAATCCCGCTGCAACGAATAACCTTCTTGGTCAACACCTTGTCCATGGTCAGCGCAGAGGCACAGACGCCACTGCCGGTGGCAGGGATATCAAGGAAATCGAGTACCGCCTGTATGCGGCCGTCTTCACCACCGCGCCCATGCAGCAGATTAAACACTCGATCTGCTTTTAGTTCGGCAAGTTGATGAAAGATGTGACCATGCAGATCAATTGACACCGCATCGACACCTGCGGCCAACAGCGCGCGATAGACCGCCTCGCCGCTTTTCAAAGAAACCTCTCGTTCGGCTGACTCACCACCCATCAATACCGCTACTCTTCCGCAACGTTGTGCAGTACCGGGCGCCGGTTTTTGCAATTGCGTGATCATAAAGCCTCACCCACGATGCGCACCTCGGATTCGAGCTGCACATCGAACTGCCGTGCGACACACTCACGAATGTAATCGATCAGAGCCTCGACATCAGCCGCAAGCGTGTCGCTATCGCTGATAATGAAGTTGGCATGCTTTTCCGATACGCGGGCGGTGCCCAGACGATGCCCCTTGAGACCGGCTGCCTCGATCAGTTGCGCCGCATGCTGACCCGGAGGGTTTTTGAAAACTGAGCCACAGGACGGTTCCCCGATTGGTTGTGAGGCATTGCGTTGACGCAGCAGCTGACGGATATTCGATTCTTCATCAGCGGCACGAGGCTGAAAGCGGAACAGGGCTGCCGCAAACCATTCCGTCTGCGGCATGCTGACATGGCGATAACTCACCTGGAATTCATCGGCCTGGCGCTGCTGCAAATTCCCCTGCCGATCGATCATGATCAACTGCTGTACGGCGGCCCAGGTCTCACCACCGAAAGCACCGGCATTCATCGCCAAAGCGCCACCGACGGTACCGGGAATACCGGCAAAGAAATCGGCGCCGGCCAGGCCCTTCTTCTGACAAAACTTCGCCAGGCGTGCGCAACTGCTGCCACATTCGGCATAGAGATCGCCATCGAGTTGCAGTTCGATTTGCTTGAGCGCATTAAGCGGAGCGATAACCTGCCCGCGAAAGCCGCCGTCACGTATCAGTAAATTGCTGCCCAATCCGACCCACAGTACCTCGGTAGTCGGTGCCAGTTGAGCCAGAAAATTCTGCAGATCAGGCAGGTCAGCTGGCACGTAGTAGCCATCAGCGGGCCCACCCAGGCGCCAGCTGGTATGCCGGGCCATCGGCTCGTCCTGGCGTAGCTTTCCGCGCAATGCGAGATGTTTGCCGGCAAGCTTCATTCAGACTCCCCGCTCGGCAGGTGCTGCGCGAGGAAATCAGCGGCCCAGGCACCGATACTACCGGCTCCCAGGGTAACGAAAATATCACCGTCCTGGAGCACGGTCTCGACCACATCGTTGAGTTCGGATACTTCTTCGACAAAAACAGGGTCAACCTTGCCACGTGCGCGAATTGAACGCGCCAGTGCACGCCCGTCAGCATCCTTGATATGACTCTCACCCGCCGCATACACGTCGAGCAAAATTAATTGATCGACATCGGAAAGCACTCTGGAAAAGTCTTCGAACAGGTCGCGGGTGCGCGAGTAACGATGGGGCTGAAACAGCACTGCCATGCGTTTATCCGGCCAGGCGGCACGAATTCCGGCAAGCGTTGCCGCAATTTCATTCGGATGATGCCCATAGTCGTCGATGTGCATGATACGGCCATTGGATACCTGCAGATTGTCGCTGATCTGACAGCGCCGACCGATCCCGGAGAATTCGGATAGCGCTTCACTGATGGCTTCGCGCGACACGCCGAGTTCCCAGGCAATACTCACAGCCGCCGTTGCATTCAGCACATTGTGTTTACCGGGCAGGTTGAGCTCGAGGTCGAGTTTATCGTTGCTGTCCGGCAGGGTGACACTGAAGCCCGTTCTCGCACCACGCGCAACTATATCGGTAATGCGCACGTCGGCATCCTCTGCTTCGCCATAAGTCAGCATCGGCCTGGCCACGTTTTTCATGACCTCGCGTACCACCGCATCATCAATACAAAGTACCGCCAGACCATAGAATGGCAGGTGATGCAAAAATTCAATAAAGGTTGCTTTCAGGCGTTCAAAATCACCCTCGTAAGTGGACAGGTGATCCTTGTCGATGTTGGTCACGATCGACATCATCGGTTGCAGATACAAAAACGACGCATCGCTTTCATCCGCTTCGGCGACCAGATAATCGCTCAGCCCGAGGCGGGCATGACTGCCCGAGCTGATGAGTTTGCCACCGATCACATAGGTAGGATCGATATCGCCACGCGCCAGTACGCTTGCCACCAGGCTGGTGGTGGTGGTCTTGCCGTGGGTTCCGGCTACCGCAATACCGCGGCGAAAGCGCATCAACTCGGCCAGCATCTCGGCGCGACGCACCACTGGAATACGCAGCTCACGTGCATGCTCGACTTCGGGGTTGTCCTCTTCTATCGCGGTTGAAACTACCACCACGTGCGCACTGCTAACATTGTCGCGTTGATGACCAATAGTGATTTCAATACCAAGGCTTCTCAGGTGCCGCACCATTGCATTTTCGGCGATATCCGAGCCACTGATGCTGTATTCCAGATTATGGAAAACCTCGGCGATACCGCTCATCCCGGCACCACCAATACCAATGAAATGGATGTTACGGATGCGACGCATAAAGTGTTTCGAGCTAACGGTCATGCATCGGCCCTCGTGACGGACGCAGCCAGAATAGCGGTGGCTACGTATTCGGCCGCATCAGCCTGAAAACAAGCACGCGCATTCACCGCCATTTCGACCAGCCGCGATCTATTCTGCTGGAAAAACTTGATTTTCAGCGCCAGGTTTTCGGCACTGAGTCCGGCTTCCGGCAATACCTGGGCCGCGTCATGCTCCTCGAGAAACAGCGCATTGTGATGCTGGTGATTATCGACGGCATAGGGAAACGGAATCAGTAACGAACCAAGACCAACAGCGCAAAGCTCGGCGATGGTCAGCGCGCCGGCACGGCAAACCACCAGGTCGGCCCAGGCGTAGGCCGCAGGCATGTCATCGATAAAGCTGACAACTTCAGCGTCAATGTGGGCGTCAGCATAATGCTGCTGGCAGGTTTGCAGATGCTTCTCGCCACATTGATGACGTACCAGTGGACGCTGCCCGGGATCGAGAAAAGCGATGGCCTGCGGCACGATCCGATTCAAAGCGGCAGCTCCGAGACTGCCACCGATGACCAGAAGTTGCAGAGGCGACTCAAGTCGACTCTCCAGTCGCCGGGCGGGTGGATCGAGTCGGGTAAGTCCATCGCGCACCGGATTTCCAATGCACTCAGCACCCTGGATCGCTTGCGCTGCCTGCGGAAAGGCAACGTAAACAGCGGTTGCAAAACGGCTCAGAATTCTGTTGGTGAGGCCGACGATAGAGTTCTGTTCATGGACAAACAGAGGGATGTTGAGTAACCAGGCCATCAAACCACCGGGGCCAGAGACAAAACCACCCATACCCAGCACAGCTTTCGGCCGTGTACGGCGCAAAATTAGCAGCGCCTGCCAGCAGGCACGCAGCAGGCGAAACGGCGCCAGCAACAAGCTTGCGGTACCTTTACCGCGCAAACCCTGGACATTCAGCCACTCGATGGCGATGTTGGCTGCCGGCACAACACGCGCCTCGATGCCGGCCCGCGTACCGAGCCAGATGATTTGCTCACCGCGCTCGGCCAGGCATTCGGCGACGGCCAACGCCGGAAAAACATGACCCCCGGTGCCACCCGCCATTACCAGGATGGGCGACTGCGAAGCGGGTTGTTGCAGGACATCTTTCATCTGCCTGCCCTCGCGTGCCGTTCCTTACCGCCGCTTGAAACAGCTGAAGTGCATTCCAGGTAAACCCGCAACACCAGTCCGACCGCGAACGACATACTGAGAATAGAGTTGCCACCATAACTGACAAACGGCAAGGTAAGCCCTTTCGTCGGCAAGGCACCCATGTTGACACCGATGTTAATCACCGCCTGCAAGGTGATCAGCAAACCGACGCCATAGGCGAGGTAGGCACCGAACGCCTGTTCGCGCTGCAGCGCCAGTTTGGCGATAGCAAAGCAGCGCAGCGCGAAAAGCCCAAATAATGCGATCAAGCAAACTTGCCCGACAAAGCCGAATTCTTCAGCATAAATGGCAAACAGAAAGTCAGTATGTGCCTCCGGCAGATAGAACAGCTTCTGCACGCTGCCGCCAAGTCCGGCACCGAACCAGCCGCCACTGCCAATAGCGATCAGCGATTGCGTCAACTGGAAACCACTGTTGAACGGATCTGCCCAGGGGTCGAGAAATGAGGTAATGCGAGCCAGTCGATACGGTGACGAAACCGCCAGCAGTCCCATGATGCAGAGCGTGCCGACGACGAACAACAGGAACTGAGCGAAACGCACGCCACCCAGAAAAATCAGGCCGAGCCCGGTCATTAACAACACCGCCGCGGCACCAAAGTCCGGCTCCATCACCAACAGTCCACTGGCCACTGCGAGGATCAGCATGGGTTTGATAAAGCCCATGGTATTGGTTTGCATCTCGTCGCCACGTCGCAGCAGGTAGCCGCTCAGATAAATGATCAGGAACAACTTGGCAATTTCCGAAATCTGGAAGGTAAACAAACCGAAATTCAACCACCGGGTCGCGCCGTTTACGGTGTGCCCTACGCCCGGAATCAACACGATGGCCAGCAAAATGATAGAGCCCATCATCAACGCCATGCCGTTGCGTCTCCAGAATTGCAGGGGGATCCTGCAGGCAAACCACAGCAGCGCAAGACTGAGTAGAATCCGCAGGAACTGCCGCTTGGCATAAAAGAAGGGGTCACCCGTATTCTGGTCGGCGATACCGATCGACGCAGACGCCACCATGACGAGGCCGATGCAAATCAACACCAGGTAAAGCAGCAGGATGACGCGATCATAACCCTCCACCAGGGCAAATCCTGTCGTTGCCAGCGGCTTGTCAGCTCTGATCGCCTGGCTAGACATGGGTCACCTCAGCGACGCATTGCATGAAATCGTCACCCCGGGCCTCGAACTTCGAATACATATCAAAGCTCGCGCAGGCCGGAGCGAGTAACACACAGTCACCGGGTTCAGCCATTTGCCGGGCACGCTCGACCGCGTGGCGCATGCTGTCAACCTGCTCGATCTCGGTGGCTCCCTGCCAGGCCTGTTGCAGACGCGCGGCATCTTCGCCTAACAGCAGGACGAGTTTTACCTTTTTCTGGATGCTGGCGAGCATGACCGACATGTCTGCGCCCTTGGATTGACCACCTGCAATCAGGATGACCGGGCGATCACGGCCTTCGATGGAAGCCTGTGCCGCACCGACATTGGTCGCCTTGGAATCATTGATCCACTCGACGCCATTGCTCTCGGCTACCCACTGACTACGATGAGCAATACCATGAAAATCCTGTAAGGCGTTGACGATGGCGTCGCGCGATATGCCGAGCCGGTGAGCAACGGCCATCGCGGCGAGCGCATTCGCCCAGTTATGGCGACCACTGATGCCGAGTCTGTCAACCGGCAACCAGGCTTCCTTACCATGGGCAAGCCACCAGGCACCGTCCTCGAGCAGATGGAATTCGGCGTCACTGTGCGGATCGAGACTGAAACTGACATCTCGCGCGTCATGCCGGGTCAACGGATCGTCAAGATTACTGACGCAGGTATCGGCGTTGCGGAAAACCAGTAACTTGGTTTCAACATAATCGGCGTAAGAGGAATAGCGATCGAGATGGTCCTCGCAAAGATTTAGCAGTACCGCTACCTTTGGGCTCAGCGAACTGGTGGTCTCAAGCTGATAACTCGATAATTCCAAAACGTAAAAATCGATCTCCGGCTGCTCGAGTAAATCGAGCGCCGGAGTGCCGATATTACCACCCACCGCTACTGAACGATCATCGCGACGGATCATTTCACCAACCAGTGTGGTTACCGTGCTCTTGCCGTTGGAGCCCGTGATAGCGACTACCGGCTTATCGACCAGTTGCGCGAACAACTCGACATCTCCGAGTACCGTCTTGCCTGCATCCTTAGCCTGCTGTATCGCATCCTGGCGCACTGAAATGCCGGGGCTCACCACCAGCACGTCGGCCCACTCTGCCATTTCGCTGTGCAAGGGTCCGGCGGCAAACTCGAGCCCATCGAATTCATCTCGCAAGCGCGTGAGATAGGGCGGCAAATCACGCGTATCCTGCAACCGGCAACGATAACCGTGCTGTAACAGAAAGCGCGCACTCGAATAGCCACTCAGGCCGAGACCAACGACCAGGTAATTCACATCAGGCAATACTGTTGATTTTGCGTTCACGTTTAACATTACCGGATTTTCAGACTTGCCAGGCCAATCAACACCAGCACCAGGGTAATAATCCAGAAGCGCACGATGATGCGTGGCTCAGGCCACCCCTTTAATTCGTAATGATGGTGCAGGGGCGCCATACGAAACACGCGCCGACCGGTCAATTTGAACGATGCAACCTGCAGCATTACCGAGAAGGTTTCGGCGACGAAAATACCACCCATGATGAACAGCACCAGCTCCTGACGCACGATGACCGCTACGGTACCGAGCGCCGCGCCGAGCGCCAGCGCACCGACATCACCCATAAAGACCTGCGCCGGGTAGGTGTTGAACCACAGGAAACCGAGCCCCGCGCCCACCAGTGCACCGCAGAACACAACCATTTCTCCCACGCCCGGCACATAGGGGATACCGAGATAGTTGGAAAAATTAAAGTTTCCGGTGAGATAGGCAAACACACCGAGCGCACCGCCAACCAGCACGGTCGGCAGGATGGCAAGCCCGTCTAGACCATCGGTTAAATTGACGGCATTGCTGCTGCCGACGATGACAAAATAAGTGACCACGACGTAGAACCAGCCCAGGTCGATCAGAATGTTCTTGATAAAGGGAACAATCAGCTGGGTTTCGATCGGGAACTGGGCAGTATGGTAAAGCGTTATTGCCGCTATCAGTCCAATCACCGACTGCCAGAAAATCTTCAGCCTGGCGGACAGTCCCCTGGAATTACCGAACACGATTTTCTTGTAATCATCGACCCATCCGACCGCACCAAAACCGATGGTAACGAACAGGACTACCCAGACAAAACGCGATGACAAATCAGCCCAAAGCAAGGTACTGATGACAATCGCAACCAGGATCAGGGCGCCGCCCATGGTTGGCGTTCCCGCCTTGGAGAGGTGGCTCTCGGGACCATCGCTGCGCACACTCTGGCCGATGTTGTAACTGCTCAGGTAACGGATCATGACCGGACCGACGATCAGCGCAATGGCCAACGCGGTGAGCACACCGAGAATAGTGCGCAGCGTCAGATACTGAAATACGTTGAAACCCGAATGAAACTGAGTGAGATACTCGAACAGGCTAAACAGCATGGGTATCTCCCGAAGGTGTAATCGAATGACCAACCCCGTCACCAGCTTCGGTCAGGCGCTTGACAAGACGTTCCATGCCTGCGGAACGCGAACCCTTCACCAGCAGGTTCACGTTCTGGTCAATTTGTGCCAGGACGGCCTCCGCCATAGAGTCGATATCCTGGTAGCACGAGCCCGCGGCGCCAAATTCTTCGCTCGCCATACAGCTCATTTCACCAAACCCGAACCATTTCTCGACACCATGACGCAGGGCACTGCGGGCTGCCTCACGATGCATTTCAACCGCTTCGCTACCGAGCTCGGCCATATCGCCAAGCGCCAGCCAGGGCTCTCCGGGTAACGAACAAAGCACTTTTATACCGGCTTCCAGCGAATCAGGATTGGCGTTATAACTGTCGTCAATGATCCGGCTGTTCGCAGGTCCCGACAAAATTTGCTGCCGCCCCTTGACGCCGGAAAATCCTTCCAGCGCGGCAACGGCGGGGCCCAGATCAATACCGGCCAGCAATGCCAGCGATACCGCGGCCAATGCATTGCGCACATTGTGTTCGCCGATCACCGCCAGGGTGCAGGCCTGCCGTTGATCACGATAATTAATTTCGATTTCCATCGCCTCACCCTTGCCGGACCAACGGGCAGTAACGTCTGCTGGTTTATCGATCCCACAACTGAGTCGTGTTTCGGCGCCACAATGTTCCTGCCAGTAACCGCTGGCAACTTCATCGGCGTTGAACAAAGCTCGCTGACGCGGCCCGCAATAGGCGTAAATCTCACCCTTGGCTTCGATCACGCCCTGGATACTGCCAAATCCGGCAAGGTGAGCAGCGGCAACGTTGTTGACGTAGACAACATCCGGCTCGGCAATGTCTGCGAGTCCAGCGATTTCGCCACGGTGATTCGCCCCCATCTCGATCACGGCATACTTATCAGTAGGCTCCAGTCTGAACAGCGTCAACGGCAGACCGATGTCATTATTGAAATTACCCAGGGTAGCGAGCGTCGGCGCCTGGCGCGACAGCACCTGGTGCAACATTTCCTTGACCGTGGTTTTACCGTTACTGCCGGTGAGCGCAATGACGCAAGGATCGCAGTGTCGACGCCAGTAATTGGCAAGCTTTCCCATGGCGAGCTTACAATCCTCGACCACCAACTGCGCAATAGCGCAGTCCAGTCGGGTTTCAACCAGCGCGACTAGCGCACCGTTACGAAACGCGGTTTCAACAAATTTATGGCCATCAAAATTGTCGCCTCTGATGGCAACAAACAATTTGCCTTCACAGTCCGTGCGACTGTCGATAGTGACATCGCGGAAAGTCGCGTCCACGACGTCGCCATCGGTAACGCCGAGCACCTCGGCCAGGCTGTTGATGGACAGACTGATCACGCGTCCACCTGCAGGATGCGTCCGACCAGGTGGCGATCACTGAAAGGACGGCGCTCGTTACCGATTATCTGTTCCTGTTCATGGCCCTTGCCCGCGATCACTACCAGATCATCGGCGCCAGCCTGCGACAGGGCGTATTCGATAGCGGCCAGACGGTTATGCACGACGCAAGCCTTGTCCGCCCGCTGCATGCCGCCCAGAATCTCAGCAACAATTTTTTCGGGAGACTCGTTGCGCGGGTTATCATCGGTAACGATAACGCGATCAGCCAGCTCCTCGACCGCACGCCCCATGCCCGGACGCTTGCCCTGATCACGATCACCACCACAGCCAAATACACACCACAACTGACCGCTGGTATGTTCACGCGCGGCGCCAAGGCAGGCACGCAGGGCCTGCTCGGTATGGGCAAAGTCAACCACGGCAGGTGCACGACCGATGGCACCAACAAATTTCTCCATGCGTCCGGGGATCGGCCGCAAGTCCTTCACCGCAAGCTCCAGCTCGTTATGATCAAGGCCAAGCGCAACCAGCGTGGCAATACAGGCGAGCGTGTTTTCCACGTTGAATCGCCCCATTAACGCGGTCACCGCGGTTACTTCACCCAGCGGGGTTAAGGCGCGCACATTCTGTCCATGTGCGGTCTTTTCGCATTTCACCAGGCTGATATCGGCCTCACCGTCACGCTTGTTTTCGACCCCGTAACGCAGTAGGCCTTCAGGCGCCACGGACTCACTTAGCGCGCGCCCCAGGCTGTCATCAAAGTTCACCACCCGACCGGAAAGCTTGAAGTCGTAAAACAATCGCGACTTGGCCGCCGCGTAACTTGCCTGATCGCCGTGATAATCGAGGTGATCGCGTCCGATGTTGGTGAGCACCGCAATGTCGAAGTCACAACCGTTAACGCGATATTGTTCAAGCGCGTGCGACGAAACCTCCATAACCACGTATTCACAACGCTGCTGGAGAAACTGGTGCAGCCGCGATTGCAGGGTTACCACATCCGGAGTAGTCAAACTATCCGGCGTCAACTG
>JAIBDO010000111.1 GCA_024686195.1 Gammaproteobacteria bacterium | reverse complement strand
CGACTCGACCCTGAACGGATTTGCTATTACGAGCAGATGCACATCTGGCACCAGCACGGTGCTGCCAGCGTCAGTTTTGACGCGGTCGACCTGGCGCGGGACAATCTCGGCGCCATCGTCGAGAATCGCCTGATTCAGCAAACCCTGCACCAGGCCTGTGATGCCGAGCGGGGTATTGAATGGTTCAGGCCTGATCGGATCGAAACATTGCTCGAAAACACCGATCGCGGTGTCGAAATACGCCTCGAGTCGGGTCGCTGTATCGATGCCGGTTTGCTGATCGCCGCCGATGGGCGTAACTCCCCGACTCGTGCACTGGCTGGAATCGAGATTCAGTCAGGCACCTATCGGCAGTCTGCTATTGTCGCCAATGTGGATACCGCAGTCGCGCATCACCACACCGCCTGGCAACGATTCCTGAGTACCGGCCCGCTGGCATTTTTACCGCTGGCCAACGGCCAGAGTTCGATTGTCTGGTCCTGTGATGATGAGCTTGCAGAGCAACTGGCGGGGATCGACAACGACTCTTTTTGTGACGCGCTCGGTGAAGCATTCGAGTATCGTCTCGGCGAGGTCAGCGGTGCGCAAGAGCGGCGCAGTTTTCCGTTGGGCTGGCACTCCTGTGAACGTTGGTTGCTGGGCCGGGTTTTGCTGATGGGGGACGCGGCGCATAGCGTGCACCCGCTGGCCGGGCAGGGTGTGAATCTGGGTTTCAGCGACGTCGACCTGTGTGCCCACACGATTGGCGCCTGTAGAGATATGATTCCGCAGCAACTGCTGCGGCGCTACGAACGGCAACGTAAAAGTGAAACCTGGTTTGCGTCGAACAGTTTTAGTGCGCTGAAGTGGGTTTATGGCCTGGAGCAAGGTGGCATAACGCAACTTCGCAACCTGGGTATGCAGGTAATCGATTCTACGCCGTGGTTGAAGCGCACGATGGTCGGAAAAGCGGTGCAAAACATCACCTGAATGGGGTTAATCATCCGCGATTCGGGTGGTTTTAGGTACTTTCGTATGGAAGTGGCCCAGGCAAGAGGGTATTCTGACTTTCCAGAAACGCAGAATAATCATCACAATGCGACGAGGACACGGCATATGAGTGGTCTTGACTCTACTGTGGACCATGTCGTTGGGGATAGCCGCGCAGGATGCTTAGGAACAGGTTCGCTTTGACCTCGAACTGTTCGAAGTCACCGGAAATAACCCGATCGACGAACACGCCAATGAGGTATTGAATCTCTATATTGGAGAACACCATGGACTCGAAGGGCTCGCGGTTGCGCTCGAACAGTCCATCATCGAGGCTGGTGGTGTTAACCGGCTGATCGAGTACGTCCAGAATGCCTTAACAGTTTTCGGATCAGTGATTGAAATAGCGTAAAGCATTGTCGATGATCAGGTTCACTGTCTCGATATTTCAGAGTCTTTGAGTAAATTGATCAATAGCAACAAGCCTGATGCTGAAGCGATGCCCGAAGAGTTGCTGGATGAATCGGAAGAAGGCGGCAGCCTGGTTTGTAATTAACGCTTTGAATTCTGTTAATCTGGCTCTATCCTTTGCGGGTCTGTAAATCGCAGGCATTCTTCCTGAGAGGTAAGTTAACCATGGGAAATCGAACACCGCTCTACCAGTGTCATCTTGATGCTGGCGCCAAGCTTGTCGATTTTGCCGGCTGGGACATGCCGATAAATTATGGCTCTCAGATAACCGAGCATGAAGCGGTGCGCGCTGACGCCGGTATGTTTGATGTGTCGCACATGACGGTAGTCGATGTCAGCGGTTCGCAGGCAAAGGCCTATTTGCAGCATTTGCTTGCCAATGATGTTGCCAGGCTGAAGGTCGAGGGCAAGGCGCTTTACAGCTGCATGCTCAACGAGCAGGGTGGCGTTATCGATGATCTGATCGTTTATTATTTGCGCGAGAATTTTTATCGCGTGGTGATTAACTCGGCGACTCGTGAAAAGGACCTTGCCTGGCTGGCGCTCCAGGCTGAAGCATTCAGTGATCTCAATACCCGATTTCGCGATGACGTCGCCATGATTGCGGTGCAGGGGCCGCGCGCCATGGAGAAATCAATTCCCTTGTTCGCCGAGCACCAGCAGCAGGTTCTGGCGCAACTGGCTCGATTTCAGGGTGCTGAATTCGACGATTGTTTTGTTGCGCGCACCGGCTACACCGGCGAAGACGGATTCGAAATACTGATGTTGAGCGATCAGATCGCTGACCTCTGGGATCGCCTGCTGGCGGCAGGTATAGTGCCCTGTGGCCTGGGCGCTCGAGATACCTTGCGTCTCGAGGCCGGTATGAATCTTTACGGTTCCGATATGGATGAGACTACCAGCCCGCTGGTTTCGGGGTTGAGCTGGACCGTCGCGATGTCGGATGATCGGGCTTTTGTCGGCAGAGCAGCGCTGGAGGCCGAGAAGGCGGATGGTGTAAAGCAGAGTTTCGTCGGGCTGTTGTTAATGGATAAGGGTGTATTACGCAATCATTTGCGCGTAGTCACGGCCGAGGGTGATGGTGAAATCACCTCGGGTAGTTATTCGCCAAGCCTGCAAAAGTCGATAGCGATGGCACGCATCCCCGCCGGTGTATCCGGAGTGGTTGAAGTCGAAGTGCGAAATAAGATGCTGCAAGCTAAAATTGTTAAACTTCCCTTCGTTCGAGAGGGGAAATCCATGTTATCTAATGAGGGGGAAAACGTATGAGTGAAGTGCCTTCGGAACTGAAGTTTTTGTCTTCGCATGAATGGGTCATGGTGGAAGGCGATATTGCCACCATCGGAGTATCCGATCATGCGCAGGAATTGTTGGGCGATCTGGTTTATGTTGAACTGCCCGAGGTCGGCGATACGGTCGCGGCGGGTGACTCGGTCGGGGTTATTGAATCGGTAAAGGCTGCTTCGGATACCTATGCACCCATCTCCGGGGAGATTATCGAAGTCAATGCCGAGCTCGAGGATGGGCCGGAGCGCATCAACGTTGATCCTTATGGTGATGGCTGGATGTACAAGATGTCGATTGAGGACGCGGAAGAACTCGAGAATCTGCTCGATGCGGCTGCTTATTCAGATTCGATAATCGACGACGATTAGCGTCTCCCGCGCCGATACACGACTTATTTGTGCGCGTGCACGATGGCTCGATTGAGAGATTTCGGTTAAACCAGGATATAGATGTCTGATCAGGGTCTCAAAGGGCTGGCTCGATTTATCAAGGCCACGGGCTATTCATGGCAGGGCGTGTGCGCTGCCTGGCGCCATGAGGCTGCGTTTCGTCAGGAAGTCTGCCTGTCCCTGGTACTAATTCCTCTGGGGCTTTATCTCGGTGAAAATGGAGTCGAGAAAGCTCTCCTGGTGACGAGCGTGATGCTGTTGCCGATAACTGAAATTTTAAACTCAGCGATAGAGGCTGTGGTCGATCGGCACGGTGAGGAATATCACGAACTGGCTGGGCGAGCCAAGGATATGGCCTCTGCCGCGGTCGCGATGGCGATAGTGCTGGTGATTGTGGTCTGGGTCCTGGTTTTGTTCGTCGATTAGCAGTATCAGCCCGGTTTCTGGTTTTCTGGATTGAGTGCCAGAGCCCTTCTTCAGGCCGTATTTTTATTCTGCTACCTCTCACCTGGGGCATTCCGCAGTCGATCTTTTGTGTCAGTGGTGCTCAGCTCGCTGGGTCGAATGGCGGGTCGGTGAGCCGATGAAGTTCAGCATCGATTACTGCAGCAGGAATGTTGCTCCCATGGCTGCATTTCAACTATTTTCCGTGCGATAATCGCACCCTGCCCAGGCATCCTCATTCGTTTGACTCGGATAATCCCACGATGATCGCATACCCTTCAATAAACCCGGTCGCACTCGACCTGGGACCCGTGCAAATTCACTGGTACGGGTTGATGTACCTGTTTGCGTTTGGCAGTGCCTGGTGGCTCGGTAAGTTGCGCGCGCAGGGGCAGGCGATTATCAAACCCGCGCAGATGGATGACCTTATCTTTTATGGTGCGCTTGGTGCAGTCCTCGGCGGGCGTGTGGGTTCTGTTATTTTCTATAATTTCGACAGTTTTCTAAATAACCCGCTTTACCTGTTCAAGATCTGGGAAGGTGGCATGTCCTTCCATGGTGGTTTTATCGGAGTGCTGGTGGCGATGGAGCTTTACCGGCGCAAGCTGGGATGCCGATTCTGGGAGTTGACTGATTTCATCGCTCCACTGGTACCGCTTGGTCTGGCCGCAGGGCGCCTGGGGAATTTTATCAATGCCGAACTCTGGGGATCGCCCAGTACATTGCCCTGGGCGATGAAACTGTCCTGCGAGCAATTTCCGGCAGATCGTTATGTCGATTTCGCCGGTCCGCTGTGTTTCACTGCGCGCCATCCCTCGCAGCTCTATGAAATGCTTTTCGAAGGCGTGTTGTTGTTTATCGTGCTGTGGTTGATTTCTGCCAGACCGCGGCCGGTGATGACGGTTTCCGCATGGTTTTTAATACTTTACGGACTTGCCCGCAGTGGAGTGGAACTGGTTCGCTTGCCGGATGCGCATATCGGTTATCTGATGAATAGCGACTGGTTGACGCGGGGCATTGTATTATCGCTGCCAATGATTATAGTTGGCGTTGTTCTGCTGGTACTGGCCAAAAGGGGGGCTAAAAATGCAGCAATATCTTGACCTGATGCGATATGTGCTCGAAAACGGTAGCGAAAAAAAGGATCGCACCGGTACCGGAACGCTGTCCGTTTTTGGTCATCAGATGCGCTTCGACCTGGCCCGCGGCTTCCCGCTGATCACCACCAAGAAACTGCATTTGCAATCGATAATCCATGAATTGCTGTGGTTCCTGCAGGGCGATACCAACATTGGCTACCTGCGTGAAAACAAGGTTCGCATCTGGGACGAATGGGCCGATGAAAATGGTGATCTTGGTCCGGTTTATGGTTCCCAATGGCGCTCATGGCGAGCAGCCGATGGTCGTCTCATCGACCAGATACAGCAATTGATCAGCGACATCAAAACCAATCCGAATTCGCGCCGGCTAATTGTCAGTGCCTGGAATGTCGGCGAAATCGAGAATATGGCCCTGCCGCCCTGTCATGCCTTTTTCCAGTTTTACGTGGCCGACGGTCGATTGTCCTGCCAGTTGTATCAACGCAGTGCCGATATCTTCCTCGGCGTGCCGTTTAATATCGCATCTTATGCCCTGCTGTTGATGATGGTGGCGCAGGTGACCGACCTTGAACCGGGCGATTTTGTGCATACCCTGGGCGATGCGCATCTCTACACTAATCACCTGCCGCAAGCGCGTCTGCAGCTGCAGCGTGAGCCGTACCCCTTGCCACAAATGAAATTGAACCAACAAGTGCGGGAGCTGCTTGATTTCCGTTTTGAGGATTTCGAGCTGGTCGATTATCAGTCCCATGAGCACATCAAGGCGGCAGTCGCGGTATAATGCGCGGCATTGAAAATATCGGGAATCCGAACAGATGAATGAAGTAGCGTTAAATAATATCAGAGTCGACGTAGAGACTCGTTATATCGAGGATCAGTCGAATCCCGAGCAAAATTACTATGTGTTTGCCTATACGATCACCATACAAAACAAAGGCCAGCAAAGCGCGCAACTGTTGACCCGCCACTGGGTAATCACCGATTCCAATCAGAAGGTTCAGGAAGTCCGTGGTGATGGCGTGGTCGGAGAGCAGCCGCTGCTGAAGCCGGGTGAACAATTTGTCTATACCTCGGGTACCATGCTGGAAACTGCGGTGGGCACCATGAAGGGGAGTTACCAGATGATGGCAGATGACGGCTCGCAATTCGATGCGACGGTAGACGAGTTTGTGCTGTCTACTCCCAGAGTGCTTCACTAAGAGCTTCGTCTGTGGCGATTTATGCGATTGGTGATGTGCAGGGTTGTTATTCGGAGCTGAATCGCTTACTCGAGAAGATCAGTTTCGATCCCGCTAAAGACCAGCTCTGGTTCTGTGGTGACCTGGTGAACCGCGGACCGGAATCTCTGCAGACGCTGCAATTTGTCAAATCGCTCGGTGATCGAGCGATCAGCGTACTCGGAAATCATGATTTGCATTTACTCGCGCTGCATCACGGGGTGGAGAAGGTGCGTGATTCCAGCAGTCTGCAGCAAGTGCTTGATAGTCCCGAGCGGGATGAGTTGATGGCCTGGTTGCAGGGTTTGCCGATCTTGCATTATGACGAGTTGCACAACGCGTTGCTGGTGCACGCCGGCATTCATCCTGAATGGGGCTTGAGCAAAGCGCTCAAGCTAGCCTCGGAAGTGGAAACGATACTGCGCGGTAAGCATGCTATAAAATTTCTCAGCAAAATGTATGGCAACAAACCGACGGTATGGTCTGACGAGCTGAGCGGCTATCAAAGATTGCGCCTGATTACCAATGTCTTTACCCGTATGCGCTACTTTAACGCCGCAGGGGAACTCGATTTCGAGAGCGCCGGCAGTCCACGCAAGAACATGCGCAGTGGATTGACACCCTGGTTCCAGATGGCATCGGTTTTAGGTGACGATAAGCGCGTATTCTTTGGCCACTGGTCGACGCTGCCGGTGGGTTGTTACGGGCGTTGCTTTGCGCTCGACGGCGGCTGTGTCTGGGGCGGTCACATGGTTGCGCTGCGAATCGATTACGAGGCTGAAGACTGGGTTTTTGTCGATTCGCCGATGAGCAAGCCGACAGATAGCCTTGCGTAATTCTTGTACGGTTAATTAGTTCACTTTTGCAGCCCGCCAGGTCTGCAAAGTGATGTTTTTCGCTATATTCCCTGCCTTAAAATCTATAGTTTCAGTACAGGTTCAAGCGCACCATAAAACTGTTTTGATGGTTGCTTCAGGCACAAACCTGATGCCGAAAACTGAATTCGGTCGCGGACCTTAATACTGACCGGTTCGCACTTGCCGCGATCTGCGGATTTGATGCTGCAACCACCAGGGGTGACACTGCAAGCAGAAATGCGTCTATGGAAGGCCTGATATTTTGATCAAAACGCTGTTTATAAGCCTGCTCCTCAGCTTTGCCAGTTGCGCACTGCTTCAATCGCCAGTGAATGCCGCTGCGATCGAACTTGTGCCGTCTTCGCGGGTAATCCTCAAGGTGACCACCGATATGACCGTCGATGACATTATCGAGGGTGTCTATCCGCAAGATAAGGATTTGTGGCCACGCATCAAGCAAAAGCTGATCGAGACTAACGCCGACTCGTTTGTGCAGGGCTCGGATCGCCTGATTCCGGGTATGCGTCTCAAGCTGGTGGATATCAAACGGACTTATGAGCCACCAGAGCCCATATCCAGGGTACGCGTTGGTTATGTTGTTGGACTCAACGGCAAGGCTAGCGTGAGTAATGTTCATGGTCGCATGCAGGCGTTACAGGTCAATGCGCCGGTATTTGAGGGCGATCGACTGGAAACCGGTTTGGGATCGAGTCTACATGTGATGATGGATGATGCGGCCGAAGTATTTCTCAAGGAAGACTCGGTGTTGCTAGTCAGCGAGTACGTGATAACCAGTGGCGATGACAAGAAAAGCAGCAGTGTCTTCGACCTGTTGCGAGGCGGCTTGCGTAAAATTACCGGTGCGATCGGTGCCAACCCGGCGGCCAATTATCAACTGCATACAGGGGTTGCCAACATTGGTATACGCGGCACCGAGTATGTGATCAAACTATGTAAACTGGATGACTGTTCTGCCACCTTAAGTGGCAACGACCCCGAGGCCAAATTACATGCCATGGTGATGGCGGGCTCGATCACTTTGACCAGCGAAGACGGAGTGCAGGTGCTGATAGCGCCGGGTGAATATGCGACTGCCACTGCGGCTGTGATAGCTCTTGAAAATAAACAGGCAGTGCCGTTGGGCTTTCTGGATACGCAGGAGGCACAGAAGTTCAGACCCGTTGCGCAGCAACCCGAAGAGGAGAAAGAGTCCTCGAACGGCTGGATGTGGATTGTGGGTATCTTATTATTGGTCGTTGGCCTGTAACGACTAAAGGGTCTCTGCGCCGCATTAGCCAGGCGCGTAAAGCGGGTGGCTCATTCGAAGGACGGTGCAGCAAAGGCTCCTGCAATTTCCAGCAGACTCTGAATGGTGTATTGCCGATTTCCAAGCACGATGGGCTGACGCAGCTGCACGTAACCTTCGGCGAAAGGAACCAGGCGATTATTTTTGATGAGGAAGGTGCCGTTGGTTGAACCGAGGTCGCGCAGGTAAACTTCGCCGTTAATAATCTGGATTTCTGCGTGTTGTTTGCTCACAGTCGGGTCGTTGATATAGATGTGACCTTCTCTACCAATAATGTAAGTTCTACTTTCCAGGCGCTTGTCTCCCGCTTTCATATCACTGCCTCTTAACGAGCTCTCTCAGGTTGTCGGGCGAGACAGTCTACCGTAAAGATAGTCATAATTCTCGGACATATTTAACAAATGAATAGGTGAAGGGGTTGGCCTGATCTGCGTCAAAATCCTCTTTTTCCGCGATTTCCCATTGTGTGACATCGAACTCGGGAAACCAGGTGTCACCGCTAAAACCATGATGAATTTGCGTGATATACATAGAGCTAACCCGGTCCAGGGTTTGCTCATAAAGGGTTGCGCCACCGATCAGCATGAGTTCATCGTGATGACTGCAACCTGCCAGTGCTGCTTCGATACTATGGACGACATCACATCCTTCGGCGCTGAATTCAGGATCCCGGGTGATGACGATATTACGCCGGCCCGGCAGTGGTCTGCCGATTGAATCGAAAGTCTTGCGCCCCATGATGATAGGTTTCCCCATTGTGGTGCGTTTGAAAAAAGCGAGATCTGCCGGCAAACGCCAGGGTAGCTGGTTATTGTTGCCGATCAGGCGGTTTTCGTCCATGGCGACGATGAGTGAGAGATGAGTCATGAACAAGCCCTGCTTAATCTGGCGAAATCGCCAATGGTAAGGTTTTCGGCACGAAGTGACGGGTCGATACCGCAGGCGCTTATGGACTCTCTGCTAACCTGGGATCTAAGTGAATTCGAAATGGTTTTGCGGCGCTGCCCGAAGGCTGCCTGCACAATTGCCGAGAAAATTTTCTCATCGCCAATATCGTGTGCGGGTTCAGTCAGAGGCGTCATGCGCACCACTGCCGAGTCGACCTTCGGGGGAGGACTGAAGCTTCCTGGCCCAACATCGAAAAGGTACTGACATTCGCAGCGGTATTGCAACATGACTGACAGGCGGCCGTAGTTGTTGTTTCCGGGCCCGGCTACGATGCGCAGTCCGACTTCTTTTTGCACCATAAAGTGCATGTCTTCGATCTGCGACATCGATTCGAGCACATGGAACATCAATGGTGTCGATATGTTGTATGGCAGGTTTCCAAGCAGGCGGAATTTCTT
>JAIBDO010000036.1 GCA_024686195.1 Gammaproteobacteria bacterium | reverse complement strand
ACCAGTCGTGACAGGTTGGCGGGTAGAAACACGAGATCATCCAGAGTAGCGACATGCTGCTCGGTAAACGGGTTCTCGCGGTTTTCGAGACGCTTTTCGAGAATACTGGATTGTTCGTCGATATCACCTGGATCGATACGCGCCATCGCAAAAATGGATTCGCGGCTGCCCACGGTATAGTCGGCTGAACCGGTCTCCGCATCACAACGGAAACAGCGTGCGGCTTCGGCTTTGGCTTCCGCGGCAGTATAGGTAGATTCGATTTCCGGAAACTCGATCGGCACCTTGCCGAGACCGTGAAATTGCTGGTGCACGCGAGCATTGATTTCCCAGTCCGGATCATTACAGATGGGTACGCGCCGGGTTCGATAAGGCGTGCGGTATGGCAGTGGCGCATCGTTTCCTTCGAGAAACGCCTTCATGTAATAGGCAGCGCGATGCCCCTGGTACATGGCTTCAACGATAGTGGAACCACCAAAGGCACCGTCACCTGCCGCGAACACCCTGGGGTCTGCGGTGATCATGCCGTCGAGATTTGTCCTGACACGATCCCAGTCCATCAGGCCTGCGCTATCGAGTTCATCGCACTCGGTTTTCTGCCCGACCGCGGCAATCACCATGCCACATTCGATGTCGTGTTCAGATCCTTCGACGTTGATGGGTCGGCGGCGCCCATCTTCATCTGGCTCGCCGAGCTCGGTACGTACGCAGCGCAATGCCTTGCCGTCGATGACCTCCACAGGTTGCGTGTTATAGACGATCTCGATGCCTTCATCGATCGCACCCTGTAATTCTTCACGCCGTGCCGGCATGGCATCATAGTCGCGCCGATAAATCACCTTGACGTTCTTGACGCCGGGTAGACGCATGGCGACACGACAGGCATCCATGGCAACGTCGCCACCACCGATCACCAGCACGGTTTCGGGCAGGGTCGGCTTCTCGCCGGCGTTGACCCGGTAGAGAAAACTGACGCCATCCTCGACATAAGGCGCCGTTTCTCCGGGCACACCCATTGGCTTGCCGACAAAGGCACCGAGAGAGAGCAACACGACTTCGTGTTTTTGCTTCAACTCATCAAGCGAGACCTGCTTGCCGAGCGCGCTGTTCAAATGAATCTTGAGACCGGGGCAGTGCCCGGTAATGCGGTCGATATCCTGCTGTACCGCCGCTTGCGGCAGACGAAAGCGTGGAATACCCCAGAACATCATGCCACCGAGTTGATCGGTCGCCTCGTGCAAGTGCACTTCGTAACCGGCCTCGGCGAGGTCGTGTGCCGCCGTCATCCCAGCAGGCCCGGCACCGACGATGGCGACGGATTTTTCCTGGGTAACCTCCACCGGGGGTAACGCGTAACCCGGTCCGAGGGATTCCAGCACGTAGCGTTTCAGATTGCGGATGGCAATTGCACCATCGCTGTCGGCACGTCGGCAGGCGGGTTCGCAGGGTGCATCACAGACCCGACCGCATATCGCACTGAACGGATTGGTGGCATTGATGGCTTCGAGCGCCTCTTCATTTTTGCCTTCCCAGATGTAAGCGATGTACGACGGTGCATCGGTGCCGATCGGGCAGGCGACCTGGCAAGGCGCCGGCACGTAGTGAATATCGCGGGTATCGTCTTTCAGATCCGGCCGCGCGGTAATTGAAAATTCGGTTTTGATTAAACTCATGGCTAACCCGCCTTTCGATCGAGCACTTCGAGCCCCATTTCCGGCTGATGCCACGCAGGATGCTCCGAGAGTAGCGGCAATCCGGTGATGTCGGCGGCTTCCGGGGTCAGCGCGACGAGATCGTCACGGCTCACCTTGTGCACGTCATCGTAGCCAAGCGCTTTGGTGATCGAAGCGATCTGCCAGCGCAGGGATTCAAAGTAGCGATGGATATTTTGCGATTGCAGGTCGATGTCGTAACGCGCTTCGTGCTCCTTGTCCTGGGTTGCAATACCGACCGGACAGGTGCCGACATGACATTGCATGCAGGCGATACAACCGCCGGCGATAATCGCCGAGGTGCCGACCGAGGTGCAATCCGCGCCCAGCGCGAGCATCTTGACGACATCCACGCCATCCTTGATGCCGCCCATCATCACCAGGTCCATATCATCTCCGGCATCGATTTCCTTGAGGCCATCGATCGCTTCCTGCACTGCCGACAGGGTCGGAATACCGACGTTTTCAAGCACTTCGGTACTGGCCGCACCGGTGGAGCCCTGCAGGCCGTCCAGCTCGACAAAATCAAAGCCATCCTTGTAGGCGATCTTGATATCGTCGTTTACGCGCCCTGCTCCCATCTTGATGCCAAGCGGTACCTTGTGCATCGTGGCCTCGCGGAATTCTTCAACCTTGATAACGAGGTCATCGGCACCAAGCACGTCGGGGTGACGCGATGGCGAACGCAGGTCGATACCCACCGGAATACCGCGGATTGCTGCGAGCTCAGGCGTTACTTTTTTAGCCATTAACTGGCCACCGAGGCCAGGCTTGGCGCCCTGCGAAATGTAGATTTCGATCGCATCGGCACGCTGCATATCCTTGACGTTCCAGCCGAGTCGACCCGACAGGCACTGAAATATCAACTGATCGGCTTCCTCACGCTGTTCGTCAAGCATGCCGCCTTCGCCGGTGTTCTCAGAGATACCGGAAAGGCGAGATGCACGCGCCAGCGCAATTTTAACCGAGCGACTCAGGGCACCGAAACTCATCGGCGCGATCATCACCGGCATTGACAGGCTTAGCGGTTTGGCACCGTAGCGACCACCAACCGTAGTTTTCAAGTTGATATCTTCGAGCTCTTCAGGCTTGTAATGCTGTGCGTTCACATCCTTGATGAAGGCAATGTCGTTCAAATGCGGTACCGGTTTTGAAGCACCGTAGCCGCGGATGCGGTAACGCCCTACTTCGCCCTTGATCCAGATATCTTCCTGAACCTTCGCATTCCAGTAGTTACTCGAATTTGATGACACGAAGAAAGGCTGCGGGCGAGCACGTGGCTCCTGGTTGGCATAACGCAGTTTCTTACCGGCATTGATGACCTTGGTGAAGTCACCGTTGTAATTCATCTTGTAACGCTCCAGGAACTCCATGATTTCATCGCGTTCAGCGGCATCCATATCGACGATCATGGTGTCGTTACCGAGGCTTTCGATCTTTCCACCGACGAAAATCTCACCCGCACTCATGTCCTGGCCGACCTTGGCAGCACCGTCACCGAGAATGATGATTCGCCCACCGTACATCATGTAGCCGGCCATAAAGGCAGCATTGCCACCGCAGCATAAGGTCCCTGCTTTCATCACCTGGCCGGCACGGCTGCCCATGTTGCCGCGCACGACGATCTCGGCACCGCGAATAGCAACACCCGCTATCGCCCCGGCATTACCACCGACCACGACCGACCCCGAGTAGATATTATCACCCACAGCCCAGCCGGCATTGTGTTCGATTTCGTAGTGCGCGCCGTCCGAGAGTCCGCCACAGAAATAGCCGGCAGAACCACTGACCTTTACATTAATCGGATCAACCAGACCAACGCCTATATTGTGGCGCGCATCCGGATTGATAATTTCGACATCCTCGCCAGCGCGACCATAGTCGCGAATCCTGGTATTGGCATCGGTAATATCGGTTTTGCTTAAGTCGATCTTGACCATGTCTGAAAAGTCCCCGGTGCAGGTTCGGTAGAATTGATGGATTGCCCTGGAAACAGGCGATTAAGGCTGACTTCCTCTGAAGCGATGGCAATCATATCGTCGGTTTCAAACAACACCATCGGCTTTGCGGCCAGGTTGTCCTTGGCATAACCAATTTCATTGGGTGTCGAAACCAGAAAAGAAAAAGTGCCATCGAGATCGGCGATGGCTGTCTCGAGCACGTTATCGAGAGTTTCGCCCTGCTTGAGTTTATCGGCAAGATAGACCGCGACAAGCTCGCTATCATTATCGGTATGGAAGGTGTAACCCCGACGTGCCAGACGTCGACGCATCTTCCAGTAATTGGTGATCTGGCCGTTGTGGACGATGGCGATGTCCTCGAAACCGGTTGCCCAGAAAGGGTGCGCGGCCTCGGGACGAACTGCGGACTCGGTAGCGAGACGCACATGACCGATACCATGGGTACCCGTGACTCGACCGACGTGATAGATATCATCGACCTCGTGCGCAGTGCCGTCATCCTTGATGATGTCGAGCGTATGCCCCACCGAAACCAGCTTGGCGTGCTCTTCAATGTCCTTGGTGAATGCCAGCAGGTCGCCATCAAAATCCACCGCTATCTGGTACGAGCAGCCGACGGACTGCTCTGATTTGATGGTCGCATCATGACGCGCCAGTAGCGTAGCAATGTTATCCGTCGCCTTTTTTCTGGCCGTTTCTTCGGTTGGCACGATAAAGCGCAGCTGCAACTGATCACTATCTTCACCATACAAGGCAAAGCCGGTACTGTCGGGGCCACGATGCTGGCAGCCATCGAGCATATCGATCAAAGTTTTCCCGATTTCATGGGTGCCAGCCTGTTTGTACAAAACACCTGCTATACCGCACATGTCAGTCGCTCCTCATCAGAGAATTATTAATCGTGCGAGCTTACGCAAGCACCATTATCCTGTCAACTGAAATGAAATATTGTTTCCTTACAGGAAACTTTTTAATCGCCCTTCGCGTCAGAAACAATAATCGCGAGATAACGACATGGCAGTTCCTGCAACTCATCCGGACCGTGAGAACTCTCGGCATCGAAGAAAAGCGTGTCACCCGGTGCCAGTACGTAAGTCTTGTTGGCATGCCGGTAGGTGATTTGCCCTTCGAGCATGTAAATGAGCTCGGTGCCGGCGTGTTGAAACACAGGAAACACTTCGGATTGATCGTCGATGGTGATCAGGTAGGGTTCGATGTTGTAGGGCTTGCCGATCGTATGCCCGAGCAGTTGATACTGATGGCCAACACCGGAACCACGGCGCTCGATCGGCAAGCCCTCGCCGGCACGGATATAGGTCACGTCACGCTGTTCTTCGTAGCCACGGAAAAAAGAGGTCACCGGCACCTGTAGCGCGTTCGCCAACGAGGTCAGTGTCGCCAGCGATGGCGAGGTTTGACCGTTCTCTATTTTGGATAACATGCCGGTCGACAACTGCGCCTGCTTGGCGAGCGCCGCCACCGTCAGATTCAGTCGCTTGCGTGAACTGCGCACCTGCTTGCCGATGGCAATTTCAAGCGCTTCCACGCTGTGTTGCTCATGTTGCGCTGGCTGTTGCGGATCTGGCATCGCGATAATCTGTAGTCCGGGAACGGAACGCACATCAAACATCAGTGCGTCGTCGATTGCAACCGTACGCAAGGATGGTTATGGTTGCTGCAAAGCCGCAGACAGGCAGCGATGGCTAAAATCTCACAACCTCCCATGTCTGGTCAGCTGGTTGACCAACTCACCAGTCAAGCATCAGACCAGTTGTCCGGTCCGCCTACCGGTGGCGATGACGCTCGCCTCGAAACCCTGCTGAAAAACCTGCCCGGCATGGCTTATCGCTGCCTCAACCTGAAACACTGGCCAATGGATTTTGTCAGCGATGGCTGCTTCGAGCTATGCGGTTATCATCGTCACGAAATCGAAAGCCAGCAGGTTCTATGGGGCGACTTCACCCACCCTGACATGATTGATGAGGTCGATCGCAAGGTGCGCAATGCCACGGAAAGCGGCCAGCCATTCGAGGTCGAATACCGGATTATCGCGCGCAATGGACAGGAGAAGTGGGTCTGGGAGCGTGGCCGTGCGGTTGACCGACGCAGCGATGGCGTTGTCATCCTCGAAGGACTTATTACCGACATCACTGACCGCAAACTCACCGAGGCCGCGTTGGTCGGCGCCGAAGCCTATGCACAGGCGATCGTCGAGTCAGCCCTCGATGCGGTCATCAGTATCGATAATGGTGGCGCTATCGAATCCTTTAACCAGGCCGCCAGTTCCATGTTCGGTTACCGCAGCGACGAAATTCGCGGTCAGCATTGCCGCAGCCTCGCAGCGACCAGTTTTTACCGTGAATTCGATCGCTATTTTCAGCGCAGCCAGACACCTGCCAAAGGATTTCCGGGCGCGCGTGCAAACAGCCTCGAGCTCAATGGTTGCGACAAGTACGACAATGAGTTTCCTATTGTGCTGTCAATGCGCGAAATTCTCGATGTCGGTGAAAAAAAGTACGTCATCCTTATACGTGATCTCACCGAACAACGCCGCACCGAGAAAGAGGTGCGTGAGCAGCGCGATATGCTCGCGCATGTCGATCGCCTCAATACCCTGGGCGAAATGGCGGCCGGCATCGCACATGAGATCAATCAACCATTGACGGCTATTTCCATGTACGCGCAGTCCGGACTGCGCTTTCTACGGCGCCAGAATCCGCAGCTGCAAAGACTCGAAGACGCCCTCGAAAAGCTCAGTCAACAAGCCCACCGCGCCGGTGCTGTCATCGAGCGCATGCAGGAGATGACTCGTCCACATCAAAGCCATCAGGAAGTGGTCGCAGCAGAACAGTTGCTGCGCGAAGTTCATGAGCTCGCGGAAGTCGATGCACAGATTCGTAATTTTATTATTGTCCTGCGTCTGGACGACGAACTGCCCAGCGTCAACTGCGACCCGGTGCAGATTCAACAGGTCATCCTCAACCTGTTGCGTAACGGTATGGAATCGATGCGCGCCAACCACTGCAAACCGGGCAGCAAAATCATTCTGCAGGCCAGGACGTCTGCAACCCAGGTACGCATTTCGATCATCGATGACGGCCTTGGAGTTTCACGCAAACTGGAAAAAAAGCTTTATCAGCCATTTGCCACCACCAAGGCCTCGGGAATGGGGCTTGGCCTGTCAATCAGTCGCTCGATCATCTCGGCACATGGTGGCCAGATCGAATTCAGCAACAATAAAGCCCGGGGCGCGACCTTTAGCTTCGGCCTGACCAGACATTCAGACTGAGCGTGCTTTGAGCAAACTGAATTCACAGCAACTGGTTTACGTTATCGATGATGACGAAGCGGTACGCGACTCCATGGGTATGCTGCTGGAATCAGCCGATCTTGCCTATCGCTGTTTTTCCAGTGCCGACAGTTTTTTTGCTGCTCACGACGGCAGTCAGCGTGGTTGCCTGGTGCTCGACATCCGCATGCCCGGCATGACCGGACTTGAACTGCAGCAGAAACTGGCGCAGATCGGCTCCAGCCTGCCGATCATCTTCATCACGGGGCACGGTGACGTGCCAATGGCCGTAGAAGCCATGCGCCAGGGTGCACTCGACTTTCTACGCAAGCCGGTCAACGAAGAAAATTTCCTGGAACGCATCATGCATGCTCTTGATCTGGAATCCGGTAACTGGCATCAGAAACTGGATCGCGACCAGGCGCAGCAGCGTGTCGAATCATTGACCGAACGCGAGCGCCAGGTGTTTCTGCTGGTCGCGCAAGGTTTGGCTAACAAGGCTGTCGCCAGTCAACTCGGTATCAGCGAGCGCACCGTTGAGGTGCATCGCGCGCAGGTCATGAAAAAACTCGACGCACGGACCCTGGCACAGCTGGTACGCATTCATCTGCAGTCCGAGTAAGTGGCCAGGAGAATAGAGCTGATCATCACGGCCTGCAGGCTACGCCTTTCTAAAGTGCCAGGTTTTCGGAAAGATCACGGAAATCCCAGGCCATTTCAACCACACGCACTGACAGGAACAGGTATAACAACAACAGTCCGAGCGTCAGACTGATGTGATACTTCGAACTTGATATTCGGCGGATCCCGTCATATAAGTTCAATAAAATCAGCACGACAGCAAAGCTTATTACACCAAGCCCGGCATACCCGGGAGGAACGAATTCAAAGAACTGGTGCTCCTGCTGCCTGAATTCGGTGGTTCCGATCGCGAGAATAAAGGCACCGATCATATAATTGCGCACATGATCGAAAATCTGCTTGATCGCCCCATTGTTCAGAGCATTGTTGAATCTCTCAATTGATTTCATGCTATTCGACGTCGGGTTTCGCTCAGACCTGGAAAGACAGTATTGTATCACTCTAACCTGGTTTCGAAGCTTATCGCCATGCCCGGTGTTAGCGCCTGAATCAGCGGTTACGCATGACCTCGGGAGGTCGGGTTTGTGATCTGTCCCCGGGCCTGGAATTTGTTACCTTGTGCCGTCTTGAACTAAGGGGAATCCACAATTGCCATCTGCTGCAAACTTTTCTAGGCTTGGCTGCTAGTGATCGGCAATGCCGTCAGGCATTCATATCTCAATTAAAACAAGACAGAATCGGAGTGAGTAAATGAGTAAACGTGTCGCAGTCATAGGAGCAGGCCCAAGCGGCCTCGCACAACTGAGGGCTTTTCAATCGGCCAAAGAAAAAGGTGCCGACATACCCGATATCGTCTGTTTCGAGAAACAGGCGAACTGGGGCGGTTTGTGGAACTACACCTGGCGCACCGGCCTCGACGAGCATGGCGAACCGGTACACGGCAGCATGTATCGCTACCTCTGGTCGAATGGTCCGAAGGAAGGTCTGGAATTCGCCGATTATTCATTCGAGGAACACTTCGGTCGTCCAATTGCATCTTATCCACCGCGCGCCGTGCTGTTCGATTACATCGAAGGCCGCGTCAAGAAATCAGGGGTACGTCACTGGATTCGGTTCAATTCGGCCGTCAGACAAGTCACCTACGACGAGCATGAAGGCATGTTTCACGTTACCGTAAAAGACCATGAAAAAGGCGTCGAGTACACCGAAGAATTCGATCACGTAATTGTCGCCAGCGGTCACTTCTCGACCCCCAACGTACCCGAATACCCCGGCTTCGATACCTTCAAAGGTCGTGTACTGCATGCCCATGATTTCCGTGATGCGATGGAGTTTGCCGGCAAGGACATCCTCATCATCGGTACCTCTTACTCCGCCGAAGACATCGGTTCGCAATGCTGGAAATACGGCTGTAAATCGATCACCGTTTCGCATCGCACAGCGCCCATGGGCTACAAGTGGCCCGAGAACTGGAAGGAAGTGCCCCTGCTGGAGAAAGTCGAAGGGAACACCGCAACATTTATTGACGGCAGCACCAAAGACGTCGATGCCATCATTCTTTGTACCGGATACCTGCATCACTTCCCCTTTATGGCCGAAAATCTCAAACTCAAGACCAATAACCGACTCTACCCGGTTAATCTGTATAACGGCGTCGTGTGGGAACACAACCCGAAACTGATGTACCTCGGTATGCAGGATCAGTGGTATACCTTCAACATGTTCGATGCCCAGGCCTGGTATGCGCGTGATGTCATCATGGGTCGACTGGACGTTCCGTCGCAGGCTGAAATGCATGCTGATATCGATAAGTGGCGCGAGGCCGAAGACAACATTCCGGACGATTACGGCGCGATCGAATTTCAGGGCAAGTACACCATGGACCTGATGGCATTGACCGATTATCCACACTTCGACTGCGCTGGCTCAAACGAGGCGTTTTTCCAGTGGAAGAAGCACAAGAAGGAAAACATCATGACCTTCCGCGACCATGGCTATAAATCGGCGCTCACCGGCACCATGGCACCGGCACATCACACGCCCTGGCGCGATGCACTCGATGACTCACTGGAGGCATACCTGCGCACCGAAGCCTGACACTACTCCTCTCTAAGGTAGTAACTTTAAGGTGAGTCCTCGCGGGCTCACCTTTTTTATGCCTGCCAGGTAATTACTGCGGACTGCTGCGCCACAAAACGACCCGACGCCCATCCTCGATCTCCAGAATCAACGCACTGCCCTGGAGCTGGGCGCGAAAGCGAAATTCTGCGGAGTGACTACGCAGCAGGCCCCCGACCCGTTCGCCGTAACGCCTGGCATCGAGCTGCATCCTGTCACCGTCAATCAACAGCAGGCCGTCGTAGGTGGTCGCATTGACACGATCAATGGTGACTTCGTATTGACTGCCGTCGAGTTCGCCGCTAAAAAACCCTACAAACGGATCATCGAGCGCGTACCCCGGCACCGACCACAGCAGGGCCAGCAATAGCGCCTGTGTCTTTTTCATACCAACGGTTCCTTCATGATTCGAAATTTTCGCCTGCAGCCAGTGAGCTGTAATTCTACGTGGCCGGCATTGCACAGTGAACCCATGCATCGATACACCTGTCCTCTGACCACCTGGAATAGCATGCGAGCATGGGGAAGCAAAAAATATTTTCAGTGGAAAGTAGATCAAGACAGCCGACGGCACCATCACAGCGAGCCTGGCGACGACCGCAGCCTCAAGGCAGTTTAAATACCGAGGTAAGCCTTACGCACGTGTGGATTGTCCATCAGGCCGTCGGCCCCACCCTCGAGCGCGACGCCGCCGGTTTTCAGCACGTAGGCGTGGCGAGCGAGTCGAATTGCAGAGTCACCTGATACTCGACTACCTCGACATCCCCCAGTTCCTTGCTGCTGCCCGTGTGACTGGTGCTGTAGCGCGGTTTGTCCATCGATTTAAACTGGCCAAGCTGGCTGAATGCCTGATAAGCCGAACGCACTTTTTCATTTTCGAAATCCTGGCGCGCGCCAGGCGAGAGGAGCGGCTTCAACTGATGATATTGCCAACTGGTCACCATCGGCATCGCCGATTCCAGGTAAGGGATAGCGGTTTCATCATAACGATCAGCCTTGATGCCGAACCATAGTGCGTAAAGCACCAGTCCCGCCAACATCAGGCAAACAAATATCAGAGTACGTCTCAGAATAAAGGACATATCCAGCCAGTCTCCAATCAGAAACGCCGAGAATCTATCAGGCCTGTCAAACCAGGTAAAAGTCGACGATGATGAATTTTCGCTTACTCGGGCACATCAAGACCATTCAGCCGACAGGCTTGCTGCAAGGTGTTATGCAGCAGGCAGGCGATGGTCATCGGCCCTACCCCGCCTGGTACCGGGGTTATTGCTCCGGCCACTTCGCTGGCGGAGTCAAATTCCACATCGCCCACCAGGCGTGTTGTACCATCTTCTTTTTCTATTCGATTGATGCCCACATCGATAACGGTCGCACCAGGCTTGATCCAGTCGCCCTTGACCATCTCGGGACGACCCACCGCCGCCACAACAATGTCCGCCAGTCGGCATTCGCCCGCAAGATCCCGCGTGCGTGAATGCGCAATAGTGACTGTACAGCTTTCTTTCAACAGTAACGAGGCCATCGGCTTACCGACGATATTCGAACGGCCCAGGACGATTGCCTTCATGCCGGACAAATCTCCCAGGTGATTCTTTAGCATCATCAACGATCCCAGCGGCGTGCAGGGAACGATGCCCTCGGCGCCAATCGAAAGGCGACCGACATTGGAAAGGTGAAATCCATCAACATCCTTATCCACCGAAATCGAATTGATAACCGACTCTTCGTCGATATGCCCAGGCAACGGTAACTGCACCAGGATGCCGTGCACGTCCGGATCGTTGTTAAGCTGGTCGATCAACGACAACAAGTCTGTCTGGCTTGTATCAGCATCGAGCTTGTGTTCGTAGGAATTCATTCCAGCTTCCAGGGTTTGCTTGCCCTTGCTGCGCACGTACACCTGGCTCGCGGGATCTTCACCGACCAGCACCACCGCGAGGCCCGGGGTCAGGGAATGCTCCTGTTTCAATACCCCTACCTTGCGCGCTATTTCATCCCGCAACCTTGCCGAAAAGGCTTTACCGTCAATTAATGTAGCCAAGTTCATTACTCCTGCCGAAAAGCTTGAAAAAACCACCGGCGACTTGCCGGAAGTTCATATTTTTAGTTTGAATTCTACGGGTACCCGACACCGATTTATATCAGGAATACGACAAAAATTTACCCGCATAGCCTGCCAGGTTAAATCAGTTCCTTCACTGGTGTATTCACCTAAATCCATAAACGGAGCCGAAGCGAGATGGACTCAGGAACCGAGTACACGATTGACTCGTGGTTGCAGAAACCAGACTCCGACAATGCTGAACCAGAATCCGAGCATCGGCAGTGCGAATTCGGAATAACTGGCTTCCGCTTTTTTCTCGGCCGCAACAAACTGGCTGGCAGCATACCACAGCATATAGTAAAAGCTCGCCATGCCAGCAAAAAGCAGCAAAACGAGCCAACCCTGAGGCGCTGAGTCCGTTTGAGATAACCGATACATGATGGGCAGAACCATGACTAATATAAACAGGCTCGCGCAGGTCGCAATTCGAAATTTCATCACGTTCCTCTGCAGCGCAGGTTCCAGTGCAAGATTAGCCGCCGCGCCAATCGAATAAATCCATATCACTGATACAGAGACTAATAACAACCACATGAAACTGACCTGTACCGGTGACAGGAATTTACCGACCCAAAAAATACAGGCAATGGGAATCAATTGCATGGTGGTAATCTGCCAGTGCCTGGCAATGAGAAAAAGTCGCATGAAGAGTACCCGGTTGCCTATGTAGTGAATTGCCGTTTTCGGCACAATTACATATATCGATTATCCAACTAAGCCCGTCGAGAAAAAACAGACTGGATGAACTGGCTTTATCTTGTTAACCCGGCGATCAGGTATGCTGTGAAGGAAGCTGCAGGGTTGTGCTACACGAACGATCACACAGGCGTTCGATCGAGCTTAACTGTACTGGTTTGAACAAGTTGCCAGCTTCCCGCCTTGAGGCAGGAAGCTGGCACTTTCACGGACAGCGTTTACTTGTAGTGGCTCTGTTCTTTCTTATTGCCAATAAACAAAGCGACAACAATTAATACAGCACTCAGAGCTGTGTAAAAACCGGGTGCTGAACCACCCCAGCCCATAAACATGGCACCATCTACGACGTTCCACGTTGCTTCACTAAATGGGAATCCCATAATTTTCTCCTCTATGTAATGTGTTAGTCGCTTTTCTGTTCGCTTAAGAAGTGTTCCGGATATGCCGGAGCAGGTACTTTCACGAGATCAAGGCCCTTGATTTGTACATCATCAGGTACACGCAACATATTCATTTTTGCTAGTACGAAAGAGACCGCGTAACCGGGTACAAAACCCAGCAGGAAAAACACGACCGCACCCACTAATTGCCCGACAAAAGAGATAACCGGAACACCTGCATCACCAGACAAAGCTGGATAGCCGGAAGCAAATACGCCCAGCAGAATCACACCATACAAACCAATGGTACCGTGCACGGTTACCGCGCCTACCGCATCATCAATGCCTCGTTTCTCCAGGAAATCGGCACAGGGTTTCAGAATTATGCCCGCCGAGATAGAAATAAGAATAACCAACGATGGGTAGTAAATATCCAGACCGGAAGCCGTAGCGATAATACCGGCGAGGGCACCAGACATCATCCAGAACGGATCCCGGGTAGTAATCCAGGCGCCGATAATACCGCCTGAAATTGCCAGGATGATGTTGAATCCCAACGCTGACAGCGTAATCGGCGTTCCGTAAATGGTGGCGCTCTGGGTCGCCGACCAGCTCCAGGCTTCACCCGGAACAATAATACAGGCCATCAGGAATCCGAAGAACCCGACAAGGATCAGGAAGAGGCCCAACATCGTCGAAGGAATATTGTGCCCCTGGATATCATTGGCCGAACCGTCGCTGTTGAATTTGCCGACACGAGGTCCGAGATTGATCAATACACCCAGCGCGAAGAATCCTGCCACAGCGTGTACCAGGCCTGCCGCTCCAAAGTCATGCACTCCCCAATCGGTCACCAACCAGCCATCTGCGTGCCAACCCCAGGCTGCCGCCACGACCCATGCAAAAGATCCAAGAACAATTGCAAGTATGCAGAAGCCCACGGTCTGGATTCGTTCAATCAAAGAGCCGGACATGATTGATGCAGTGGTTGCAGCAAACAATGCGAAAGCTGCGAAGAATACCCCGGAAGCTTTGTCAGCTATATTCGGGCCCATGTACTGTGCAGATTCGCCCCACGCCAGGGCGATGGAATTGGCATATTCCAGTCCGGAAATTCCGGCGGGACCTGCACTCAGGTCAAAGCCTGTGGGGAAGGCCCAATATACCCACCAGCCAAACAGATAAAAGGTAATAATCGTAAACGCAAACGCCAGAATATTTTTAATACCGGAAGCCAGTACATTCTTTACCCGGGTTGCGCCCATTTCATAGGCTAGAAATCCGGCATGAATTATCATCATCAGCGGAATCGTCAAAAAATAGTACGTTTCTGCCAATATCGAATTGGTCGTCGCAATCGCGGCTTGTAGTTCATCAGGTGACATTATTGTCCTCCCCCTCTATATTTTTAATTTTAAAAAAAATCCTTGTCCACACAGCTCAACTTCGAGTGTCATCCTGAAGTTGCGCCATTTCCTTTTTTTGATTTGACCGATGGCAAAACCACCCGTCGTCCAGACATTTTTGATGATCTCCACTTCCACACGATTGGTACAAAAGCGGTCACATCTTTATCAATTATTCATTTCACACGGGTTCAACCCTGCCGAAATTCGAAGTCATCATAACGAATCTGGACATGCTTGGCCATGTTCTTGTACCCATTGAACTTATTGGTACAAAATTGGTACTTCCTGGCACCGTAAGCAGGGGCTGGACCCCCGCTTACGATATGCTTTTGCACCATTTTGGTTCAAGCAAACTTCTCGTATGCGTTGCGCAAATCCACCATCGGATGGCTTTTCGCCATCTGGAACTTAACCAGCAACTCGCGCGCGATCATGTCTCGATCCTGCTGGTTGTCCGGCAGATCGATGGTATCCGGGATAGTTACCCAACCGTTGATGTTGCGATCGAACACTGCCGGGTTACCTTCTTCGTAACCCATGTGCACATCTTCCAGCCAGTTCAGGTCGGTCCAGCCCATGACCTCCATGTACTTGTGCAAAAACGGAGTACAACGCTCCATGTCCGGCACCAGGTTAACATCGTAGCGATAGCCGATGTGCTGCCCGATAATCTTCTCGCGTTCAGAATCGACGCCATCGCCTTCGAGGAAATGATTAATATCTTGTTCAGCCATGATAGACCTCCTAGAAACGAGTCATGTCGGGGCGACCGACGGTGTGTTGAGTACCGGCCATCGGTACCTGCGCACAGGCCGAAGCTTCCATAGTCAATGCCGCCAGGTCTTCCGGTTCGAGTGAATGGATGTTGGTCTTGCCACAGGCGCGCGCAAACAGCTGCGCTTCGATGGTGAGCGTGTGCAGGAAGTTGTATACCCGCTCCGCCGCCGCATCCGGATCCAGCCGTTGACGCAAAATCGGATCCTGGGTTGCAATGCCGACCGGACAGCGACCGGTATGGCAGTGATAACAGTAACCTGGATCGACACCCATTTCAGTCTGGAAATCGGCCTCGGGTATATCCTTGTTGCAGTTAAGCGCAATCAAAGACGAGTGACCGATCGCGATCGCATCAGCGCCGAGTGCTATCGCCTTGGCGACGTCTGCACCGTTACGAATTCCGCCAGCATAAACCAGAGTAATCTCACCCGACATGCCAACGTCATCGAGAGCCTGGCGCGCCTGGCGAATTGCGGCAATACCGGGAACACCCGTGTCTTCAGTGGCCAGGTGCGGACCGGCACCGGTGCCGCCTTCCATGCCGTCGATGTAAATAGAATCCGGTCCGGTTTTAGCCGCCATGCGCACATCGTCATAGACGCGTGCCGCACCCAGCTTCAACTGAATCGGGATTTGACCGTCGGTCGCTTCACGCACTTCCTGGATTTTCAGTGCCAGGTCGTCCGGTCCCATCCAGTCCGGATGACGCGCCGGTGAACGCTGGTCGATGCCGGCTGGCAACGAGCGCATTTCGGCGACCTGATCGGTTACCTTCTGCCCCATCAAGTGACCACCAAGACCAACCTTACAACCCTGGCCGATAAAGAATTCTACCGCATCCGCAAGGCGCAGATGGTTCGGGTTAAAGCCATAACGGGACTGAATGCACTGGTAGAACCACTTTGAAGAGTAACGGCGTTCATCGGGAATCATTCCACCTTCACCGGAACAGGTTGCCGTACCGGCCATGGTCGCTCCACGCGCCAGCGCCGTCTTGGCTTCGTAACTCAGCGCACCGAAAGACATGCCGGTAATGTAAACCGGGATATCCAGTTCCAGCGGAACCTTGGCATTGGGGCCAATAATGGTTTTAGTTAAACACTTTTCGCGGTAACCCTCGATGACAAAACGCGTCAGGGTACCGGGCATGAAGGTCAGATCGTCCCAGGTCGGAATTTTCTTGAACAATGAAAATCCGCGCATACGGTAACGGCCGAGCTCAGCCTTGATGTGAATATCGTTCATCACCTCCGGCGGGAAGATAAAACTATTGCCGAGGTGGTAAGGATCTATTTTCTTATCAGACATTTCTTATTTCTCCAGAATCGAAGCGTGCTTAAAGCACCAGCTTCTTCTCACTTGGTTCAAGGTTGTCGTAGTTCCACAATTGCTTGCCGGAAGTCAGCTTGATCATGTTGTCGACACCGTTTGGCGCCGCCATGCCGTACTGGGACAACTTGCCTTCAAGATAACGCTTGTCGAGGTCGGTCATTTCGGTTTCGACGCAGTCAACACCCAGGCTGGCGATCTTGCCGCCCACGTAAATGGTGCCGTCGTACATGGAGTCACCGAGATTATCACCGGCGTCGCCGAGGATAATCATGCGCCCGCGCTGCATCATGAACCCGGTAAAGGCACCCACGCTGTCACCAACGATAATCGTGCCACCCTTTTGATCGATGCCGACACGCGCGCCAGCCTGACCCTTACACACCAGGTCACCACCACGAATAGCCGCACCGAACAACGAGCCGGCGTTCTTTTCGATGACGACCTTGCCGGCCATCATGTTTTCCGCACAGGACCAACCAACACGGCCGGAGATGTGCACGTTCGGTCCATCAATGCAGCCGCAACCGAAGTAGCCAAGGCTACCTTCAAAGTTAAGATTGACGCGGTTCAGAATACCCACTCCAAGCGAATGTTTGGCGCGCGGGTTTTGCACGGTAATCGTGCCAACACCCGATTTCATCAAATTCCGAATCTTGATATTGATATCAGAAATTTCCATGTCCGCGGCATCGAATTCGGCGGTCTTGTCGAAGTCGACTTCGTAGGACCATGGATAGGTGAAGTTTTCTTCCGCGGAAGCCGAGAAAAATCGCTGTTGCGTGCGACCTGCCAGCTGCTCTTCGTGCAGCCCCATGTCATGGGATGCCGTCCCTGAACCACTAGTTACGCTGCCCATACTTTTACCTCCCCTTGATAAGGATCCCAGGTGTCAATTTCACGCGGGAAAATACTGCGAATGGCGACTTCCTCTGAAGCCAGCCCGACAAATTCATCGCTTTCATAAAGCACCATCGGCTTGGCACCCATGACGTCCTTGGCCATACCAAGCTGATCAGCTGTGGCAACCAGATAAGTGAACACTCCATCAATGACATCGATCGAGCGACGCATCGCGCCTTCAAGCTCATCACCGCGGTCAATACGATCGGCGATGTAGACGGCGATCAACTCCGAGTCACAGTTGGACATGAAACGATGACCACGACGCTCAAGATCACGGCGCATGGTCCAGTAATTGGTCAGCTGGCCATTGTGCACAACGGATACATCGTTAAAGGGATAAGCCCAGTAGGGATGCGCAGAACGAATATCGACATCCGACTCGGTCGCCATGCGGGTATGCCCGATGGCGTGCGTGCCGGTGAAGCCCTTGAGTCCATACTGATCAGACACCACGGCGGCATCACCCAGATCCTTGATCAATTCCAGGCCCTTGCCCACGGACAGAATCTCAACGCCTTCGAGATCTTCGATAAAGTCGATCAGGCGTTTCAGATCTCCGTTAAATTTGAACAGGTAACGAAACGCGTACTCGGTCGCATCTTCTTTCTTGATGATTTCCGCGCCAAGTTCTTCCAGCCTCCCATCGACCGCAGCCTT
>JAIBDO010000005.1 GCA_024686195.1 Gammaproteobacteria bacterium | reverse complement strand
GTTTTAGTTTTGACAAAGGGATGATAAAACGGTTTAGTGTTTGACTATGAGCTTGACTACTACCCATAAGATGGTCGGAAATTCCGCTGCAGGAATTTTGCTGCTGGTAGTCAGTTCGTTGCTTTCGCTTTCGGCCGATGCATACTTGAATCGCACCTACAGCACGCTGGCGGAGACGCAGCGTTTTGATGGCGACTTCATGGATATCCTGGCTCAGGGTAAGTTGCGTATTTTGCTGACGCGCGATAATTCCAGTGCCTCCTACCTGCCACGTCGGCGCTCTCCGCTCGTTGAGCAGCAGCGTATCGCTGAGGAATTCGCCCTTTCGCATGGATTAATTCCCGAACTGGTACTGGTCGATAACTTTTCCAAGCTGATCCCCGCCCTGATTGAGGGTAAGGGGGATATTGCTATCAGTAATCTGACTATTAGTGCTGATCGACTCGAGAAGATGGCTTTTTCGGTGCCGCTTGATCATGTGCACGAACAGGTGATCGTCGGCAAGGATGACAAGTCAATCCAGCGAGTAAGTGATTTGAATGGCAGGACAGTGATGGTCAATCGCGACTCGACCTTCTGGCATGCCCTCAACTGGCTCAAAGAGGAGAGCTATCCGGATATCAAAATCGTCGAAATCCCTGATGGCATGCAAACCGAGGAGGTGCTCGACGACGTCGCTCAGGGCAAGATCGATGCCACTATCCTCGATAGCAACCTGGTCGAGATCTACCTGAGTTACCGCGACGATCTGCGTGTTGCTACCAATTTCAGCAGCCAGCGTAATGTCGCCTGGGGTATCCGCAAAAATGCCCCGCAGCTAGTCAGTGAAATCAATCGCTATTTGCAACTCGAACACATGGTTGAAGATCGTGATCAACGTTTTCTGGATGACTTCGAGGCGATTAAAGAACGCAAGGTGTTACGCGTATTATTACGCAACAACGCGGCATCCTATTTTCTGTATCGCGGCGAGTTGATGGGTTTCGAGTATGAATTGGCACGTGAATTTGCCGAGTATCATGGCATGCGGCTCGAAGTGGTAGTGCCACCCAGTCATGGCGAAATGACCTCCTGGCTGATGGAAGGACGTGCCGATATCGCAATGGGATTTATGGAACCCGATGAGCGCCGGCGTCGTCTGGGTATCGAGTATTCTGACCCCTATCACTATGCGAACCAGCACATAGTGGTTCAGCAGGAAGATTCAGCAAAATCGCTCGCAGATCTCGATGATCTTACCCTGTTTGTGCGCCACCACAGCGGCTACTGGAACCGTCTTTCCGAAATGCAGCGCGAGGGCGCTCGCTTTCATCTGCGCGAAGCCAATGACAATGTGGAAACCGAGCAACTGATAAAGATGGTGTCAAGCGGCGAGTACGAAGCCACCATGGCGGGTGAGCACCTGCTCGATATCGAACTGGCCAAGGGAGTGCCGGTGCGCTCGGCATACGTACTGGATGAACCGGCGGCGCATTCGATTGCCTTGCGAAAGAACAACCCGAAGTTGAAGCAGGCTCTCGATGAGTTCGTTAAACGGGTCTACAAAAGCGAATTTTACAACGTCATCTATACCAAGTATTTCAAGAGTCAGCGCTCGATGCAGCGCCTTGCGCGTGGTCGTGTGGTGGATCCGTTGCGAGGGCAGATTTCTCCCTACGATGAGCTGGTGCGCAAGTATGCCGATCGTTACGGTTTCGACTGGCGGCTGGTCACCGCGCAGATGTATCAGGAAAGCAAGTTTAATCCGAAGGCAAAGTCGCATGTTGGCGCCCGTGGTTTGATGCAATTGATGCCACGTACAGCCAAGGCGATGGGGGTGAAAAATACCAGTGATCCTGCCTTGAATATCAAGGGAGGCATCAAGTATATGGATTGGTTACGCGATCGATTCGACTCCAACCTGCCCATCTCAGAGCGGCTCTGGTTTACGCTTGCCTCTTACAATGCCGGTGCAGGTCACGTGCACGATGCTCGGCGCCTGGCGCGATTGAAGGGCTTTGATCCGAATCGCTGGTTTGATCATACTGAAAAGGCAATGCTGCTATTGGCTAAGAAAGAATACGCTCGCAAGGCCCGATTCGGATACGTTAACGGTCGTGAGCCGGTTAACTACGTGCGTGATATTCGCCAGCGATTTGAAGCCTATATCGATCTCAGTCGTGAGATCACTACGGCGCAACCCAGGCTACTGTCGATTCCTGCAAACAAGTTTCTGATTGATGCTGCGTTTAGGTCGCAAGCCCCTGGCGTGGGATTACTTCTGCATCCACCGTCGGACGATATTAATAGCAGGTCGCTATTTTAAGGTTAAGTTTCCGCGCCTTGTGGCGTCATCGCTGCATTCACCTGGTGATATCTTGATGCGAGGGCAACCTGAAAACTGTCTTCGCTATATCCGCTTTTGATTTTCGAGATTCCCGCTTGCGCAGGTAAGGCGCGAACAGATGCGCGGTGTTAACCGCCAGGGGTTCCCAGGCAAAATAATAAAATCGTGCTGGTCTATCTGCCCCAGGGTCTATCGGCCCCAGGGTCTATCGGCCAAGGGCCAGAGTTTTTAAATCTGTCGCCGGATCGGCGACCTGTTGCGGTGTAGGATTGATGCCAGCCTCGATGATTTTGCGACCAAAGGCGTATGACTTGGGTTCGTTCATAGCGTCGATAGCGAGCAGTTCGTCATCGCGGTAGTACCAGATCGATCGACTGCTAGCGCTTGCGCCGGGTCTGATCACACTGTGGTTATGACCCTGGTTGAGCCCGACGATCTGCAGTTTACAGTCGTATTGGTCTGACCAGAACCACGGCAGTGCCGTGTAGCGCACGTCCTCGCCAGCGAGGTGGCGCGCTACCAGGTCACCCTGGTCAGCGGCGTTCTGCACCGATTCAAGGCGCATGCTTTGACCGTTGCGCTCAAAGCAGCTGCAGTCACCGGCCGCATAGATATCCGGGTCGGAAGTCTGGCAAACCTCGTTGACGCGAATGCCGTTATCGCAATCCAGGCCTGCCGCCTGCGCGAGTTCGATATTGGCACTGCCGCCGATGCCCACCAGCACCAGGTCGGCGTCGATCACTTCGCCTGACTCAAGTTCGGCGCCACACAGCTTGCCGTCTTTTTCTAGCAGGCGCGCGAGTTGTGTCGATTCACGCACCTCTACCCCATGCTGCTGGTGTAGCGCACGAAAGTAATCCGAGGTGGCCGCTGACGCGACGCGCTGCAGAATGCGATCGGCCATTTCCAGCAGGGTGACTTCGAGACCGAGCTGACGCGCGACAGCGGCTGCTTCCAGACCAATATAGCCGCCGCCGACGATGAGCAGTTTGCGTCCCGACTGAAACTCAGGCGAATGCTGATCAATGTCGGCAATGCTGCGCAGCGTAAACACACCGTCCAGCGAGCCGCCGACGGCAGCGGGCAAGCGGCGCGCGCTGGAGCCGGTGCACAGCAACAATTTGTCATAATCAATGGTTTCGCCGTTCGCGGTCTTCAGGCTGTGATGCTGGGGCTGAATAGCCTCAACTCGCGTATCGAGGTGCAGACTGATGTTTTGTTCTGCGTACCATTCCAGTGGACGGATGAACAGGCGTTCGCGCTCCAGTTGGCCCAGCAGATATTTTTTTGACAGGGGCGGGCGCTGATAGGGAGGGTGCGATTCCTCGCCGATCAATACCACTGGTTGCGGGTTTGCCAGCGCCACGTGGCGAGAAATGAATGAGGCCGCCGCCTGTCCCGCACCAACGATGACGATGGGGCTGGTCACCATTTACTCCGGTTCGGGAACGTTCAGTATCAGACCGTCAAGTTCTTCCGAGGCGATGATCTGGCAGCTCAGACGGCTGTTGTCTTCACGTTCGACGTCGGTCATCTCGAGCATGGTGTCTTCGATGTCATCGATTTCACCGGTTTTGGCGAACCACTGCGGGTCGACAAACACGTGGCAGGTAGCACAGGAAAGACATCCTCCGCATTCGCCCTCGATGTGGGGTACGTTATTTGCAGTCGCGGCTTCCATCAGGTTCAAGCCGTTTTTGACGTCAGCCGTTATTTCGCTGCCATCTTCCATTTTCCAGGTGATCGTGGCCATAGTCTCGCGCTTATCGGTTGTGGTTGTGAAAGCCGCGTAATGTATCCTTTTTTCCGATCAATGTCTTACTCAATTTCGACATCGATAGCCATCATCTGTCGCTCTGCCGCAGCTGTTGTTGTATCAGCTCCCACAGTATCTCCAGGTGTTGGCCTGTGGTGGCTTCAACGCCAATGGAAACCCGTACCATCCAGCGGCCGTTTAATTGAGACGGGCTGATGAAAGCGGTGCCCGCCTGGCGAAATTCTTCTGGTGTCATGAGGGCATCCGATTTACGTTAGCGGGTTAATAGTCTTCTCATTTTCAGGTATCGTTGCTTTTTGAGTCAACGTGTATTGAAAGGAAAGCAAATTGAAGCAAGCCATTAGAATCGCCATTCTGGATTCCGTCCCCGAAGTTTACTGGGCCGACGATCTGGGTATAACCGACGCACAGAAGTTTATCGACCTGCTGCAGCCGTTTAATGCGGATGCTCGTTTCGACGTCTTCTTTACCTCGAAAGATCAGTTCCCCGGGCGCCTCGATGATTATGACGCCATTCTGGTGACCGGCAGTCCCTGCAGTGTGCATGATGATCATGACTGGATTGCGCGCTTGATCGAACTAATCCAGGCGGCCGAGGATCGTAAGCTCAAAATCATCGGCTCCTGCTTCGGCCATCAGTTAGTTGCCTGTGCGTTCGGCGGCGATGTCGGGCACAACGAACAGGGTTGGTTGATTGGTAATTACCCGGTGCATATCAGCAGGCAATTAGACTGGATGCAACCAGTGATGACGACCACTGGTCTCTATCATTTTAACCAGGAGCGGGTCACGCGCCTGCCCGAGGCCGCGGTCACGTTTGCGCACACCGACGAATATGAAAATTACGGCTACACGATTGGTGACAACGTGCTCTGTCTCCAGGGCCATCCTGAGCAACCGCATCGCGCCATGGTAAACTTTCTCAAGGCTACCGACAGTCTTTCACCAGAGGCGCGTGCCAGTGCGGAACGCTACATAGCCGAGGGCGAACCGGATGCAGATGTCTGGGCCGAATGGATGATGCGCTTTTACCTTGGTTAATTGTGCGAATGACGGAGACGATAATGAAATTCTTAGCAACACTTTTACTGTTCCTGTGGTTGGGGGCAATCCAGGCTGCCGATATCGAAAACGGCGATGATCTGCACTTTGAGCACTGCACCGGCTGCCATGATTCAGGTGTGTACACACGCGCTAATCGCAAGGTTGGCGATTTGGCTCGACTCGGCCAGCAGGTGCGCTTTTGCAGGGATGCGATTGGCGTTACCTGGTTTGACGATGAGGTCGATGACGTGATCGAGTATCTCAATACTACCTACTATCACTTTTGATCTCAGCAGGGTTTCTGAGGGTATGGACTGCCAGGCTGTATTGCCCGGGTAGCGTTGTCGACCTTTTATCAGGTGCAACTGCGCTGTATTACCTTGCGCAAATCTCGGGTCTAAGCCAGACACCACTTTGGTAAATAAAGCATGCAGCGACTTTGGTTGATATTGGTAACGCTTACCCTGACTAGAACAACAATGGGTATTCAGTTCCAGTCGATTGCCGCTGTCGGCCCTGTACTCACCGCTGATTCGATCATCAGCCACAGTGAGCTGGGTGTGCTGATCGGGATATACCTTCTCCCCGGTGCGCTGTTTGCACTTCCTGGAGGCTGGCTTGGGAAACGATTTGGCGATAAGTCTGTCGTTTTAGTCGGCCTGGCGATGATGGCCCTCGGCGGTGTGCTGTTGGCGCTTTCCGATGCTTACGAGATGATGCTCCTCGGCAGGTTGATTTCCGGGCTTGGGGCCGTGTTGTTCAATGTGCTGGTGGCAAAGATGGTCACCGACTGGTTTGCAGAACATCGAATTGCAACTGCCATGGGGATATTGATTTCGAGTTGGCCACTCGGGATCGCCATCGCGCTACTGATCATGGGGCCACTGGAGGGCATGATCGGACTGAGATTAACGTTCTTCATTCCGGTGGTGCTGTGCGTCATCGCGCTGCTGCTGATCGCGTTGATCTATAGAGCGCCTGCGCGGCCCATTGACAGCAATCAAGCATCAGATGCATCGTTGTCGGGGCGCTTCACTGCTTATGAATTCAGGGGCGTAATCCTCGCAGGCTGTGTCTGGGCGTTTTATAATATCGCCTTCATTTTGCTGCTCAGCTTCGGGCCTGAATACCTGATTAGCAGGGGCGTAGAACTCGGATCAGCTGGCGCAATAGTCAGTTTGACCAGTTGGTTTTTTATTCCTGCATTGCCACTCGGTGCATGGATGGCAGAACGGTCTGGGCGCCCATTGGCGACGCTGGTAGTGATTTTGATAACCATCGCGGTGTTGATTTTGATGATACCGTTTATACCTTCTTACACGGTTATGTTCATTATGCTGGGCATCGTGTTCGCACCAGCCGGTGGACTGATCATGGCCTTACCCGCACAGGTGCTGAGCAAAGAAAACCGGTCGGTCGGTATGGGGATCTTCTTCACTATTTATTACGTGGGAATGGGAGTATTCCCGTTGATCGCCGGCTATGCGCTGGATCTCACGGGCAACCCTGTTGCACCACTGATCCTGGCTAGCGTGGTGCTACTGCTGGCGATTGTCGCGTTAGCCTGGTTTCGTTTGAATCAGGGCAGGCAGGCACCCAGCCCTCTGGTTTCCTGAAGGATGAAATATGCTTTATCCTGAACGACCGCTGCTACTTACTGCGTCCAGGTCACCCGTTGGTGGAGTGCGGACAGTTTTTAAAAACATCGAGGGGGAATTATGGCCATCTGGTTAATATTAATCGGCGGGGCGGTATTGATTGGCTTTTTAGTCGCGGTGGTGGTTAAAACCTGGTGGGCAGTTTATCTCGCTGCTGCGATTCCCTGGTTCGGGCTATTAGGTGCGCTGCTGTTTACGGTTTATGGCCTCGCGAACGATGACCCGGATGCTTCGATGTGGTTGATCGCACAGCTTGTTGGCGGTACGGTTGCCGCCCTGGTCGGGATTCTTTCCTTCAAATTGACGAAGCATCTGCTGCGCAGGGAAGACAGTGCCAGCTAGCTGAACCGTTGATATTAACGGTCCGTCGCGGCTGTTGTTCTCCCGCGGCGGTTATATTAGCGCACCGTCTGGTGTGCAAGCGTCGTTGAGCGGCCGGCAAGGAAAGCTGCTTGAACTCGATCAATGGCCGAAATCCTCGATTCTTTGATTGGCCGATGGATTATTTCTTGAACAGGTGAACGTCGCGCTGTGGGAACGGAATCGAGATGCCTTCTTCATCAAAGCGCATTTTCATCGCCCGTTTCAGGGCCCAGAAGGTTTCCCAGTAATCGTCCTTGTTGACCCAGGGCCTGACAATATAGTTAACCGAAGAGTCACCGAGCTCATGCAGGCGAATCATGGTTGGCGGATCATCGAGGACCGCAGGGTGAGCCGCCACAACCTCGGCCATCACTTTCTCGGCTTTCTCGATGTCGTCGCTGTAGGCGATGCCGAATACCAGATCTATGCGGCGCACGGTTTGTGCGGTGACGTTCTTGATGACATCACCCCAGATTTTGCCATTGGGTACGATGATGGTCTGGTTATCGAAAGTCAGGAAGGTAGTATTCACCAGGCTCATTTTACTGACCAGTCCGGATACTCCGCCGGCCTCGATGACATCATCGACGTCGAAGGGGCGATAAATGAGTATCAGCATCCCGGCGGCGAAATTGGACAGGGTATCCTGCAGCGCGAAGCCTACAACAAAGCCAACCAGTCCCATACCAGCGAGCAGGGGGCCGAGACTGAAGCCAATTTGTGACAGCGCGATCAACACGCCCAGTATCAGAATGGTGTTGCGCACGATAGAGGCCACCATGCGTTTCAACAGCTGGGAGAGCTTGAAACGCGAGTCTTCAAGTCCCTTCTCGGTCAAGTTTCGCGCGAGATTAGCCAGTTTGTAGAAGATAAAGACAATAATCACCAACAGGAAGAGATTGAAAATCAGTCCCGGCCCGCTTTTGATGATGCCTGACCACAGGGTTTCGCTCCAGCCGACCAGCAGGTTAGTAGCAACACCAATCTGAAGCAGGTCAGTGGTGATCTGGCCCGTGATGACGAGTAACTGGTGTTGATAATCAGTTGTATCCATTTCCAGAATATTCATCGTGGCAATAGTTTTGGAGAGCATATTCGCCATTTTGGTGACGTAACCGGTCATGACAGTGAGCCTGGATTTTGACTCTGCATCGTCGGGGACGGCGGCAACGCTTGCGCGCAGGGCCTTGATGTCACTAGTGGCCATTTCCAGCAGCACCGAGCCAGTCTCGGCGCGCTCCAGAAGTGCTTGCTGGAGTGCCTCCCTTTCTGTATCTACATTGCGACCTATCAAGGGTGCAATTTCTATACAGTCAAGTTGCAACTGGTAGACGCGGTCCAGGCGGTCGACTTCTTCAAAGACCTGGCTAAAGATAGCCGCTCGTTCAGAAGCCGAAGCGTCGGCCTTTGGCAGCACGATTCGCTCACGTAGGGCGGTAATCATGGGCTCGAATGCCTGCAATTGGGATTCCAGGATGGCGAGCGCCCGTTGCTGATATTTTTCGTTTATATCGGAGGCTTCTTTCTGCTGTGTTACCAGTTTGAGGAAATTCTGATTCTGCTCCAGCAGATTTAAACGCGCGCGGATCTGGCGCGATTCGAGGGAGGCCCTGGTGAGATCTTCTGCATTTGCGAGGCGCTTCCCGAGCTTGCTGATACTTTGGGATTCACGATCAATTTTAACCAATATGCGCTCGATCTCAGTTGTCTTTTCGGTTGGCTTCGAGTCATTGGCATAGGCAGTCTTGATTGGGCTTAGCAGCATCCCGGATAACAGCAGTATCAGGGAAATATCGATTAAACGGTTTGTCATTGGCAGCATCGTGATGGTTCTCTTTGATTTGCGGGTGCGCATGTCTGATTCTACTCGGGTAAGGTAACGCATTGATTCCAGTGATGACGATCTTCGATCTTGCCGTATTGTATGCCGGTAAGCTCATTGTAAAGCCTCAGGGTCAGTTCACCCGGTGGAGCACTGGCAATACTGTAGAGCTCGTCGCGGTAGCCGATGCTGGCGACCGGGCAGATGACCGCCGCGGTGCCTGCGCCAAACACTTCTTCAAGTTCCCCGCTGGCAAAAGCCTCGATGACTTCATCGATGCCGAGCCGCCTCTCTTCCACTGGAATATCCCAGTCGCGCAGCAGGGTGAGGGCGCTGTCACGCACGACACCAGGTAATATTGAGCCGCCGAGCGGCGGTGTTATCACGCGGCCGGCGATCTTGAAGAAGATGTTCATAGCACCGACTTCTTCCACATAGCGGTGCTCGTTACTATCCAGCCACAGTACCTGGTCGAAACCCTGCGCCTTGCTTTGGGCGCCCGGTAGCAGGCTTGCGGCATAGTTAGCTGCCGTTTTTGCAGCACCCAGCCCACCGATACTGGCGGCGCGAGTGAAGCGATCCTCAACCCGCAGCGACACGCCATTTTGCAGATCGGTGAAATAACTACCAACTGGCGATGTCATGATCAGGAAATGGTAGCGGTTGGCGGCACGCACTTCGAGCGTCGATTCGGTGCCGATCACCAGTGGCCTGACGTAGAGCGAATGCCCCCATTGCGATGGTATCCAGGCATGATCCAGTTCGATCAGTTCACGGGTTGCCTGAATCATGATGTCGGTCAGCTCATCGACAGGCATGATGGGGATGCACAGGCGCTGGCAGGAATCGTGCAATCGGGCCGCATTGCGTTCGGGCCGAAAGATACGCGCCTGACCATCCTCGCCGCGAAATGCCTTGTAGCCGTCGAACACGGTCTGGCCGTAGTGCAGCATGGCGACGCCTGGCTCGATGGCGAGTGCCTGATAGGGGATAATTTCTGCTTTGCTCCAGGCACCGTCTTCGTAGACCATGCTGAACATGTGATCGCCGAAGATTTTGCCGAAACCAGGATTGTCAAAATCTACCTGCCCGAGACGGCTTTGGGTGACCGCTGTTAGCGGAAATCTGGAGTGTTGCATAGAGCGCCCTGTTTATAGGTGACTGACCGCCGGCAGGCAGACGTCGATTTGTCGGCATCCTAACAGACTGATCGATTTGGCGCACCAGTCGCTGATTGCACCGAGAAACATAGCCGTTGGATTGGCGGAGCCGTCAAGGCGAGATTAAGGTTGGCCGGTTTCTGCCGCTACACGGGTTAGCAGTCTGTGGTAGAAATCAATCTCTTCCGCAGTCAGGTTTCGGTGGTTCGATAGAAACTGCTGCATAGGCTGGCCGCTGTGGCGGCTGAATAAAACCCCGTCGCGCAGGATGGCTGTGTTGCGCACCAGCGAAGCGGCGCTGTCGTGGCATCTGCTGCAATGCTGTCGGAACAATGGCGGCGTCGCAACCTGTGCCTGTAACATCGCGTAGATTGCCGCTGCCTGTGCCGGTGTGCTGTAGTGCCGAGAGATGAAAAGCTGCAGGTTATCGACATGGTGACGGCCCTGCAGCCGACCGTCTGAAATCTGCAGAAAGCGACGCGCGAATTCGGCGGAGTGTCCGTGACATTCGGCGCAACGGTCATCCCATAATGCGTGCAGGTCAATCCGTTCGGTAGCTTCGAGACGGCTGCTGCTTAATGTGCATAGCAGCAGGATGCAGGCGATGAAGAGCGGGTATATCCGCTTGCGTGGTGGTTCTATCTCTAGCAGGACAGGGACTACCATCGGCCGATAACAATGCCATTTCGTTCATCGCGCGCCGGCCCCATGGCGGGCAGGTTTTCGTAGGTGACCCCGACGCGTGGTTTCAGGCGTTTACGCCAGTCGATCAGCAAATATTGCATGCTGCGGAGCTGCACCTCGAAGGCAGGATCTTCACCGAGGTCGATCAGCTCGTCGGGATCCTGCTGCAGATCGAACAGCTGTGGTCGAAAGCAATGGTGGTGAATGTATTTCCAACGCTGGTTGCGAATCATCACCGCGCGACAGTCGTAGGGTGACAGTTGCAGCCGTTCGCCTATCCCTCGTTCCGAGTAATCGATTTCACTTACCGCGTAGCGGCGCCAGTCAGCGGGTGGCGTGTTCGAGCGCAACAGCGGCATCAGCGAGCGCCCTTCGACGCGTTCATGGCAGATGTTGGCAGCGGCGAATTCAACGAAGGTGGGTAACAGGTCGATCGCTTCGACCATCTCCTTGCAAACCTGGCCACGGGTTTCGTCGGCGGTGGAATTCGGGTTGACGATAATGAGTGGAATTCGCACCGAGGGTTCGTGGAACAGATCCTTCTCGCCGAGCCAGTGATCACCCAGATAGTCACCGTGATCGCTGGTAAACACGATCAATGTATTGTCGAATTGATCGGTTTGCCTGAGATAGTCAAACAGGCGGCCAAGCTGGTCATCGATCTGGCGCACCAGGCCCATGTAAACCGGGATCACGGTTTCGCGAACCTCTTTTCGGGCGAAGCTCTCGCTGTATTCCTGCTCCATAAAGGCTGCATAAACCGGATGTGGATTGTGCAGTTCCGAGTCGGCGCGCACCATCGGTTGAATATCCCTGGCCTGATAAAGATTGTGATATGGCGCCGCTGCGATCAGTGGCCAGTGCGGTTTGATGAAGGACAGGTGCAGGCACCAGGGTTGATCGTTTTCCTGTTGCTCGAGGAAGTCGATGGCGCGATTTGTGCTAAAGGTGGTTTCTGAATGCTGTTCTGCCACGCGCGCCGGATAAACCGAATTGCGCAAGCGCCATCCCGAACGGATGTTACCGTCGCGGTCTTCACCACTATTGGCATAATCCTGCCAGGGATTGTCGCCCTCATATCCCTGTCGACTGAGATAGGCGCTGTAGCCGTTATGGCGTTTGCCCGGCAACAGGCCGTCGTGCAGTTCAAAGGGTTCGAAACCACCGCTAGCGGAGTTTCTGAGCAGGTCGGATTCGACATCGACGCCAAGGGCTTTCAGCAGGTCTCGATTTTTCCGATGATGTGCCTTGCCGACCAACGCGCTGCGATAGCCCGAAGCGCGCAGGTAGTCGGCCATGGTGAGTTCGTCGACGCGACTGGGGTCGTTGTTTGCCATCACGCCGTGGCTCGACATGTAGCGACCACTGTAAAAGCTCGCACGCGATGGCCCGCATAAAGGGGCCTGGCAGTAGGCGTTGTCAAAACGTACGCCGCGTTCGGCCAGGGAATCGATGTTCGGGGTGTGCAGGGTTTTGTGGCCGTAGCAGGACAGGTAATCCCAGCGCAGCTGGTCGCACATGATGAACAGTATGTTTCTTGGCATCGCCGCAGGTCCGTTTTTTACTATAGCAGTAACTCTATTGCAGTGGCAGTTTACTCAATTCATCACAAATAGTAGTCACCCAATTATAATGCCTTGATCCAGGTAAGCTGGTCCGCGCAATCCGAGTTATTCTTCGGGTGTTCCCTGCCAGAGCATGTTGTAGCCGAGTTCATAGGTTTCTGAGCAGTACTCGGCCAGGCCATCGAATTTTTCCTTGAAAATACTGTCCGCATGCGATTTTTCATGCTGCTCGAAGGATTGCCAGTAGGTGATGATGACGATGTGATCTTCGGATTTTTGCTCGGGATCGAACGAGCCCTCGGCGGAAACAAATCCGGCATACTCGAAAACCTGTCCACCGATGAAACCACCTTCTTCATTGCCATAGGTTTCCTTGACGACGTTGCACATTTCGCCGATGGCCATTTCCACGTCATCACTGCTGACGCCGGGTTTCAGTTTTACCACGTTGTGCAGCATGACGGCCCCGAAGGGGATGGTGATTGGGTTGAACATAATGGATTCTCCAGAGCTGAAATCGATGGGACCGGCATTATTGGCGAAGCCGACCAACAAACCTATATATCATTGGGGCTAGTATTGCGCTTCTGAAAACCGCCCGGTGCAGCGTAATTTTTCAGCAGACGGGTTGAACGGTGAGTGGCGCCCAGGTCTTTATGGCCTCTAGTCTTTGTAGAGACGAGGGTTGAATACGTCGCGCAGAAAGTCGCCCAGCAGATTGATCGAAATGACAATCACGATCAGGAAGAAGCCGGGAATTAGCGTAATCCACCAGGAACCGGAGTAGAGGTATTCCTTGCCGATACTAATCAGTGAACCGAGGCTGGGTTCAGTCACCGGCATACCGAGGCCGAGGAAAGACAGTGCGGCTTCGGTGATGATGGCGTTGGCAATCTGTACCGTACCGATGACAAAAATCGGCGACAGGCAGTTTGGCAGGATGTGCTTGAACATGATGCGAATTGGGCCGAAACCCATTACATGCGCCGCATCGACGTATTCTTTTTCCTTTTCGCCCAGCACCGAAGAACGCACGGTGCGCGCTATCTGTGGCCACTCGGATAAACCAATCACCAGAATCAGGATCAGCATGGCGTAACTGCTGTAGGTTTCGCCACCAAAAGCGTTCTTGACGATGGCAAGCACAATGATGGCGACCATCAGTGTAGAAAACGACAGTTGCACATCGGCGATGCGCATCAGCACGCTATCGACGCGGCCACCGGCATAACCCGATACCAGACCGATAACGATGCCGATGGCTGATTGCAGCAACACGGCGAATATGCCGATCATGAGAGAAACGCGCATGCCGTAGAGGATGGTGCTCCACAGGTCACGGCCCTGATCGTCGGTGCCGAGCAGAAAACGTTCGTCCGCATTTGGCAGCCAGGCCGGAGGCATTTCCGAGTCCATCAGATCGATCTGGGTCAAATCGTAGGGATCAAAGGGGGCGATGATGGGCGAAAATAGCGCCATCAGCGCGAGTATCAGGAAAACCACGCTACTCACGATAGCGACCTTGTCGCGCTTGTAGTAGTGCAGCAGGTCGGATTGCTGCAGCTGTTGCCAGAGGTTGGCGAAAAGCTTCATTGGCGCCGCCCTACCAGGTCGACCATCGGATTGATAATGCCGTAAAGCAGGTCAACCAGCGTGTTAACGACGACGAACAGGAAGCCGACGAACATGATGTAAGCAGTAATCAGCGGAATATCGGAGCGATTAACCGCCTCGAGAAACATGAATCCCATTCCTGGCCATTGAAAAACCGATTCGGTCAGGATGGTGTAGGCAACCATGATGCCAATTTGTACACCGCCGACGGTAATCACCGGCAGCATGGTGTTCTTGAGCGCGTGTTTGAGGTACACGGGTCCATCACTCAGGCCTTTGGCGCGGGCGAACTTGACGTATTCGGAGCTCAGGACTTCGAGCATCTCCGCTCTTACCAGGCGAATAAACAGAGGGAGCATGATCGACGACAACGCGACCGCCGGCATGACGATGTGTCTGAAGCCGTCCCAGCTGAGGAAGTTGGTGCTCCAGGAGCCCCATACATGCACCGTTTCGCCGCGCCCGAAAGAGGGCATCCAGCCGAGCGTGATCGAGAACAGGTAGATTAATCCCAGCGCGGTCAAAAACACTGGAATCGAAATGCCGATAACGCTGACTGCCATGGTGAAGCGACTGAACCAGTGGCGCGGTTTGATGGCACAGAACACACCGAGTGGAATGGAAATAGTGATGATCAGAATTGACGCGGCAAAGGCGAGTTCCAGCGTTGCTGGTAGCTTTTTCATGATCACATCGAGCGTCGGTTCCTTGAAAAAATACGAGGTACCGAGATCACCCTGCAGTGCCCGTTTGACGAAGCGCAGATATTGAACCGGTAACGGGTCATTCAATCCCATCACGTCGCGCAGGTTTTCACGTTCGGCGTCGGACATCGACATTGCCGCCATCTCGCGCGTCGGGTCGCCGAGCGAACCTTGAATCGAAAAACAGAACATACTGATGATGAGCATCACCAGTGCTGCTTGTAGTACTCGTTTAATTAAAAACTGAATCATCGGCCTTGATTATGGTCTCGATTTTTTGCGTAGATCGGGTTGAAAAAAGCTCCGGGCGTTTACACGCCCGGAGCAGGTTGTCACGAGAAGACAATGGCTTCAACTAGTCGATTACGAGGTCACCCAGGTAAGGGAAGTTGAGCGCATTGACGACCGGATCAAGATTGACGCCTTTGCGTGCAGCCCAGGCAAGATTCTGCCAGTGCAGCGGAATGAAAGCGGCATCCTGGAACATCTTGTTTTCAATAGCCTGCAACATCTTGGTGCGTTTGGCGATATCGGTTTCCTGGTTGGCCTTCACGGTTTGCTGGTCAACGTAGTCGCTGCTGTAGTTACCCGAGTTGTATGCCCCCATTCCTGTTGACTGATCCGGGGTCATTGCCAGGAACTCGTAGAAGTTGGCACTGTCTTCGGTGTCTGAATGCCAGCCGATCATCATGATGTCCGCAGCGCGGTCATCGAAAGACGGCCAGTATTGAGCCTTGGGCATGGTTTGCAGATCAACCTTGATTTTGATTTTTGACAGCATGGCGGCAACTGCCTGGGCAATCTTGTCGTCATTTACGTAACGATTGTTGGGCGCCATCATGGTGACACTGAAGCCATTCTCATGGCCTGCATCTTTCATCAGCTTTTTTGCCAGTGCAAGATCGTAGCGCGGCTTCAGGTTCGGGTTGTGACCGAGGTATCCTGTAGGGCTCATTTGCGCTGCGGTAGTCGCGAATCCTTTCATGATTTTCTGCACGATGGCTTCATTATTGATGGCATGCACCATGGCCATACGCACGCGTTGATCCTGAAATTCCTTACGACGTTCCTGGTTCAACTGAAAGGTAATGATGCGGGTACCCGGCATAGTGATCAGCTTGGCATTATCTGAGGCGCGGATCTGGTCGAAGTCGTTGGGTGATACTGGTGCAATGAAATCGACACCACCTGATAGCAGTGCTGCTACGCGGGTTTGCTCGTCCTTGATAGGCGTGAATACGATGCGGTCGACGTTACCTTTGGAAGCATTGTCCCAGTAGTCAGCGAAGCGTTCAAAAACAATTTTGACGCCCTGTTCACGCGATACTATCTTGAATGGCCCGGTGCCTGACATGTTAGTGGAAGCGAAAGACGCACCATTCTTGACGATCGCAGCCTTGTCATTGCCGTTGGCATCGGTGCCGCTGTAAAACTGGCTGTCGAGCGGGAAGATGTAAGTCGCCGTGTGCAACACCAGCGGGTAAGGTCCGGTAGTGACGAGGTCGATGGTGTAGTCGTCAATGATGTTGAGGGCCTGGAAGTTAGCGAAAATACCCTTGAAATCCGGGCTTTGCTTGAGACGGTTAAAGGTCCATTTGAAATCACTTGCAGTCATCTTGTTGCCGCTGTGGAACTTGACGCCCTTGCGCAGCGTGAAGCGCACGGTGGTCGCGTTCAGACGCTGAAAGCTGGTCGCCAGCCGTGGTTCGAAAGCCAGTTCCTTGGTCCAGCGAATCAGTGGATCGAAAGACATGTGCGACAGCTGTAATACGCCACCGGATAACTGCTCGTGTATGTCGAGCGTAACCGGGTCGGCGTCGTACGCCATACGCAGGTCTTTCGCGCTGGCCGTGGTGAAGGCGAGCAGGCTCGCGATAACCAGGCCGGTGGTTAGTAGAAAACGGTTTTTCATATTCTTTCTCCAGTTTGTCGTTAGTTATGCCTACAGCGGGTTCAAACAAAAAAACCCAATAAATTTATTATGGTTGTGCGGCGGTTTCGTGGATGCGATCGAATCTCGGCATGAGTGAAAGCAACTCGATACTGTATTCGTTTTGCGGATTTTCGAAGAAGGTCTCCGAATCCGCGGTCTCAAGTATGCGCCCATGACGCATGATTGCAACCCGGTCGCACATTTGACGAATCACCGGCAAATCGTGGCTGATGAACAGCATGGTCAGCCCCAGCTCATCCTGCAGATCTTTCAACAGGTTTAAAATCTGTGCCTGCACCGATACGTCCAGCGCCGAGGTGGGCTCGTCACAGATCAACAGGCGCGGGCGGCAGGCAAGGGCGCGGGCAATGGATATGCGCTGGCGTTGGCCGCCGGAGAATTCATGTGGATAACGGCGCCCCATCTGTCGTCCGAGGCCGACGTGATCGAGCAGGTCGCCAACGATCCCGCTGACCTGATCAGGTGGCGTCAGTCGGTGAAAGCGGATGGGCTCCGCTATGATGTCATTGACTTTCATGCGCCCATTCAGCGACGAATAAGGATTTTGAAACACCATCTGCATTTGCAGGCGTATGCGTTGTATGGTGGCGCGATCCGGGTTGTTGACCAATTCAACTCCATCGAATTTAATCGAACCGCTTTCGGGTTGTTGCAGACCGGCGACCATGCGTGCAATTGTGGATTTGCCGGAACCGCTTTCACCCACCAGACCAAAGGTCTCGCCCTGCTTGATCTGCAGGTTGACGTCGCTCGTTGCCTGCAGGTATTTACGATTGCGGGCGAAAATTGCATCCTGGGTAATGAAGCGCAGATTGAGATTTTCGATTTCCAGCAAATTCTCGCCGCCACTGTGTTTTTTGCTTTGTCCGAGCCAGTGGGTCGCTACATCAATTTGCTTGAGCCCTTTCGCCGTGGTTTCGATGTATTCCACCAGTGGAAAGCGATCTACCTTGATGCTGGAGCGCGGTACCGCGCTGATCAGGCTCTTGGTGTAATCGTGATTTGGCGCGGTTAGTATTTGTTTCGTAGTGCCGAGCTCCACCAGCTTGCCGCGGTACATGACGGCCACGCGGTCGGTGATGTTGGCGATAACGCCCATGTCGTGTGTGACCAGCAGACAACCGACCTGGCGTTCATGGCACAGTTTGCGAATCAAGGTCAGGATCTGGTCCTGCACCGAGACATCGAGTGCGGTGGTCGGTTCATCGGCAATGAGTAGTTCCGGCTCTCCGGCCAGTGCGATCGCGATTACCACGCGCTGGCGCATGCCACCGGAAAACTGGTGCGGGAATTGTTTGATGCGCAGCTCGGGATCGGGGATACCAACCTGGCGCAACAGGTCGACTGCGATCTTTTCCGCCTCACGGGTGTCGGATATATCGAGATTGGTCAGAATGGTTTCGACCATCTGGTTCTCTACCGTGAACAAAGGGTTCAGCGATGTCATCGGGTCCTGAAAGATGAAACCGACCCGCGACCCGCGAACCTTGAGTATTTGCTGCTCGTTAAAATCAGAGATCTTGCTGTCGTTCAGGTAAATCTCGCCCTTGGAGACGCGCCCCGGTGGGCTCAGTAACTGGACGATCCCGTTGCCAATGGTCGATTTGCCGGCACCGGACTCGCCAACCAGACCCAGAATTTCACCCGGTTCGAGATCAAAGCTGACGCCTTCGACCGCAAAATCGGTTTCGTATCTGCCGGGGAACTCGATGCTGAGATTTTTGACGCTTAACAGGGGCATTTGTTTTGTTATTTGTTAGCAATCGTCTCGAGGAAACGCGATGCTAACGCGACTGTTAATAAATTGCCACCTCTCCGAGCAGCCAGTCGACACCGTCGTCGCCCTCGAGGGTCAGGCGCTTGCGCGTTTGATAGTTGAGTTGAGGCGTTGATTTGAGCAATTCCCGGTAAGCACCTGCCTCTATGGTAATGAGCCCGCAATCTGTGCTCGCCACCATTTCAACGGGGCGGTTCTCGCTGTAGGGGCGCCAGCCGAGCTCTTCGCCGGCGATAATTTTATCCTGGCTGCTATCGGCGTGTACGATCGAGCCGAAACCTTCCACCAGAATGTACAAATGGGCGTCGTCGAGCCAGCGGGTTTTGCCGCTTTCCACAACCTGCCATTCGGCAATACGCGAAATCTTGTCGGTGACGGTCGACGATAATTCAGCGAACTGCGGCAATAATTTGACCACTGGTCGCAATAGCCAGCGATTTTCCAGCACCGTTTGCAGGCCGCTGTAGCGGATGAAATTACCAAAGGTCTCTTCGGCGAAGACGCAGACGGTGACCGGAGTTTTGGCGACAACGCTGGCGTTACGCACACCCAAACCGGTGAGCACCGCCATTTCACCGATTATGTCGCCGGCCTGCAACAGCGCCATGGTTTCGCGACCACCCTCGTCAATGCGCACCACTTCGCAGTAGCCGGTCAGAACCAGGTAGACCGAGCCGTGCGTGGATGCATCTTGCACGATGATGACGTCGTCGGTGTTATAACGATAGATTTCCTGCTCGGCGAGCAGGTTGCGCATCCAGCGGTTGGGGAAGGGTTGCCCGAGCCATAAGGTGAGGTAGTGATTGATCTGCGAGGTGTAGATCATGCTGTCGCCTTCGAGCAGGGTGTAACGTTTACCCGCACTGGCGAGCGAAAAGGTAGTCTGCAGGGCATCCGGAACCTTGTCGACGTGCACGAAGACGACACGTTCTGCCTGTGATTTCAGCGAATCCGCGGGGTCGCCGTGAATTTCACCAGCACCGCCGTCGGCAATCAGTAAGTGAAAATTCTGCTGATACAGGCGTTCCAGGTTTTCAATGGTTTGTGCGCGCACGATACCGGCCTCGCCCATACTGCGCACCGCCGACATATTCTGATTGTCGCCAACCACGCAAACGTCCCGGAAAACGCCTTTGTGCCGCGTCGAGAAGGTGGCGCCGATGGTTGGAATGCTGTGTACCGTATGGTGCACCTCGATGTTCAAGCCATAATAATTTAGCGAATCACCAGGTTTTACGCTCAGTAAACTGAAATGTTCACGCACTACGTCGACGCTCCAGCCGAGGCTGCAGGAGAGTTTCTCCATCGCCATGTGGAATATTTCTTCGGTCGTAATGACTTCGACCCGGTGCGGCATTTCCATTAGCGGAAACATCGAACAGTGATCGTCGTGCAGGTGGGTCAGGAACACCGCTGACACCTGGTTGCGGGAAATGCCTCGGGCGAACAGGTGCTGGTGGAGAAACGGGATCGAATCAATCAGCAGATAATCGCCGTTGTAGCACAGCGCAAGGCCGCTGCAGGGTTCGTCAGTGGCAAAACCGGAAGCTCCTCCGAGCACCTCTATGCCCAGTTTTGACAAGCCACCAGGCACGTAATCGGTTTGCACGGGATAGGGGGGGATGATCTCGGTGTCATCGTTCAGGTCGACGTAGACATCGCCACCGGGGCTTGATACCAGGTAGCGATCGACCCCCTTGTGTTCGATCGCGAAATCACCGACCACTGCCAGGTTGTCTTCAAACGGGATCAGGTTAAAGAAACCTTCAACCGGCACCACATTGTCGTTATCGCCCTTGACTGCGAGTGCCTCGGCAACCTCCAGCCACTCCTTCTTAAGCGCCTCATCGGTATGCCACTTGTCGAGTTCGGCGCGTGATGGTCCGAGCAGTGTGAAGCGCAGCAAACGCATCGCATGGCTGATGGCTTCGGGGTGCCCCACCAGGTTGAGTTTGCGTTTTTCGGCAAGCCCTCTGGCGATAAACAGGAAAAAATACAATGGGAACTCGAGGTTATTAAGCAGCGAGCCGTTCTTTTCGCGGATATCGGTGAGTACGAGGGTGTCGAAATGAGTGATTTTCTCGCGCAGCAAGCCTTTCAGTACTTCGGGCGGTTGCGCGAAAAGCACGGTATCAGTGTCGTCTGTGACGATTCTGCATCCGGGCGCCGGGGTTAGGATTTGTGGTTCAGCCATGGTTCTGATAATGATTGCTGTGCAAATCAGTGTACCTGTATGTACAGAGGGGCGGAAGGCGAAAAATGTTAGATAGTTTCCATTAATGCGAGCCTGGCACAGGCGTTTTTACTACGGTTTTAAACGGTGCGGATATAGCTCGTCGTAGTAGGGGCGAGCCTGTCGCGCGATTTTGCGGTCCGCATCGTTGAGGTCGTATGCTTTATCTCGATAGGGTGCAAAGCCGGTCGAGCGGCATACCGAATCGTACCAGTAGCGTGCCCAGACACCATCGCTGCTGCGTGGGCCGGCTGGCCAGTGCAGCATGCTTTCGCTGAAGTCGAGCTTGAATCTGGCGCATAGCGCTTCCAGCATGGCGCGTGGGTCGAGCAGGAAATCGCGGCTATCGATCACCAGCGGCGGTTTCCCGGTGATAGCAGCGACCTGATGAAACAATTCTGCCTGCTGTACGAAGCCGATGTCAGCGAGTGTTGCCTGGTTGCGTACCGCAGCATAAGAGGCGATCACCGCCTCTGGTTCTCGAATCAGGAAACAGTTTTCCAGGTTACCGAGCCACGCGCGATCGAGTTGCGGCAGCAGATGCAACGTCATGTGTTTCTGATAGAAGATTGATTTGCCCTCGGGAATGCCTCCGATACAGCGAGCGATGATGGCATCGCTGTCGGTGCCCTGGTCGGCGATTACGTCGGCCGCTCCGGGATGGTCGCTGCCGGTGGCGTCGAGATAGTAGCCGTAGAGAGGCTCGTCCCAGACCACGCAATCGTCGCGATTTTCCCAGGCGCGCATCAGCGCAGTGGAAATGTTACGCGGTCCCGACCACATTGCTAAACGCAGTTCTGTCGTGGCTGAGGATGTCATGCGCAGGGGTGTCGGCGCTCCACTGTCAGGCGCACTCGGCCTCCAGCATGGCGAGGTAGAGCTGCTGGAGTTTTTCCACCATCGGTCCGCGTTGACCATCGCCGATGACTCGACCGTCGATCTCGGCAACCGGGGCCAGACCGGCAAAGGTGCCGGTAACAAATGCCTCGTTGGCACCATAAACGTCGGTCAGGCTGAAATTTTTCTGGCGTACCGGGATGTCGTTCTGTTCGCAAAGCTGGATCACATTGCCGCGCGTAATTCCACCGAGGCAATAGTCGCCGGTGGAGGTCCAGACTTCACCCTTGCGGACGATGAAAAAATGCGTTGAGTTACAGGTGGCGACAAATCCGTGGGGGTCCAGCATGAGGGCTTCATCGGCTCCGGCCTTGGTGGCCTGGATGCAGGCGGTGATGCAGTTCAGCTTGGAATGGCTATTGAGTTTCGGGTCCTGAACGTCGGGATAGCCGCGGCGTACGTGAACCGTGAACAGACGAATGCCCTTGTATGCCGTCTCGGGCAGCGCTTCCTTGTATTCGGGAATGATGACAATGGTTGGCGGCGTGATGGTGATGCGCGGATCCTGATAGGGTGTCGCTTTGATGCCGCGCGATACCATCAGGCGAATGTGCACGCCCTCGTGCATCGCGTTCTCTTCCAGTACGCGGTAAATTCGTTCGCGCAGTTGTTGCGGTGTTACTTCCATATCCATATCGAGCGCCTTGGCACCTTCGTAGAGACGGTCCATATGCTGGTCAAGAAATGCCACCTTGCCGTGATGCACTCGCAAGCCCTCCCAGATGCCGTCGCCGAGCACGAAACCGCTGTCGAAAACCGACACTCGCGCTTCCTCGCGGGCGAAGAGTTCACCGTTGATGTCGATCCGGATCGTGGCATTGCGCGGATCGTCCTGATATTCGTGTGTGCCTTTGGTTTGTTTAGTCATCGATACTTCCCAGTTCAAATTCCTGTCCCATACTGGTGATCGCGAGGTACGCGCCACCATCGTGTTGTGTTTCGTAGGCCAGATTAAGCAGTTCATAAAATGCGCTACGGCTGATCAGAGCCTCCAGCCCGTCACGCAGGTGAACGTAAGGCCTGGGTTCCCGTGTGCGCTCATCAATGTCGACGCGTAACCCATGCGCCTGGTCGACAACGACACGTTCACCGATGTTGGTAGTGAACACGATCGCAGAGCTGCCGTCAGCATCTATCTGCTCGACCAGTACGGCGATAAAGGGCGCATCTTCCACTTCGATGCGCAGTTTTTCAACAGGTGTTACCAGGTAGTAATCTTCCTGCTCACGACGCAGAATGCCGGCGAACAGTTTAACCATGGCCTCGCGCTGAAAACGACGCCCTTCATGATGCCAGCTGCCATCCGCAGCGATGCGGATATCAATAGATCCCTGCTGCGCCGGGTCCCACTGGCGTCGAAGCGCCTGGGTGGACTCGCCAGATTTGATGCTGGCGAGAATTTGCTCGAGTTCGGACATGTGTGCGCCTGATTTGAATTGCTGCGATATCTGGTCTCGATATTATGACGGGTGTCGCCAGAAGTCATCTGGCATTTGCTGTTACTGCGCTCATCGATCGCTCAGGTTGATCGTTCAGCTGGCGGAGTGTTTCAGCCGCCGGTGACCGGCGGGAAGAAGGCAATTTCGTCGCCGTCGCCGATTGGCATATCGCTATCCCCCATTTCCTGGTTGACCGCAACCAGAACCCGCGTCGCACCATCAAAGGTGCCGTCAAATGGCTCGCCACGTGTGCGCAGCAGCGCCACCAGCTCGGCGACCGATTGGCAATCGACGGGGAGTTCAAGTTGTTCCGACTTCAACCCGAGAGTTTCCGCAAGACTCGCAAAATAGAGGATTTTGGCCATCATCTATGCCCAGTCGAGGAACTGAATGCTGACTTCATCGCCGGGTTCGACGCCGGCATTGTCGTCGGGCAACACGATCAGGCAGTTGGCGCGGCTCATCGAGGTTAGTATCCCGGAGCCCTGCTTGCCAGTTCTGCCGACCTGCCATCGGTTGTTTTCATCGAGGACGGCTATGCCACGTTGAAACTCGGTACGCCCGGGTTTCTTGCGCAGGCGTTCCAGCGAACGTGCTGTTACCAGTCGCGGTGGCCGCATGCTGGCGCCTGACAATACTTCGATAGCAGGCGCGACAAACTGACTAAAGGTCACCATCACCGCCACCGGATTGCCGGGCAGGCCCATGAAGATGCTGCTGCCAATCTGGCCGAAGGTCAGCGGTCGCCCCGGTTTGATGGCGATTTTCCAGAACTCGGTGTTACCGAGGTCTTCCAGCGCGGGCTTTATGTAGTCGGCTTCGCCGACGGATACGCCGCCGGTGCTGATAATGAGGTCAGCCCGTTCCGCAGCATCAGCCAGCACCTCGCGCATGCTTTCGGGATTGTCGCGCACCACGCCGAGGTCGAGAACGTCGACGGGCAGCTGTGCCAGCATCCCGTACAGGCTGTAGCGGTTGCTGTCGTAAATCATGCCGGGCTCGAGCGGCTTACCGACCGACATCAGTTCATCGCCGGTAGAAAAAAAGGCGACCACGGGCTTGCGCTTGACCTGCAGCTGCGAAAGGCCAAGTGAGGCCAGTACACCGAGGTCGGCAGGGCTCAGGCGCACACCGGCCTCAATTACGACTTCGCCCTGCTGTACGTCTTCACCGGCCTGGCGAATATTCTGGCCGCCGCGATGATCGGAATCAATTCGAATCCTGCCATCTGCGCCGACCTGGACCTGCTCCTGCATGACGACGGTATCGGTGCCGGCAGGTATAAGTGCGCCGGTCATGATGCGCACACACTGTCCCGGCCCGCAGTCCTGCTTAAATGGAACGCCGGCATAGGCTGTGCCAATGTCTTCCAGTTCGACAATACTGTCTGCGACCAGGCTGTCGATCGCAATCGCATAACCGTCCATTGCCGAATTGGGTAACGGTGGCACATTGAGCGGCGATTTGACCGCTTCGTTGTTGACCCGGTTCAGGCATTGTCGAATGGGCAGGCGTTCGCAGGCATGCACTGGAACTACGCGCCCTTCGATTCGCGTCAGCGCCTCGGACAGGCTGATCATGTCCTCTTCGAAAGGATCCGCACAGCTGGGTTGATGGGGTATCTTGTTATTCATGAAATATCAGTAATGCTTTGAAGTCGTCAATTGAGTCATAGACGCCGCTAGATTGGTAGAGGTAGCGTCAAATTTTTTCACTTAAGGGGTTATTATAGTAGGGTTGCCAATCTAATTTGTGCTTTAGGGCTATAAATGAATTGGCGAGAGTGTTATTTTTACGCCCTGAGATGGACCGTTCCGGCAGAACAATAATTGAAATACGCTGCGGGAACGGCAATAACGACATAATCGGAGGATACAATGCAAAAATCCCTACACATCGATCCGGGCAAGTGTACCGGTTGTCTCCAGTGTGAAATGGCCTGCTCTTACGAGCACACTGGGACGTTCAACCCGTCACGATCGTTTATCAAGGTTTTCACCTTCCATCATGAAGGGAGATTTGCGCCTTACACCTGCACCCAGTGCGATGAAGCCTGGTGTGTGCGGGCCTGCCCGGTCGATGCGATCAGCATCGATGCAGCCACTGGCGCCAAGGTGGTATCGGACGATAAGTGTGTTGGTTGCAAGGTCTGCACAATCGCCTGCCCGTTCGGCACGATCAATTATTCACAAAGTACTGGCAAGGTTGTCAAATGCGATCTCTGTGGCGGTGATCCGCAATGTGCTGCTGCCTGCCCGACCGACGCCATCACTTACATCGACGCCGACTGGACCGGTTACGATCGCATGCTCGCCTCGGCGTCAAAAAGCTTGCCTTCCGCCGAAGTCACCGCGTAATAATGGAGGTAATGAATCATGTCTTGGACAAGAAAAATACTGAGAGTCAATCTCTCAGACGGTAGCTGTACTTCCGAACCACTCAACATGGAGTGGGCGAATCAATATCTCGGTCAACGTGGATTGGCATCAAAATACCTGACCGAAGAAGTCGATCCGGCCTGCGATGCACTTGGGGCTGAAAATAAAATGATCATGGCCACCGGGCCATTGACCGGCACCATGGCCTCTACCGGAGGTCGCTATTCCGTCATTTGCAAAAGCCCACTTACCGGCGCTATCGCCTGCTCCAATTCCGGTGGATTTTTTGGTGCGGAGCTGAAGTTTGCCGGTTGGGATATGATTATTTTCGAAGGTCAGTCCGCTAAACCGGTCTACCTTTACATCCAGAATGACAAGGCCGAGCTGCGCTCAGCCGAGCATCTCTGGGGCAAATCTGCCTGGGAAACCGATGATATAGTGCGCCAGACCCACCAGGATCCGCAGTTGCGCATCGCCTGTATCGGTCGAACTGCCGAACACGGTTGCCTGTATTCGGCAATCATGAACGACAAGCATCGTGCCGCCGGCCGTTCCGGTGTGGGTACGGTGATGGCGTCCAAGAATCTGAAGGCTGTCGCGGTGCGCGGCACCGGTGGTATCGGTAACGTCCATGACTCCAAAGCGTTCATGGCAGCCACCAATGATGGCAAGGCGGTGCTCGCCGAAAATGCGGTTACCGGACAGGGTTTGCCGGCTTTTGGTACCCAGGTGTTGATGAACGTTATCAACGGTGTCGGTGGGCTGCCCGCACGCAATATGCGCGACGTCGGCTTTGAGGGTGCTGAAAATATTTCGGCCGAAGCCATGGCCGAGCCACGCAAAAGCGACGGCAAAGCCAATCTGACCACCAATGGCGCCTGTTTCAGCTGTACCATTGCCTGTGGACGTATTTCCACGGTCAATCCCGAGCACTTCTCGGTCAAGGACAAGCCGCAGTATCAGGGTAACTCTGGTGGTCTCGAATACGAGGCAGCCTGGGCGCTTGGTGCGGATACCGGAGTCGACGATCTCGATGCGCTGACCTATATCAATTTCCTCTGCAACGAAGACGGCATGGACCCGATTACCTACGGTTGCACCGTGGCTGCGGCGATGGAAATGTTCGAAGATGGCGTGATCACTACTGAACACACCGGCGGTATCGAACTGAGATTCGGCAATGCCGAGGCTTTTGTGGCAATCACCGAGCAATTCGTGACCGGTGAGGGGTTTGCCGCAGATCTGGGGCTCGGCTCCAAGCGTCTGTGTGAGAAGTACGGACGTCCGGAATTGTCGATGACGGTCAAGGGCCAGGAATTCCCGGCTTATGATCCGCGTGGCATTCAGGGTATCGGTCTTGCTTACGCCACTTCGAATCGTGGTGCCTGCCATCTGCGCGGTTACACCATTGCGTCAGAAGTGCTGGGCATTCCAGTCAAGACCGAGATGAACGACACCGATGGCAAGGCGGAACTGGTCAAGGCATTTCAGGACGCCACTGCACTGGTCGATTCGGCCGGGTTGTGTGTGTTCACCACCTTTGCCTGGGGTATGGATAACATCGCACCACAGATCGACGCCGCCTGTGAAGGTGACTGGAGCGTGGAGAATTGCCTGGAGACCGGTGAGCGCATCTGGAACATGGAGCGTCTGTTCAACGAGGCAGCCGGTTTCACCGCGGATGACGACACGTTGCCCAAGCGACTGCTTAAGGAAATCATCAAGAGTGGTCCGACCGAGGGTCAGGTTAATCGACTGGGCGAAATGCTGCCGCAGTATTACGAAGCACGGGGCTGGACTGCGGATGGCAAAATCCCGCAGGAAACCCGTCAACGCCTGTCACTCTAATCGAGGGCGCCACTGATCGAGTCATGATTGTTTTACGCTGGCAGAAATTGCCCCAAACTCCTCTGAAGACCGCAGCAATAGGATGGCTATTACTGCTCACTTCAAAAGAGTTTGGGACGATTTCAGCTCAGCCTAAATTCAACCAGACTCAATCAGCGGCACCCTGAACCTTCGACCCCTCGCTTCATGTTAGGGGTTTTTTCAATTTGAAGAGTGCTGAATCATGCAACATATCATCATAGGTGCCGGTCCCGCGGGCGTGGTTGCGGCAGAAACTCTGCGCAAAGCGGACCCGGATGCAGTCATTACTATTATTGGTGACGAGCCCGAACCACCCTATTCGCGCATGGCTATCCCTTACTACCTGATCGACAACGTCGGTGAGTCGGGTACTTATCTGCGCGATCCTGATCAGCACTTCAAGACCCAGAACATTGAAGTTGTGCAGCAGCGCGTGGACAAGATCGACGCGGCTGGAAAACAGCTTAATCTTGCTGACGGCAGTACGCGCGCTTATGACAAACTGTTAATTGCAACCGGCTCACATCCGGTGAGCCCACCCATTCCAGGGCTCGATTTGCCGCAGGTGCATTCCTGCTGGACGCTGGAAAACGCGCGCAACATTATCCGCCTGGCTCAAGCTGGTTCCAACGTGGTTCTGATCGGTGCTGGCTTCATCGGTTGTATTATCCTTGAAGCGCTGGTCAAGCGCGGAATCAATCTGGCTGTCGTCGAAGCCGGCAACCGTATGGTGCCGCGCATGCTGGACGAAAATGCCGGTGGTCTGCTGGAAAGTTGGTGTAAGAAAGAAGGTATCGATGTTCACAGTTCCTGTACCGTGGATGGTATTGCCGCGGCAGAGGGTGAACTGGTTGAGGTCAGTTTGAGTGATGGCAGCAAGCTGTCAGCCGCGCTGGTGATTACCGCAACCGGTGTTAAAGCCAATATCGATCTGCTGCAAGGCACCGGTATCAAAACGGATCAGGGGATTATTGTCGACCACTCCATGCAAACCAGTGAGCCTGATATCTATGCCGCCGGTGACGTGGCGCAGGGTGTCGATTTCTCCACTGGTAAACACGAGGTGCAGGCTATTCAACCAACCGCGGCAGACCATGGCCGAATTGCCGCGCTCAACATGGCCGGTCAGGGTAGCGCCCATCACGGTACCTTGAACATGAACGTGCTCGATACTGTCGGGCTGATTTCCTGCTCTTTTGGATTATGGATGGGTGTTGAAGGTGGCGAGAGTGCGCAGTTGTACAATGCGGAGGAATATCAGTATATCAATCTGCAGTTCGACGGTGACCACCTGGTCGGTGCCAGCAGCGTTGGCAAGACCCAGCACATCGGTGTGCTGCGTGGACTGATCGAGTCCAGGATTCATCTCGGTGTGTGGAAGCAACGCCTGATGCAGGATCCGACTGCGATCATGGAAGCTTATGTTGGCTGCACCCAGGAACTTGGGTACAGTTGATTCTGTCCATACCGGCTCGCAGCCGTTGAACTCTCATGCAGATCAATATCGAATTCTACGCATCCCTGATGCAATACCTGCCCCCGGGCAAGAGCCGTCACCGGCGCGAAATCAGCGTGCAGGACGGATTGCGCGTCAATCGTCTGGTCGAACAATTTCATATCCCTGAGAAAATGGCGCACATCGTGTTGGTCAATGGGCATTTTGTCGATGCTGACAAGCGTGCTGATCGTGAGCTGGTTGAAGGCGATGTGGTTTCCATCTGGCCCCCGGTGGCGGGTGGCTAGACCGATGCAGGAAGTCGATGAAAACCAATCCTGATCCCGATTCGCCTGTCGTCACCTACGAGATGGGTTATGGCGCGGATGAGTTCGGCAAGGTCCTGAACGGACCCTTCAGTGGCAACAAATCACCTTATCAGTGCCGTGAACTGGCGCGCCATCAATGGTCGCTCGCTCAAGCCGGCGCGAATCTGGAGTTGTCCATAACCGTGGCGCAAAAACCACCGCGCAAACTTGGTTTGTTCAACTTGCCCGTGCTCGATGTGCGCTTCACCTTCGGTGCTACCGACGCTGTTTTGCGCGAACAGTTTTTCCATCGTTTCCATCAGTATTTTCACAAGGGCGGCGGATGACGCCCGCGCAAAAGGAGCGCTATGCGCGCCACATTCGTCTGCCGCAGATTGGTGAAAGCGGACAGCAGGCAATCCTTGATGCCAGTGCATTGATCGTGGGCCTCGGTGGGCTCGGTTCACCGGCTGCCATGTATCTTGCGGCGGCGGGTGTCGGTAAGTTGATATTGAGCGACTACGATATCGTCGAAACCTCCAACCTGCAGCGCCAGATAATCCACCACCAGGCGTCGGTCGGCGAGAACAAGGTTGACTCCGCTCGGAAGACTCTCGCTGCGCTCAACCCGGACTGTGACGTCGAAGTCATCGGCTATCAGCTGGAAACAGAGGAGTTGAAGCGGGTTATCGATTCGGTCGATATCGTGCTCGACTGCAGCGACAATTACCCGACCCGTTTCGCAGTGAACCGTTGCTGCGTCGAAACGGCTACTCCCCTGGTGACCGGAGCTTCTATCCGTCTCGAAGGGCAGATCATGAATTACCAGCCGGCTGCAAACAGCGCCTGTTACCAATGCCTTTACACCGAGGCCTACGGCAATGAGGAATCCTGCGAGCTCGAAGGTGTGCTTGGCCCGGTGGTTGGTGTTATCGGTACGATGCAGGCGTTGCAGACCTTGCTGTTGCTCGCAGGGCAGGGTGAAGAGCTGATAAATCGGCTGCTTTTGTTCGATGCACAATCGATGCAATGGCAAGCTGTCACGTTGCCGAAAAACCCCGCATGTCCTGCCTGTGGTTCTTCCTGAGGCTTGTTTACCGGAAAAAATCCATAACCTTCCGAATGTTTGACTATTATTAGGTGTTGCAAAACACCTATTTGACGGGCAATCAGGGGCGGTTGGACTTATGGAAAAATCAGAGGATATGCCAATCTGGGTATTTCTTGCCTTTTCGAGCATAAACACCAGAAGGGGCGCCCTGTTGTTGATCTGGGCCTGCCTGGTATATTCGGTCTATTGTATCCCCTGGCCCCTGTTTTTCGTCGATCATAGCTGGGTGGCAACATTTTTTCTGATGGATGATTGGAGCTGGGTTGGCATGATGGTCCCTGTCCTGCTGTGGTATTGGTTAAGTTTACGATGGCTTGATAATAATTCGGGCTGGGAAAGCTCTGCGCTGAGTTAATTCGTTCCACGGAGCGGCCGGGGCCAGGTAAAAGATTCTTCCCCAGCCTGGTTCCTGGCACTGAGCGTCAGTAGCGGTTGGGATCAACGCTCGCTGGATGTGATTTTATGGCGTCGCCGGAGTAACAGGTTAGCGATGAAGCAGTCGATCGTTGATTATCATAAGGATGAGGAGAACCACTGGGTTGCAGAATTGAACTGTGGCCACAATCAACATGTGCGCCACAATCCACCTCTGGTCAGTCGACCCTGGGTCGAGACGCAGGATGGTCGGGACTCGATGCTGGGCTACCAGTTGAACTGCGTGAAATGCGATACAGAGCAACCCGTCGACAATAAATAAAATCCCCTGATGTCGCCATTCTATCCGCTGGTCTCCGTTTTAAACCAGGTAACCGGGCCGACAGGCCGAATGAGTGGTTCGAGAATATCAACCTCCGTTACTGCGCTGTGATAATCCTCAGGTATCTTTGCCTGTCGAACTCGTTACCCTGCGGGCTGGTTCATGGGCAATGATTCTGTTGCGGCCGCGCAGGGTGCAAGTTTCGGCGTTAAATCGATTCCACTACGTCGGCAAGCAGTTTCCGCACTTCCGCGGCTACAACTTTGAGTTGATCGTTATCGATTGCCATCATCGATGCGACCGGATCGATAGCGCTGACCTCAACATCTGCATCGATCTGGCGCAAGATCACGTTACAGGGCAGCATTGCACCGACGCGCGGTTCCATGCCGATCGCCTGGTGAGCCATTTTCGGGTTGCAGGCACCGAGTATGCGATAGGGTGTCATATCGATATCCAGCTTCTTTTTCATGGTTGCGGTTACGTCAATTTCAGTGAGGACGCCGAAACCCTGCGCGGCGAGTGCCTCGCGGGTGCGCGCGTCTACCGCATCGATATCCGATTTTTCGATTAACCTGTTAAGCGTGTAGCTCATTTTTTGCCTCGTCATAGGAGTGATGGAATCGTCCAATTATCCAGTAACAGCGCAATCATTCAATTGATCGAAAGCAATGCTTTCGCGATCTTGACAATAATCAGGGGTTTGTCTATGAGCCGAGCAGATCGCACTAAAAGCGCGCCAATTTCTCCCGGAGATCCGAAACAAACGCTGTGACGTAAAAACAATGCTGTAAGATATTAACGCCAGCTAAACCGCACACTCATTCACGATAATGCCAGGGTAATCAGCGATGGATTCAGTGACTCAAATTGCGCTTGGCGCTGCCGTCGGTGAAGCAGTTCTCGGGCGCAAGATCGGTAACCGGGCGATGCTGTGGGGGGCGATTGCCGGTACCCTGCCGGATCTGGACGTTTTAGTGTCGCTGGGCGACGCTGTCAAGGATTTCACCTACCATCGCTCGGCCAGCCATTCGCTGTTGATGCTGGCGCTGGTGACACCCCTGCTGGTGTGGCTGATCAACAGGATCCATCCTTCGTTGCGCGAGCATAGAACTCGCTGGATGCTGCTGGTCTATCTCGTCTTTGCGACCCATGTCCTGCTGGATAGTTTTACCGTTTATGGCACGCAGATTTTCTGGCCCATCAGTAACATGCCAGTGTCCTGGTCGACGATTTTCATTATCGATCCGCTATATACAGTGCCGCTGTTGGTCGGCGTCATTACCGCACTGGTCATGTCACGCGAGCATAATGGTGGCCACCTGGCGAATTCTGTTGGCCTGGTTGTCAGTTCGTTGTACCTGGCATGGACGGTGCCAGCGAGTTTTACGGCGGAGCACAATTTCAAATCGGCGCTGCAAGTGCAGAACATCGAGTACGACAGGATTCACACCTCACCGGCACCCTTCAACTCGCTTCTTTGGCGAGCGGTAGTCATGGCTGACAACGGATACTATGAGGCCTGGTACTCGCTGCTGGACGCGACCAATGACATCCGCTTCAGTTACTACCCCAGCGAGCTCGAGTTGCTTAACGGGATCGAGGACTACTGGCCGCTACAGCGTCTGCAGTGGTTTTCGCGTGGGATATACTCGGTCACCCGTTTACAGGACGATATCGTCATCAACGATTTGCGTATAGGGGTTGAGCCAGATTACGTGTTTCGCTTCAAGGTTGGTGAAATCAGCAATCCCCACGCGCAGCCGGTGATACCCGAACAACTCGATGTTGTTCTGGATCTCAGCAGATTGCCTCTGTTCTGGGAGCGTATCTGGGATCAATCGATAGAGCTGAGCCCTGCCAGGCAGAATAATGGACAGGCATCCTGACGAGTACTCGAATGATTGTCTGTCGAGCTATTGCTTGCGGTAGAAATCGTCGTAGATAAAAGTTGCGATTGACTCGATATCGTTGATGTCGAGTACCGGAATGGATACCGCGGCAGGCAATGGCGCATCGCAGGCGATGGCAATCACCGAGTCATCCTTCTCATGCAGGTAGGGTTTACGCAGCGCTGCCCGGTGTAATTCTATCTTGGGGAAATGAATGCCCTTGTAGCCTTCGACGAGCACGATATCGGCGCGACTCATGTCGAGTGATGCGATGATTTGTTGCAGATCGGGCTCATCGCTCGGGTCGGCAAACTCGGTAATGGTCGCCATTCGCGTCATGGTGCAGATCACGGTCTGATCGGCACCGGATTTGCGCAACTCGTAACTGTCCTTGCCCGGGAAGTCGAGATCGAAATCGTGATGTGCATGTTTGATCACCGAAACGCGCAGGCCACGCTTTTTCAGTGCGGGAATAATCTGGCGCAGCAGGGTGGTCTTGCCAGTGCCGCTGTAGGCGCTGAAACCGAGTATGGGTATGGTGCTGATCATGAATCGGTCTGCAGTGAGTCCTTGTCGGCAGGGGTGTTGATGTTACGGAACATGTTGGCACAATCGGAAAAATCAACCCGCGCATAATCATGCTGGGCATACCAGCGATCGATCTTGCGGTCACCGCTGTCGAGGAACTGGTTGAGACTGGGTAACAGGTCTACCTCTATCATGGCGTGCACAGGTTGCAGGCGTTCGCCATCGAATGCAACCTGAACCGGCGCTTCGCGGGCCCTGTAGTTCGCGATGAAGCGAGCCACGTAATCGTCGCTGAGCAAAGGGCCGTCGCAGGGCAGCGTCAGAATAAAGCGGCTGTCGACCGCGGCCATCGCGCTGGCGAAACCGGCCAGGGGTCCCTGGTAATCTTCGAGCGTATCGGTGATAACCGGATGGCCGAATTGTCGATAGCGGTCATGGTTGCGATTGGCGTTGATGACAATTTTAACGCCCTGCTGACTGAGTCGCTCGACCAGAATGGCCGCCAGCGGCTTTGCATCAAATTCGATCAAACCCTTGTCCTGGCCACCCATGCGCCGACCCTTTCCGCCCGCGAGTATGACCGCGGTGATGTCATCCAGATCGATGCTCATCGCTGCCTGGAATGGCGTGCCGATTCCAGCTCGATGACATCCGGGCTGCTACCGGTTTCAGTGTGGATGCGGTGATCCAGCAATTGCAGTTTGTGCGTTGCCAGTTCATCAAACACTTCAGGGTCGTGGGTGACAATGACGATGGCCGTGCCACTGGCGCAGAATTCACGCAGCATCTGTAAAGTGCGTGCTCGACTTTCATTGTCCAGATTGGCAGTGGGCTCATCGAGTAGCAGAATCTGGGGGTCGCGCAGGCGCGCACGTGTCAGCGCCACTCGCTGTTTCTGACCACCCGACAGGGAAGTGGCAGACTGTGTTTCGAGGCCCTCGAGCCCGGCCCAGTGAATCGCCCTGGTAACGCTGGCGGCACGATCTGCGATGCCCGGGTTCAGGCGCGCAGCGTATTCGATGTTGCGGCGCAGGCTGCCGGACAGCATGTAAGGTTGCTGGTGCAGGTACATCACCGACTTCAACAGCCGTTTGCGTTGCTTGCGCCAGGGTTCAGCATCTGCGTCGTCGATCAGGATGTCACCACTGTCTGGTTTCTCCAGGCCGGCAATGATGCGCAATAGTGTCGTCTTGCCAGCGCCATTTTTGCCGGTGATGACAATGCAGTTGTGGCTGCTGATATCGATGCTGGCGCCATCCAGCACCAGGTTACTGCCATAGCGTTTGGCGATGTTGCGAAAGCCGATGTTGAGGGTTTCAATCATGGGTTGATACTGCCTTTTCCCTGTACGTACTGCAACAGTGCATTGACCATCAAGGCGAGAAATAACAGGACGATGCCCAGCGCTATGCCCTCGGCGAAAGCGCCTTTGCTGGTTTCGAGCGCAATCGCGGTCGGTATGTTTCGCGTGTAATGGGCGATATTTCCGCCCAGCATCATCGACGCGCCGACTTCTGAAATGATGCGCCCGTAGCCGGCGAGCAATGCGGCCATCAACCCGAAGCGAATTTCAAAGAGCACGGTGAAAAACGCCCGCACTCGACTCGCGCCCAGCGTGCGAGCAGTTTCCCAGGCCGCGCGATCGGCAGCTTGCAGCGCAACATGCACCATACAGACCAGGATCGGCAGGCACAGCAGAAATTGACCTAAACCCATAGCGGTCTGCGTAAACAACAGTTTGAAGTCGCCGAGTGGCCCCTGGCGCGACAATACGATGAACAGGGTCAGGCCGATGACCACCGCCGGCACCGATAGGAATGTGTTGAACAGCAGAATCAACAAACGTCGACCGAAGAAATTGCCATAAGCGAGCGAAAACGCAATGACCAGGGCGGGGGGGACTGCGCACAAAATAGCGAGGCTGGATACGCGGAACGAAATCGCAATGATTTCCCAGATTTCGGGATCGCCGCTGAATAGCAAGCGAAAGGCCTCGGCACAACTAGCCAGCAGGATATCCAAAGCTAGTTGCCGCTAACCGCTGACGGCACGAACAGTTGTTGTCCCCTGATCTTGAATTCACCGATCATTTTCTGCGCCTCGGGTGAGATCATCCACTGGATCAGTTTACTGGCGCCTTTGTAGTTGACGTCTGTATGTCGAGCCGGATTGACCGCGATAATTCCGTAAGGGTTGAAAAGTGGCGGGTCATCTGCGTATAGCAGTTTGATATCAAGCTTGGACTGGTAGGCGAGCCAGGTGCCACGATCGGTTATGGTATATCCGTCTACCTCGTTGGCAATTTGCAGGGTTTTACCCATGCCCTGGCCGACTTCACGATACCAGCTGCCGCCCGGGTTTTTTGCTGCGCTCTGCCACAGAATCAGTTCGCGTTTGTGGGTCCCGGAGTCATCGCCGCGGGAGATAAACGGATGTTTGCTGGCGTGGATATTACGGAACACCTCGGCAACCGAGTTGCTGCTGGCGACACCGGCCGGGTCTGATTCGGGGCCGACGATGATGAAATCGTTATACATGACGTCAGCGCGATCGACGCCATACCCATCCGCGACAAATTTGTCTTCAGCCTGGCGTGCATGCACCAGCACGGCGTCGACGTCGCCTTCGCGTCCGAGACGCAGGGCCTTGCCGGTGCCGACCGCGATCAAGTGCACTTCGAATCCCGTTACCGCGGTGAATCGGGGTAGCAGGAAGTCCATCAATCCGGAATTGGCGGTACTGGTGGTCGTCGCCAGTCTTAATGCCGGATCAGCAGCCTGAAGCGGAGTGGAAGCGAGTAATGTGACCAGTAAGGCAATCGGTAACCGTGATAATCGACGAAACATTGGGCGAATTGGTGTCCGTAGTTAACTGCAGGATCGGAAGTGTAGCAACCCATCAAGCATGGCGTCGAATAGTGATTGGGTCGAATCGGCAAAAACGGTTAGAATCAGGGTCTCATGTCAAGTCAGCCGAGGAAACAATGGACGAAGAAGCCCTGAACATGTCGATACGTAAATTTTTGAAGAAAGTGGGCATCACTTCGCAACGCGAGATTGAGCGTGCGCTGAACCAGGCCGACCAGGATGGGCAGCTCGACGGCAGCCCGGTGCCGGTTAAGATAACCCTGGAATGTGATTTGATCGACGGTGGCCTGTCGATTGAAGATGAAATCAAGTACTAGAGCCATCATGAGTGAAGAGCGAAATTTCATTCCGTTAAATATCGCGGTGTTGACCGTGTCCGATTCGCGTGACGAGGCGACCGATAAGTCGGGTGCCTTGCTGGTTCGTCTGCTCACCGAAAGTGGTCACAATGCCGTGCAAAAATCGATCGTACCCGACGACAAGTACCGCATTCGCGAGGTCGTTTCGCGCTGGATAGTCGATGAAGCCATCTCCGTGGTGCTGACCACCGGAGGCACCGGTGTTACCGGTCGTGACGGCACTCCGGAGGCGGTAACGCCTCTACTCGACAAGGTCATCGATGGTTTCGGTGAAACTTTTCGCAGCCTGTCTTACCAGACTATTGGGACTTCGACGCTGCAGTCACGCGCGGTGGCGGGGGTTGCTAACGGTACGTATTTATTCTGTCTGCCGGGATCCGGTGGGGCTTGCAAGGATGCCTGGACCATGTTGATCAGCAGCCAGCTAGACTATCGCACGCGGCCCTGCAACCTGGTCGAACTGATGCCGAGGTTGCGCGAGAAGTAAGCCCGGGGCTCAGTCATCTGGCGCCTCGTTGCGGCAATACCGCCAGGTGATCAGCATCGCGATCACGGCACCGAGAAAAGCGAGGAAAGTGTCTTTCTGCGCGTCCCATTCATCTCCCTGCGTACCCAGATAGGCTGTACCCAGCTCAGGGCTTACGATCATCGCGGCAATCGCCTCCAGTACTTCGTAAATAGCACTGAATGCCACGATGCAGTTAACCGCTATCAAAAAGGACCAGGCCCTGTTAATGCCTGATTTGCGCATCAGTAGTTC
>JAIBDO010000165.1 GCA_024686195.1 Gammaproteobacteria bacterium | reverse complement strand
GCTCGCTTGGATACTGCAACATAATAGCGAAGCCTCGTCCCTGCTGCGCCAGGGCAAGTTGCGCATGGGTACGACCGATGCCTTTTTCCTGGATAGACTGGCGGGCCGATACGTAACCGATATCAGCACCGCATCGCGAACTTCGTTGCTCAACCTGCAAACGGGTAACTGGGACAGCGAGCTGTGTGAATTGTTCGGTGTGCCAATCGAAGTGTTGCCCGAAATTGTGCCGACAGTGGGAGAACTGGGCGCTATCCTGCAGCGTGGCAAGCCCGTGCCGGTAACGGCCAGTGTCGTCGACCAGCAAGCCTCGTTGTACGGGCATGGTTGCCGCCGGGCGGGTGACGCCAAAATTACGTTTGGCACTGGCGCCTTTGCGCTGGTGGTGACGGGCAGTGAATTGCGGCGTTCACCAGAACAGGGGCTATTGCCGACGGTGGCGTGGGAGATTACCCCCGGCGAGCCCGTGTACGCGCTGGATGGCGGTGTTTACTGTGCGGGTTCAGCCGTCGAATGGGGCCGTAATCTGGGCCTGTTCGTCGACTATGCCGAAATCAACCAGTTCGAAGCTGTTGCCGCTATCGAACGTGACCTCGTTTTTGTGCCGGCACTTTCCGGACTGGCTTGCCCGCATTGGGATCGCAGCGCGGCTGGACTCTGGCTTGGCATGTCACTGGATACCGGGCGCCACGATCTGGTCCAGGCTCTGCTCGAGGGCGTCGCCCTGCGTGCCGCCGAGGTGATACGCGCCATGGGTGAATTTGCGCTCATCGGTGAGCGCATATCCATCGACGGTGGCGTTTCGGCGAATCCCTACTTCTGCCAGTTCCTGGCGAATGTTCTCGGTCACCAGGTATCCGTCAACGCTATGGCGGAGCTAACTGCGCTCGGCACGGCTACGCTTGCTGCCGGGCGCGAACTGGAAGCTGTCGCGGCAGCCGATGGGCGTCGCGATTATCTGCCCGAGGCTGATAAGTCAAACTATCTGGATCGATTTCAGGAGGCCGTGGCGCGGTCACGCAACTGGAGACGCTAAGCAGATTCGTTGATTTTGGGCCGACCCCGGGCCGGGGCCGGGTTAATTTGCAAGCACCACATCCTGTAATTGGCGCAAGGGATACTTTATACTCTTCGCTCATTTTTGAACCCTCCTGGAGATCCCCGTGGACGCAATCGAACCTGTCTGGCTGTTTGGCGCTATTGTGCTGGCTTGCGGTATATTTCTCGGTATGTTGATAACTCGATTGCTGACTCCGTCGAGCGCTGATATCGATCAGCTGAAGACGGATCTGCAACGAGAGCGCGCCGAGATGGAGCGTTACAAGGGAAGCGTGAATAGCCACTTCAATAAGACTTCAGACCTGGTCAAGGAACTCACTCAGGATTATGTCAAGGTTTACCAGCATCTGGCGGAGGGCGCACAGATGCTTAGCGATACCCCTGAGTTCACTCAGGTGCTGGAGCAACCGCAGGGCAGAGTACTGATTTCGGTTGAGAGTGACGCTGATGAAGCCGTCGTGGTTGCCGGCGCCAACGCGACGTCAGATTCCCCGGCATCTCCACAACAAGATTCCCTGCAGACAGAATCCCCTCAGGCAGAAACTTCACCGGCGGACGAGCCTTCTGCAGACGTTCCGCAACCAGCAGACGAGCTTTCGACCGCTGACGTCACTGCGCCTTCAGATTATGCCAGGGGTGGGGAAGATGACAGGGTTGCTGGCCAATCGGTGGGCACGGGCAACGACGATTCTGACGCTACGGATAAGGCCGCCGATCAAGATGCTGATAAAGAAGAAAAAACCGCAGCCGCTGCGACGACGGAGGAAGTAGCTGCGGATAGTCCATCGACCCTCGCGCAGGAAACAGAAAAGCAAACCGTGGCGGATAAAGACGAAGCAAAGCCTGTCAGATAAACCTGACAGGGATTTGAAGCTCGTCTAGATTTGCACCAGAAGGATCACTGGAACAAGGATTCAGACGAAGAAATCCCGCATAGCCCGGGCCGCCTGCTGTGGCTCTTCTTCAACAATAAAGTGCCCGCAATCGAGCGCTATCTCGGACACGTCGCTGGCCCATTTGCGCCAGCTGGCGACAGGGGAGTTTGCCTTGTCGCCCAGGTATCCGGTACCCCACAGCAGCAGCATCGGGCAGTCAAGCTGCTCACCGGCGTCACGACTGGCCTGATCGTTTGATCGATCGATGGTGGCACCCGCCCGATAATCTTCGCACTGGGCGTGAATTCTGGCTGGATCTTGATATTGATCCAGGTATGCGCGAACGGCCCGCGGATCGAGCTTGCGGATATCCGAGGCCCAGCGTTCCAGCAGCGCGCCGTAGAACAGATCTGGATTCTGACCGATTAACTGTTCCGGTAATGGTGCCGTCGCAGCCAGCAGCGACCAGTGAAACGCAGACACCGTGGCGGCGACATCCATCTCTTCCCAGGCATCGAGTGTGGGGATGATATCGATGGCGCAAAATCGGCTTACCCGTCCCGGATTGTCTAGCAACAATCGATAGGCTACGCGACCTCCGCGGTCGTGGCCTGCCAGTGCGAATTGACCGAATCCCAGGTGATCGGCAAGCGCAATAATGTCGCTAGCCATAACCCGTTTGCTATAGGCCTGGTGTCCAGTATCGCCCGCTGGTGCGGAACTGTTGCCGTAACCGCGCAGGTCGGGCATCACCAGGGTAAAGTGTTGTGCCAGTAACGGTGCCACGCGATGCCAGATCAGGTGGGTTTGCGGAAAGCCATGCAGCAGCACCAGCGGTGGGCCCTCGCCACCACTGGTGACGCAGAGTTCGATACCGTTCAACTCGATTATTTGTTGCTGAAAACTATCTGGAAACATCGTCTATGCCTGTGGTTTGATAATGAGTCTGAAAGCGCGCGCAGGTTTTTCATAAACGGTAACACATTTGCCGCATGTAACTGGCAGCCAGCGCATTAGTTGACGGGTAGTAACTGCTTTCCGATATACTTGGGCCGCCCCGACAGGCTGGATGACACGCCGGTTAAAGTAAGTGTCGATTTCCGCTGTTACCGGGTTTTGGTATGCCGGTAAGGCTTCGATAGAATACTCAACAGTTGCAACGGGACTCGGTAGATGTTTATAGCCACACAACGTATTCGTGTCGAATGGGCGCATTGCGATCCCGCTGGAATCCTGTTCAATCCGCATTATTACCTGTGGATGGATTCGGGGACTCACGCGCTGTTGCAGGCGTCCGGCTTCGACCTGATCGGAGAGCCGTCTCGCGATAAACGGTTTCGTGGCTGCCCCCTGGTAGCGAGTAATATGTCATTTAGCAAACCGCTGTACTTCGGTGATGTGGTGCTGTGCAGCTCGCAGGTCGAACGCTTTGGTAACACTTCGTTCGTGGTCGCGCACCAGTTCAGCCGTGCTGATCAGCCGGAACCCGTGGCCAGTGGTAGCGAAGTCAGGGTGTGGGGCTACTCCGACAGCACAGATCCGTCGAAGCTGGTCGCACGAGCGATGCCCGATGACGTTAGAGCAATGCTGTCGGTTGACAAAACTATCGACGTTACCGTTTAGTGTCGCAAGCGGTTTAACATACTGCAGGAACTACATAGGGAAAAAGGCTCATGGTTACATTCATCATTTTATTGAACGTCAGCAGTAACAAGATCACCGAGATTGCGGAACAACTGGCCGACATGCCGGAGATTTCGGAAGTTTACTCGGTAACGGGCAATTACGACCTGGTCGCCATCGTGCGCACCCGCAGCAACGATGAGGTGGCTGAGCTGGTGACTAATCGACTCGGCCCGATCGAAGGAATCGAACAAACCGACACCATGCTCGCGTTCAAGACATTCTCCAAGCATGACCTGGAGTCGATGTTTTCGATTTGATCGAGGCTAGCATCCAATGGCACTTATCTTAAGCCAAAACATTGATGTATCCAGAGTCCGACTACGCTCGGATGATTGGGAGGATTTTTCGCGAATGCCTCGGCGGCTTCGCCACCTGCGGTTTACTTCGCAAAAAATCCCCCCAATCATCCACCTTCTCCCGATCAGAACGAATGTCATGGGGTTGTGCTCAAGTAAGTGCCATTCAAGTTAGCAGCTGTGTATCTGTTGGTCTTAACCGGCAGGCTGTGGGATTTACTTCCAGGCGTCGCCAAGTCCGACCGGACTCGGTAGCGAGTTGACCAGTTTGTTGAACAATGTCGAAAACTCGCTGTCCCACTCAGCGCCAAACATGGGATCCTGATTTTCACCGAAAGCCGCGTCGATTTCCTGCCAGTCCGAGTCTTCGAGTACTTCACGCGCGCGCGGCAAAACCTCAGCCTCTTCGAGCTGCGCGTGGTCACGTTCAAACTGACAGTAGCGCAGCACCAGTTCGCGAAAATGCGGATATTCGCCTTCGCCGCAAAACTCGTAGGCCGATAGTGCCTTCAGCATTTCAATGAAAAGTTTTGCGCCCTGGTAATGTTGTTGACCAAGTTGGAGAATCAATGCCTGGGTATCGGGTGCGCGTTGCAGCAGGCGCGGGAACAGAAAATCATTTTCTTTGGGGTGATGGTAGCGGTCCAGAAAACGGTCGATATAAGTGAAGAGGCCATGAAAGATGGGAAATTCCATCTGTTTGCCGCTGTCAATTTCGGCGATCAGTTGCTCCAGGCTGTAGAGCACCGCAGCGAGATTCTGGTGTTCACTTTTGATAATGGCAATGGCACGCATGGTTTGCCCGTCGTCCGCGAATATAGATGCCTGATTTTAATGGCTGTGCAGGCTTATCTCTTGATATATATCATGTTCCTTTATTGAACCGCCCTGCGACTGCGCGAGCAGTTGCAGGGAAATCAGTAAGCTCTGCAAGGGGTCTTCGCTGAGTTCACTCGCCTCGTCGATCATACATTGAACATCCGCTCATCCTGTTACGGATAGCGCTGCATCAGCGCTTTTGCCAGACCGGGTTCGACATCGAAATGATGGAAGAAGCTACCCCTGGTGATTGATGCCCTGTCGATAATGTCGTCGATTGAGGTGCCGGTGAAACCTTTGTGCAGAATCACTGAGTCTGCGCTCATCAGAACGGGTTCGCGCCTGCTGTTGGATCCTGTCGTGGTCGTCATACTGGCAGTGTTAGCGGTGCCGGGGGTATAGTGTTAGCCATCTATTTGCAGCAAGTTGTCGGTAAACCCCGGGTGATGCTCGCTAACTTAATGATATTAAGGGATAAAATCTAAACGCTGTTTCGGTATCACGGGTCTACTGCTATGCCGGGCTGTTTGTTCGGAATGGTTTCAACCGGTTCCTGGCGCATCGGCTGTGGGCCAGACTCACACAATAACCTGAACAGGAGAGTAGTCATGATATCCAGTAGTAAAATACAGCAGGATGCGCGCGGCACACCCGTGTCGTCCTGTATGCCCGAGTCGCTCGATGACTATGAACGTGCTCTTCGTCAGTTCCAAAGTTACTTCGGTGATCCGACGGTTACCCTGGCGCAAACCCTGGAGCGAGATCCGGAGTTTGTCCTCGGCCATATTTTCAATGCCAGTGCGATGCTGATGATGACGGAGCGCCAGTATCTGCCGGACGTTCTCGACAGTATCAAGAATGCGGAGGCACTGGCGCACAAGTCAAACGACCGGGAAAAGGGTCTGCTTGCCGGCACCCGTCACTGGATGGAAGGTCGCTGGGACCTGGCCACTGTGGTCTGGGATCAGGTACTGGCCGAGTATCCACGCGATGCGCTGGCGCTTCAGTTCGCGCATCTGACCGACTTTTTTCTCGGCGATGCGGTCAATCTGCGCGATCGTATCGGGCGCGTCATCGGTAGCTGGAGCGAGACTACACCGGGTTACTCTTACATTCTCGGTATGCAAGCCTTTGGTCTGGAGGAATGTAATCAGTTTGCACGCGCCGAGGAGACGGCGATGAAGGCTCTGTCTATTGAGGCCCGTGACGGCTGGAGCGTGCACGCCATGGCCCACGTGCTGGAAATGCAGAATCGTTACGAGGAAGGTCAGCAATTCATGCGTTCCCGGGTCGATGATTGGGCGCCAGGAAACGGTTTTGCGTTCCATAACTGGTGGCATCTGGCGCTGTTTCACATGGAGCAGGAGGATTTCGTCAGCGCTTTGCAACTCTATGACGAACAGATACTGCCGGGTGAGTCTGACATGTCGATGCAGATGCTGGACGCCTCGGCGTTACTGTGGCGCTTGCATCTGCAGGATGTCGACCTCGGTGATCGCTGGACTATGATTGCTGATTTGTGGGCGCGTAAAACCCCTGCTGAGAATGGCTATTATGCCTTCAATGATCTGCATGCGGTCATTGCGTTAGTAGGTGCTGGGCGTCTTTCCGAGGCACGAGCAATTCTGGCTGATCTGCAAAAAGCGGCTACTGACAACCCACCACTGACCGCCATGATGGCGCGCGATGTCGGCGTGCCCGCGGCACAGGCGATGATCGCGTTTGCCGAGCAGCGCTATGATGACGTGATTGACGCACTGTACCCGATCCGCAGTATTGCTAATCGTTTCGGTGGCAGCAATGCGCAGCGCGACATCCTGACGCAGACCTTGATCGAGGCGGCGATTCGCGGCGGTCGTGAAGGGTTGGCGACGAATCTGCTGAGCGAACGCGAGGTGCACAAACCGTTCAGTCCTTTGACCCGGCGTTTCAAGAAGCGCTTGCTGCAATAGTTTGATGAGGCCAGGGATTCATGGCACTTACTTAAGCCAAGACACTGATGCATCCAGAGTCCGACTGCGGTCGGATGATTGGGGGTTGTTTCGCGAATGCCTCGGCGGCTTCGCCGCCTGCGGTTTACTTCGCGAAACAACCCCCAATCATCCGTCTTCTCTCGACCAGAACGAATGTCATGGGGTTGTGCTTAAGTAAGTGCCATTGGGGACAGACCACGTGTTTCGGGTAGTTCTTGTAACTCTGTAATGCCTTACTGAAAAACGTGGTCTGAGGTTCCCCTAGTTTAACGGATGCTTTTATTCGGCGACAATGTCGCCCAAGGAGTATCCAAATCATGAAGCAAAGAAAAGCGTATAAAACCTAT
>JAIBDO010000172.1 GCA_024686195.1 Gammaproteobacteria bacterium | reverse complement strand
TCCGGATTCAGATCGGATCAGTGATATTGTCGAGAGTCTTTTGGATTGCCTTCATTAATTCAGACACTACTATCGGCTTGGTGAGGTAGCCGTCAAAGCCAGCATTCAGACCCGCTTCGATATTCTGTGGCGTACTGTTGGAGGTCAGGGCAATAATCGGAATCAAGCGCGTTTCCGGAGTATTTCGCAGGCGCTTCATAGCCTGCAAACCATTCATACCGGGCAGATTGACATCCATCAGGATCAGGTCCGGTTTTTTGCTCGTCGCCAGGTCGTAACCGATAAGCGCATTGGGCGCCGACAGCAAGTGGAGGTTTTTGTACTGGTCGATAATCGCCTCGACCAGGTGAAGATTATCGGGGTTATCTTCGATGTACAGTAGCGTACGCGACGTCGAAGTAGCATCCGCCCGCTCAGCTGCCCCTTCCTCATCATCGACGAGTTCTTCACTGGCGTCATCCGGGTCGATCTGTTTGTTACTCAACGGAATATCGACCCAGAAATGGCTACCCCTGCCCTGTTCGCTCTCGAATCCGATATGCCCGCCCAGCTTCTCCACGATTTGCTGCGTGATACTGAGGCCGATTCCGGTGCCGTCGACCTGCCCGAGCTCGTGGCCCAGACGCTCGAATGGCTGGAATAATTTATCCTGCAGTTCAGCCGCAATCCCGAGACCGTTATCAATCACGCTGATGCGCAATAAACCACCGTGAACCTCTCGACAGGCCAGACTGACCCTGCCGTGCTCACGATTGTATTTGACCGCATTCGACAAAAGATTGAGCAGCACCTGAATCAGGCGCGTGCTGTCCGTCCACAGCAATGGCAGAGCCTCACCGCCGGTGTTGTCGATAATTTCAATATGGTCGGTATTTGCCCGTGCCTGGATCAGGTACAGACTCTCATCCAGAACATCGCGCGCAGGAATGTCTTCCATATTGAGCGGCAGCGTTCCAGCCTCGATTTTGTTCAATTCCAGCATCTGATCGATCAGCTCAAGCAAATGATTGCCATTGCGCAAGATGTGTTCGACTGACGATTTCTGGTTCTCAGATAATGGTTCGTTCTCATTGATCTCGAGCATTTGCGCAAATCCAAGTACCGCGTTCATCGGCGTGCGCAGCTCGTGATTAAGCGAGGAAATAAAGGCCGACTTGTGATTGCTCGAGATGACCGCTTCGTGGGCGAGGTTAACGAGCACCGTATTCTTGCGACTGACATCGTCAATCATCTGGTTAAACGAGCCTTGCAACTTCAGCATCTCAACAGGCCGCAACTTGTCGTCCAGATCGACTTTCGACGACAGATCTCCGCGCGCAACTGACTGCGCTGCATCGGCCAGTAATTGCATCGGTCGCGAAATAATCCCTGAAATCCACCAGCCGAGAAAGGCCGCTACGCACAGCCCCAGCATCGCAATCGTTAAAGCCACCCTTGAAACTCGCTTCGCATGCTGAAAAATCTCCACCTGGGGTTGAGGCACCATGACACCCCAGCCAGTCGCCGCTACAACATTAAAGCCAGCGACCATATCGGTTTCAACCGCCGGTGAGTAAAACCGGGTCACACCATTCTCGCCATTCATCATCTGCTGCACCACAGAGACAGCTGAGAGGTCCTTGATCGAAGCCATCCAGGATTTCCGCGGATGGGCGATAACCCTGCCCTCCTGGTCAACAATCGCCGCATGCCCTTTTTCACCGAAGGCAACCGCCTGCTGCAGCTCGATAAAATAATCGGGCGCCACTTCACCAATCGCGATGTTGCCATCTTCCAACTTGCGCAGCAGATAAATCGCGGGATCACCAGCGGGATTGAAGGTAATCGGACTGAAAAAGGTTCTGCCGGGATTGGCGGTTGCCTCATTTCGCGTAGCGCTGAGCGAAGCCAAAACGGATTGAGAAAAGCGCGGATTCTGCGGACAGGCAAGTGCACACTGCAATCGCTGAATGTTTCCGCCTGCGTCGATCGAACAGACATGCTTAAAATACAATTCGCTCAGATTTTGTTCCAGACCATCGATTTTATGTCTATGATCCAGATTTGTGACCGCTAACTGAAAGGCTGAACGCAAATCGGTCGCATATCGCTCCAGTGCTATCGCGAGGTTTCTGGAGATCACCTTGTGCTGATTTTCAACAATCGAAAATTCGTTATCATACGCCGTCTTGTACTGCCAGAAGGCAAGGATACCGACCGGCAGTATCGATACTGCAACCAGGGCAACAAAAATCAAAGTGCGCAGTTTCATTGGAAAACCAGTTACTACCTCTACTATTAACGACGCTTCGGGGGTCGGCTATCTATGCCGTGCATCAGCGACAGATTATAAATCAAAATCATGGCTCCTACCCCAATTCCTGACAGCCTCGCCGGAGCGAGTTTAACAGGAACGAAGCTGACAACATAACACGCTTCAGACAGGCAATTGGTTCACACCACCTTAGATATCCAAAGTAGCAAACCGGGGCAGCAGACCCATTCTCTATTTGACGCAGATCACGGTTGGCAGTTTCGCCAGTCAGGCGATGGAAAAATGTGCCGCGTCGCTCACTTTGAAAAAAATCTACCTACTATAACTGCAGAACTTTGGCGCGCCATAGGAAGCGACGCCCGGTAATAAATAACTCGATACTCAGTTTCAGAATCCGGCAAGGAGAACATTCATGAAGGCAAAATCGATACACGCGGATCAGCTGGATTTACAGGGTACGGCTGCCGGTCACCCGCACACAAACGAATTTTCGCTGTTGCCCGGATTCATCGGTTTTTATCAGGATGCCGAGCGGATCAAGTGCGAAGCGCATCAGGTTTACGCCATGAAGGAGCCTGAGGAGCACGATGCTGGCATTTCAGCGCGCGAAGACATTGCCACGCAGCTGGCTAAAACGTACCGGGGATAGTCCCCGAAGCGGGTCTTGTGGCCCGATCAATATCCAATACCCCGCAAAAATCCACCGATTTATCTGGTGATTCTTCTGCGGGCATTGCCTGACATAAATGCCCTTTCAGGATTGGCTCATAACAGTCCACCAATATTCGTAAGCAACCATCTGAAACAATACCGCCAGCACTGAAACTGGCGCTCTTCTCCCGAAAATCCGACCAACTAGTCGCATTTAGGCTCGCTCTGCGACGCTTCAGTCACGGTGCCGCGCTTGTATGGCAAATCTAATATGAGTACACTTTTGCGCGCAGCAATCGTCCGCCATCAGGAGAGGATTCATGGCCCAGTTTCCAGATAAATGCAACGTCGTCGTCATCGGTTTAGGTGGCATTGTTGGTTCCTCGGTGATGCATCACCTGGTCGAACGCGGTTGGGACGACATCGTCGGCATCGACAAGACTTCGGTACCCACCGATATAGGCTCGACGTCGCACGCCTCTGATTTCTGCTACGCCACCGATCACAGCAAGTTTGTCTGCTACACCACGGGTTACAGCATCAACTTCTTCGATCAAATGGGTCACTACTCTCGCGTCGGCGGGCTCGAGGTAGCACGCGTGGGCGACGATGATCGCATGATGGAACTCAAGCGCAAGGTCGCTTCCGGCAAGGCTTTCGGCACCAACGTCAGGATGATCAGTGCCGCCGAGGCGAAAGAGAAGTTTCCGTTGCTCGAAGAAGACATGATCCAGGGCGCAATGTGGGACCCCGATGCCGGCCTGGTGAAACCCCGCTCGCAAACGGTCGCCGGAATTCTGGTCGACAACGCGGTCAAAACCGGCAAGGCTCAATCCTTTGCCAACACCACCGCAACCGGCCTCGACATCAAAGACGGTCGTATCGTTGGCGTGGAAACCAGCCGCGGCTACATTGCCGCCGATCACGTCATTGTCTGCACCGGACTGTGGGGTCGCACCATCGCGGAAATGGCCGGTGAAGATCTGCCGGTGATGCCGGTCGACCACCCGTTAACCTTTTTCGGTCCCTACACCGAATTCGAAGGCACCGGCAAAGACATCGGTTACCCGTTGATGCGTGACCAGGGCAACTCCGCCTATATGCGCGATACCGGTGATCCAGCCACACCCGAAGGTGGGCAGATCGAATGGGGTTATTACGAAGAAAAGGAACCCCGCTTGTTACATCCGCGCGACCTTCCCGAAAAGGGCGATACCCACTGGTCGCCGTCGCAGCGTGATCTCGAACTCGAACAGATCATGGAGCCGCTGGAACGCGCCATGGAACTGACCCCGATCCTCGGCGAAATCGGTTACAACGAGAAGCACTCGTTTAACGGGCTACTGCAGGTAACCACCGATGGCGGCCCTTCGGTCGGTGAGTCCACCCTGACTCGCGGACTCTGGTATGCGATCGGGGTCTGGGTCAAGGACGCCCCCGGAATCGCCAAGGTGCTGGTGGACTGGATGACCGATGGCGTGGCCGAGATGGACTTTTTCGGTATCGACACTGCGCGCCACTACCCGATTCAGAAAACACCTTCTTATATCCATGATCGCTGCTACGAATCCGCGTTCAAGATTTACAACCCTGCGGTCCACAACCGCGAGCCCTACTCCAAGGGCCGTGGACTGCGGCGCAGCCCGTTCTGGGCACGCGAACAGGAACTCGGGGGTTACTTCATGGAACTCGCCGGCTGGGAACGCGCGCACGGTTATGCGGCCAACGAGCACTTGATAGAGAAGTATGGCGATCGCGTGCCGCTGCGTGAACACGAGTGGGACAACCGTCACTTCTGCCGGGTATCCAATGCCGAGCAGCTCGCCATGTCGGACAACGTCGGCATGATCAACCTGTCGCATTTCGCCGTATACGACATAATGGGGCCCGATGCGGAAGCCCTGATGGAATATGCCTGCACCGCCAAGGTTGGTGGGGATACTGCCATCGGCAAGGGCGTTTACACGCACTTCCTCGACAAGCGCGGCGGCGTGCGCGCCGACCTCACGGTGATCCGCCATGCCAAAGACCGCTACAGACTCATCGATGGTGCCGACGCGGGTCATCGCGACTACATCTGGCTCAAGCGCATGGCCGAAGATAACGGCTGGAATGTCACCATCGACGATCGCTCCGATCACATGGCCTGTCTCGGCGTGTGGGGACCGAATGCGCGCAAGATCATCCAGGCTGTTGCCGATGATCCAGCCGCCTGGGACGAAGAAAATTTCCCGTTCGCGGCAACTCGCCAACTCACGCTGAAAGGCATTCCCGTCGAAGCCTTCCGCATCTCCTATGTCGGCGAGCAGGGCTGGGAACTGCACGTGGCCTTCAGCTATGGTCTGTCGTTATGGGACCTGATCTTCGAACAGGGCGCAACACCCGTTGGCATCGAAACCTATGCCAACAGTCGGCGCATGGAAAAGAGCCTGCGCCTGCAAAATGCCGATCTGCTCACCGAGTACAACCTCTACGAGGCAGGTCTGTCTCGCCCCGTTGTGAAACAGGCGGATTTCCACGGTAAAGCACCCTACCTCGAGCAGCGAGCACTGGAACACCAGGCCGCTTACCTGTGCACTCTGACGATGACCGATAATATCGATTCCCAGGGCATCGCGCGCTACCCGGTCGGCAGTGGCCCACTCATCGACCCCGAAACCGGCGAGGTGCCAGTCGACTCGAAAGGCCGTCGCTCCTACCTGACCAGCATCGCCTACGGCCCGAGCATTGGTAAAAACATAGGGCTTGGCTATCTGCCTTACGAGTACTGCCAGGAAGGCCGCGAGATGATCATGGAATACCTCGGTGAACAGTTCCCGATGAAGGTCGAGTCGGTCGGCTACAAGCCACTCTACGATCCAGAGAACAAGCTGCCACGATCCTGAGACCCGTCCACGGTCAAAGTCACTGCTTGCACACTGAAGCCGTGAAACAGCAAGGCATCCCGGCCCGCAGCACAGGCCGGAGTGCTGCGCGACCAGGCAAAATCGGCTTTAATCCAGCTCTCCCCTTTTTACCACGGCCGTGTACACGCGCTTGCGTTGTGTCTCACGGTAAATCATAAAGATCGCCGCTGCGATGACAATGCTCACGCCGAGCCAGACCGAACCATCGGGAAACTGATCGAATATCAGGTAACCGAATAACGTCGCCCACAACAGACGCACATAGTCGAGCGATGCCAACAGTGATGCCTCACCGTGCTTATAGGCAAGGATATTCAACTTCTGTCCGAAATAGGAAACCACCCCCACCGAGGCCAGCAGCAACCATTCTACGAGAGTCGGTTGCTGCCAGTAATAAAGCCCGGGCAGTATCATCACCAGGCCAACCCCGACCGACCCATAGATCAGGATGGTATCGGTACTATCGCTGCGCGATAACAGACTCAGCGTAATCATCACGGCGGCAGCACCCGCCGCGCCGGCAAGCGAAGCCAGTCCGTAGATCGAAAAATTATCGGTGCCGGGTTGCAGCATGATCATCACACCGATGAAGCCAACCAACACTGCGCTCCAGCGATACACGCCCACCGTTTCGGAGAGAAAAAACACCGCGAGGATGGTCACAAAGAAACTTTTGGCAAAGAAAATTGCCGTGGCGTCGGCCAGCGGCATGTGAATCAGCGCGGTGAATCCGCAAAGCATCGCGACCAGCGCACACAGCAAGCGAATCAGCTGCAATCCCGGTCGCTCGCTGCGCAACGATCCAGGGAAATTACGCAGAATCGCCGGCGCCACCATGATGATCATACCAATTTGGCGGACCAGCAGAATCTGGGTGATGTGCAGGTTCTGCCCCAGCAGCTTGATCAGCAGGGCCATTATCGAAAACACGAGTGAGGCCAGCATCAGAAATGAGATCCCTTTCAGATTATCGGACAGACGGTCGAACCAGTTCAAGCTATGCAGCCTATTCAGCGATT
>JAIBDO010000016.1 GCA_024686195.1 Gammaproteobacteria bacterium | reverse complement strand
TTGCCCGGTGCATCCGGAATCTCAAACCCCCAATAGGGCGCATTGCGCGAGATATCCCAGTCTTTCAGGCCTTCGTTCAGCCATTCATCCATTTTGTTGGCGATTTCAGTCTGGATGTGACCGGCACGAGTCCAGGTCTTGAGCATTTCTTCAAAGTCTTCCAGTTTGAAGAAATACTGTTCAGAGTCTTTCTCGATCGGTGTTTCACCGCTGACGACCGAAATGGGGTTTTTAAGATCGGTGGGCGCATAGGTGGCGCCGCAGTTTTCGCAATTGTCACCATACTGGTCGGCCGTGCCGCAGTTGGGGCATTCACCCTTGATAAAACGATCCGGCAGGAACATTTCAGCCTTGGGGTCGTAGGCCTGTGAAATAACCCTGGTGCGGATGTGCCCGGCGTCGCGCAGCCGGGTATAAATGGTTTCGGCGAAATGGCGGTTCTCGTCTGAATGCGTGCTGTAATAATTATCGAAGGCGACGCCGAAATCGGTGAAATCCTGCAAATGTTCCTTGTGCATGCGCTCGATCAGTTCTTCAGGGCTGATGCCTTCTGCCTGGGCACGCAACATGATGGGCGTGCCGTGAGCGTCGTCAGCACACACAAAAATACATTCATGACCGCGCAGTTTCTGAAAACGGACCCAGATATCGGTTTGCACATACTCGAGCATGTGGCCGATATGAATCGGTCCATTTGCATAGGGCAGCGCGCTGGTGACCACGATCTGGCGAGGTTTGGGGCTCATGGGGGTCTGGCCTGAGTAAAGCTGCGTATTTTAGGTGCTGCGCCCGCACTCTAGCAAGGTAATAATCTGCTTTTCAGCTGGCGTTTAATGATGATCCGCAGCGTTCGGCGTGTTTCTACTGTAAGTCGCTGGTATTTCTGAAAAAAATCCGGGTGATTGCGCGCGCATCAGTGGCGATTATGGGTCGAGAGGATTGCCGGATCAGTCCAGGGTGAACACGCACATAAAAACTAAGTGATATTTTGCCACCGCCTCGGGTAAAATGCGCGCTCGGAAACATAACCTAAGAACTTGATGAAACCCCATGGCGATTGATAAATCTCAGATTGAAGCGAAATTAGCGCAGATAATTGACCCCAACACAGAGGCAGATCTGCTCAGTACCAAGGCGGTCAAGTCGATCGAACTGGACGGCGATGGCTGTAACATCGAAATTGAGCTGGGGTATCCCGCGGCCGGATATTTCGAAGAATTAATCCAGCAGGTCAAGAGCGCTGTCAGTGCAATTGATGGAATGGGCAGCGTCGACGTCAAGGTTTCGAGTCAGATCAAGTCGCATGCGGTGCAGCAGAATCTGAAGCCACTGGTCGGCATTAAAAATATCATAGCGGTAGCATCGGGCAAGGGTGGCGTCGGTAAATCGACGACCGCAGTCAACCTGGCGTTGGCGTTGCAGGCGGAAGGCGCCACCGTCGGTATTCTCGACGCGGATATCTACGGTCCGAGCATTCCGCGCATGCTTGGCTGTCAGGGACAGCCCGAATCTGCCGACGGCAAGAGCCTGGAACCGATGATCGGTCATGGCATTCAGTCGATGTCGATCGGCTACCTGATCGAGGAAGATACACCGATGATCTGGCGTGGACCGATGGTCACCCAGGCATTGGAACAACTGCTGAACGATACCAAATGGAGCGGTGTCGACTACCTGGTCATCGACCTGCCTCCCGGCACCGGTGATATACAGCTTACCCTGGCCCAGCGTATTCCGGTGAGCGGTGCGGTTATCGTCACCACACCACAGGACATTGCCTTGCTGGACGCGCGCAAGGGATTGAAGATGTTCGAAAAAGTCGAGGTGCCGGTACTCGGCATTATCGAAAACATGAGCATTCACATCTGCACTCAGTGTGGACACAGCGAACACATTTTCGGCGAGGGCGGCGGTGCGCGCATGTCTGCAGACCACGGGGTTGATCTGCTGGGTTCGCTACCGCTGGATATGCGTATTCGCGAGCAGGCGGATAACGGCCATCCAACCGTGGCGGCGATGGCAGATAGCCAGATCAGTGAAATGTATCGCAGCATTGCCCGTAAAACCGCGGCCAGGCTGGCCAACAAGGCGCGCGATCATTCCTCAGCCTTCCCCAATATCGTTATCCAGAATACGTAATTACCGGCAATGTCCTTGTAGATTAGTTGCTTAAGCCCATCGGTCAGGCCATGTTGAACGCCGGCTGCCCATCGCCGGTTATTTGTCCTGCCTGGAGCGGTTAATGGCACGGAGCGCGGAGCCATAAGCGAGACGGCTCGCAGAGCAACACAACAGTAGATCAGCTACGAAAGGCAGATTGGACGACCGCGCTTGTTTAAGTGCTGCAGCTACCTGGTACAAGGAAGCGTCCAGCGTTCGCTCCGGCGTCCTTCGTTTACCTCTTGTTAGTCAACTTTTCCGGCAGGTTGTTCTCCCGCCGCAGCTTGTGGGTCCTCGGGGCCCGCCTCCGGCGAACCCCTGGGCGGGTAGTCGAGCGTGTTGTTGATATCTTTGATCTGTTCTGGTGAGGCACTCGGGAACGGCAACTGCCCCGTGCGGCGCCAGGCCTCGACCTGCGCCATCGCCTTGTTGCCGGCCTCCTTGTTCAGCCCAGTATCCTTGCCCATGTAGAGGGTGTGCGATGAAAAGGCGAATCCGCTCCCCGCCTCGGCGATAACATCGCAGATACGCAATAAGATATCCTCGCGGATTGCGTGGAATTCGTCCCAATTCTGTGTCAGCGCTTAAACCCTGATAGTGATGTTGAGTGAACTGTCACCAAATCCTGAGAAACGGGCGCGAACCTTTTTGCTGTTGAGCCGCGGATGGCCCTGCAGCATCTCACGCAGTTTCGCCAGTGCGTAGCGCAACTGATCGGGTGTTGTTTCGTAGCGTACACCGATCGTCTCTTTGATCATCAACTGATCGCATTTTTCCCAGTTGACGAGCTCCAGGTCGACGAACTGGGCATTCGGTACCGTGATCAGCGTGCGGTCGAGCGCGCGCAGCTGGATCGAACGGATTCCGATGGATTCGACCGTTGCCATCTTGGTGCCGAAGGAACAAAAATCGCCGACGCGTACCGGGTTGTCGACATAGAGAACCACACCACCGATCAAGTTCTCGAGCGTCGGTTTGATGGCCAGCGCGATCGCAAGACCGCCTATACCGAGTCCGGCGAACACGCTCAGGATTGGCAGGCCCAGCGCCTGTCCGCCGTAGGCCAGGATGACGATGACACCGACAGTTCCAAGCGTGCCTGCGATCAGACGCAGAAGATTGGCGTCGAGACTTTCGTCCCCAATACGAGGCGACAGAATTATCCATTCGAACAGCAGCCGGACAGTGAGCCAGAACAGCCAGGCGGCGGCAAAATAGAGCAAAATCGTCGTGCTCGAATCGACCAGGTTAGAGAAAATGCCCGAGGTGTTGATCTGCTGGTCGATGAAGGGGGGCAGCAGCCCGACCATGGCTATGATTGAGACCGGACGAATCAACCGTCAGGAAAGAAAGCCGATTCGTGTGTCGGGCTCGGCTCGCGCCAGCCAGCGGTGGAGGAGCAGAAACAAAAACGCAGCAATCAGCACGAGAAAAATGGTCGCGATCACCTTCCAGATCGGCGTATCGAGCCAGAGTTTCCACAGACTTCTTGGCACGGCTAACACAACTGCAGAAGGAATCAGCGGCCCCGTAATCTGGGGCATCGCGGTGTTCCAGCTGGTTATACCGAGGCGTGAATTTAACGGCAGGTCCTCAATGGCGCGATAAAATCGTGGAGCGACGTGTACCGTGCGAGCGTTGAACAGGAACTCGCCCTCTCGCGGTCCTTCGTCGATACGAGTGATCCGGATCGGCGTTCTGGGGATACGGTACTGGGCGAGACCTTCGTCCGCGTACGCCCCCGCCTCGGGCACAATGTCTAGCTTCGGCATCACCACGCGACCGAAGATGTCGAGCAGATACGCGTTGGTACCGTCTCCCAGTTCGTTACGTGACGATTGCGCCACCTGGCTGAGATCAACAAGTGCCCTGAACTGCGCTAGCAGCAGCGAGATGAGCTCTGCACTGTCTGCTGACCGCTCGCTGCGATAGTCGAGTAGTGCCGTCTCCAGGCTGTCGCGTAGACGCAAGAACGTTCTCAGCGTGTCGCGCGGGCTGTCAGTGCGCACCGGCCGGGCCTGCGGAGTAGCTGCTGGCTCGCTTTCCACAGCGCTCGCCTGGCCCGATACTGGCGACAGGGAAAAGGCAAGCATCGCGGCGGCGATCGCCAGCACAGGCAACAGTGATTTGTCAGTTCGCACAGAATTATCCTCCACAACGCCATGCTAGAGCGTCGTACAAATGAATCAGGTCAGCAGGCCTGGCAATCGAGATCAGCGTCAGACTGAATTACTCAGATAATTCAGATTAAAAACCACCCAATCAAGCTAATGAACAATGACCGAATCGTTATTACTCCGCCCCTGTAAACCGACTGGCATCACTTCGGCCAAACCGATGTAGATGACCAATCAACGATCAATTCGAATTTATGTTTTTTTACTTTATTCAGGGGGCTGTTGATCTTTTTGATGTGGATCAATCGAACTGACATCGCATTACTTTAAAGTGACACGATGTCATTTTTAGTGAAGAATTCACCATGCTTTCAGGTGCTCCCACAGCCATCGCTTCGAATCGGTAAATCCGAGCGTACCCGTGCAGCAATTCTAAATTCAGCATTGGATTTCCTCTGGGCGCATCCGTTTCGTGACATGACGGTGCAATCACTGATGACCCCGACCGGCGTGAGCCGTTCCGCGTTCTACCGGTATTTCAAGGATCTTCATGAAGTGATGGAGGCCTTGCTGAGCATGCTCAATGAAGAGGCTTTAGCCGTTACCGGGCCCTGGTTCGAAGGTACCGGTGATCCCATCGCATTATTTAATGAGTCTCTCGCTGCTGTGGTTGAGGTCTGCTATAGGCGTGGCCCTATCTTGCGGGCCATTGACGATGCTGCCGCCACCGACAATCGACTTGAGAAAGTCTGGGCGCAGTTCTTCAGGCAGTTCGATGACGCGGTTACGCTCCGCATCGAAGCTGAACAGTCACAGGGTCTGGTTCCGAATCTCGATGCTCGCACCATGGCCATTGCACTCAACCGTCTCAATGTGTATTCGTACATTGAGGCCTTTGGGCAGAGACCAAGAAGTAAACCGGAACCAGTCTGTGAGGCATTGAACCGAATCTGGATTTCCACGCTTTATGGCAGCGAGTGGCTCGGGAAAGAGTCCTCGAACCTGGTCCGGACATGAATCGACCCGTTTGAGGGTAAAGACATAACAACGCTAAATCGAAACTTAATTACACCGAGGTAACAAGGTCATGAAGCTTTCAATTAAATCATTCACTAGCGGGCTTTGCTTGTCGATGGCCATTGTTAGTGTGCCAGTTTTGGCACAGGATGCCGATGACCCTGCGAACATCAACCAGGCTGAAAAAGAGTACTCACCCTACGTCAACCGTGATTATCCGCAGAATGTCTATTGGGGCGATTCGCATTTACATACCTCTTATTCCTGGGATGCCGGTCTGGTCGGTAACACCCTGGGACCTGATGAAGCTTACCGTTTCGCAAAAGGGGAGCAAATTATAAGCAGCACAAAGCTACCGGTAAAACTTGTTCGGCCGCTTGACTGGCTCGTGGTGGCAGATCATGTAGAGAGTCTGGGCGTGGCTCTTTTAATTGAACAATCGGATCCTGCCGTATTAGCGACGGAAGTTGGTAAAGTTACGCACGATTATTATAAGAAAGGTGAGATTTACAAAGCCTTTGAACACTGGGGACTGAACGTCATTGTCGGTGGTAATAACCCGCTGAAAGACCCTGAATTAACGCGCAGGGTCTGGGAAGAAATCGTCGATTATGCAGAAAAACACAATGACCCTGGAAAATTTACTGCGTTTATTGGTTACGAATGGTCATCTGCACCACAAGGCAATAATTTGCACCGGGTGCTTGTTATGCGCGGCAATGCTGAACAGGCAAAACAGGTATTGCCTTTGGCTGCTTACGAGTCAGATGATCCAGAAGATCTGTGGACCTGGATGGAGCAATACAATGCCAAAACAGGCGACGATATCCTGGCGATTGCCCACAATGGCAACCTTTCCAATGGAGTCATGTTTGCACTGAAAAACATGAATGGTAAACCCATTGATCGTGAATACGCTGAGCGTCGAATCAAATGGGAGCCTTTATACGAAGTCACTCAAATGAAGGGGGATGGTGAAGCGCATCCATTGCTGTCACCCAACGATGAATTCGCCGATTATGAAAACTGGGATCGCGGTAACTGGAACGGTGAACAGAAAACACCTCAAATGCTGCCACACGAATATGCCCGTGGAGGCTTGAAACTGGGTCTGCAGGTTGAAAAAGAATTAGGCGTTAATCCATTTAAATTCGGTTTGATCGGCGCAACCGATGCACATACATCGCTAGCGACAACTCGTGAAGAGAATAATTTTGGCAAGGTCTCTCTGATGGAACCTGCAGCAGATCGATTCAGTGGGCAAATTGTTCCTGACCCGCAAAACGTCGGTACGGCCACTTATGAATTTGAGACGATTGCCTCGGGTTTACAGGGCGTTTGGTCAAAAGAAAATACCCGTGCGTCATTATTTGATGCGATGCGCAAAAAGGAGACCTACGCGACTACGGGTACACGGATTAGCGTGAGGGTCTTCGGTGGTTGGGACTACGCAGCGAATGATGTGCATAGTCCCAACTTTGCACAAATTGGATACAACAAGGGTGTACCCATGGGTGGAGATCTGAAAGCTGCAGCTGATGGCAAAGCACCACGTTTGATGGTGCAGGCTATGAAGGATCCGGATGGCGCTAACCTTGATCGTGTACAAATCATTAAAGGCTGGCTGGATAAAGACGGAAAAACACATGAACGAATTTACGATGTAGCCTGCGCTGGTAATCGTGCGATCAAAGTCGGGCGCTGTGAAAAACCGGTAGGCACCACGGTGGATGTGCAAAGGGCAACGTATAACAATAGCATCGGCGTTGCGATGTTAAGTGCTTTTTGGCAAGACCCAGAGTTCGATTCGAAGCAAAGTGCATTTTATTATGTAAGAGTGCTGGAAATTCCGACTCCACGCTGGACGACCTATGACGCGGCATACTTTAAAATCGAGCCACCGAAGGGTGTACCACCAACACAACAAGAACGGGCTTATACCTCGCCGATCTGGTACACGCCTTAAAAACGAAAAGTGAGGAATGGAAGAATAATGTGTCTCTCAGGCAAAACGTTAAAAAGGCCGGACGTAGAGTTGGCCGGGTAGTTTGACAATCAAATGCAATGCGACGGGTAACAATGAGAGTGAATCAGATATGAAGGCAGCATTGAAATTACAGCGAGCCCTGCAAGCCTTATTGATAACAGGGATCTCAATCCTGACCCTGGCATCGGCCCGTGCTGTGCATGGCCCGCAAGTGGCCATCAATGGTAAGGTACAAATTCCTTTGGTGTAGTCGTCCCTGAACCGCAGAGGTAAAAACGATGAGTAAAAAAGAAAAAAAGAAAGAAACCGGGAAACGTGACTCTGATGCGCGCAAGGGAGCGGAGGAGAGACTCGATGGACGAACCTACAAAGCAGCCCTTTTCGATCTGCAGGCTGAATTGGTCAAACTCCAGGAGTGGCTCGTCGCCACGGGTGAACGTGTCATTGTCGTGTTCGAAGGCCGCGACGCTGCCGGCAAAGGGGGGGTGATCAAGCGCATTACGGAACGGGTGAGTCCCAGGATATTTCGAGTCGTTGCTTTACCCGCTCCGACGGAGCGGGAAAGAAGCCAGCTATACCTGCAGCGCTATATTGCCAATTTCCCTGCAGCTGGCGAAATTGCGTTGTTCGACCGCAGTTGGTACAACCGTGCAGGTGTGGAGCGTGTAATGAACCTTTGCACCGAAGACCAGTACCATCAGTTTCTACAGACCTGCCCGCAATTCGAAAAAAGCCTGGTGGACGAAGGTTTTCGCCTGTTTAAATACTGGTTCGATATCGTGGACGAGGAGCAGGAACGACGCATGCAGGCGCGCATAACGGACCCGAGAAAGATATGGAAGCTGAGCCCGATGGACCTCAAATCGCGACGCCGTTGGTTTGATTATTCACGCGCCCGGGACGACATGTTCGCGGCCACCGATACCTCTTTTGCGCCCTGGCATATTGTGATGGCGGATGATAAAAGGCGGGCACGGCTCAATTGTATGGCCCACCTGTTGAATCACATCCCCTACGAGAAAGTACCCAGGGAGGAAGTTCATCTGCCCGAACCCGATCCAAAGGGGGCGTTTGACGACAGGGCCACTCTGGCGAGTCGCCGCATCGTACCAGACCGATTCTAAACGGATTGCACGGTCAGCCCGCGATACCAGATTTAGGATTTGACTATAAATAGACAATCTCCCGGTTCCCAATTATGACGCTATCATCTAATCAGCAGTTTCCTGAAGAACATGGCCTCCTATGGAGTTATCGCCTGGATGGGCAGGGGGGCGGGCATCAACAGGGGCGACTGGGTAGCGCCGATGAAAAGCCCCCCGGGTTTGACTGGTTTCACCTCAAGAGTGACGAAACTGACTCTGCTGTCTGGATGCAGGAAATTGGTCTGGATGAGCATGTTATTGAGACTTTGTTAGCCCTGGAAACTCGGCCGCGCATGGCCATGCTTGCCGGTGGCGTGTTGATCAATTTGCGCGGCGTTAATACCAATCCCGGTTCGGACCCTGAAGATATGATCTCGTTGAGAATCTGGTTTTCGGACAAGACGGTAGTTACGGCCCGGAGGAAGGGGCGCAAGTTGATTTCAATTGAAGATGTCAGGGCTCGAATTGAAAACGGCTCCGGGCCAAAAAACCCAGGTGAATTCATATCGATGCTGGTTGAGCATCTAGCTAATAAAATTGGTGATTTGGTTGATTCTATAGATGACGACTTAACCCGAATTGAACTGAGTATGGATGAAAATAATATAAAACCGGTACAGCAAAATTTATCAGCGATACGTCTGCAAACGATAGCAATTCGACGTTACCTGGCACCACAACGAGAAGCGTTGTCCGAGTTGTATCGGACTCGCGGTATTTTGTCTGATGATGTTGCTTATAACCTGCAACACCAGACAGACCGGATCATCCGTCATGTAGAAGATCTGGACCTGGCAAAAGAACGCGCCGTCGTGTTACAGGGTGAGCTGCAGAACCGGCTTGCTGAAAAACAGAACGCGCGCATGTACGTATTGTCCATTGTTGCCGCAATTTTTTTACCATTATCTTTTTTAACCGGTGTATTCGGTATGAATGTTGCGGGAATGCCCGGACTAGAACACCCTTATGCATTTAACATATTGACCGGCAGTATGCTGGTTCTGGCTATCGCACTTGTCGCCTATATGCGTTGGAAAAAATGGATGTGATTTCAAATCGTCAGCTTAAGTAACGGTCACATTATCATCTTCACCTGCCTCGCCTTCAGCTCGGAAGGCGACGCCATCGCAAATGTCGTGGCGTCCTCTATTGAGAGTTAGTGCGGCCGAAAGCACCTGCTGAAGCTTGAGGAAACTTATTTCGCCACCATTAAATCATCCGAGCGAAAGGCGTCGAGAAGCAGGACAGGATCGAGGTTCATCGATTGCGGTTGGCCGATCATACGCAGCAGTTGGACGCCTGCACTGTCGCTGGTTGCCTGGCCACCGATGATTTTTTCAACGGTTCGCATAGTCAATGTCTGACCTCATTGTCGAGCTTCATGCCGCGATGGCAGGGTAGCGTTGGTCAATTTTCTGCATCGCGCGCGTGATGCTTTCCTCGCTCTTCGAGTTAATGCGGTCGGCACCGATTATGTTGACCTCATTGATGCCGATGAATCCCAATACCTGGCGCAGGTAGCCACTGACAAAATCTACCGGACTGTCGAGAGCTGCGCCACCCGTAGTGATGACGATATCCGCGCGTTTCCCTTGCAGCAGCCCTAGCGGTCCGTCCGGCGTGTAGCTGAACGTAATGCCAGCGCGACACACCTGGTCGATCCAGGCCTTTAGCGTCGCCGGGATGCTGAAGTTGTACATCGGTGCGGTCAGGACTATGTGATCTGCCCACTGTAATTCATTGATCAGTTGATCGGAATAATGCAGACGTTGTTGCGCCGCATCGCTGCGACTGTCAGCCGCAGTCAGGTTAGCGGCGATCCACTCTGCATCAATGAACTGAGCGTCACGATTAAGGTCGCGAGTGCGAATTTCGGCATCCGGATTGTGCCGCAGCATGCGCTCGAGCAATTCATTTCCAAGCTTGCGGCTGTTCGAATCTTCGGGGTTCGCGCTGGCGTCGAGGCGCAGGATGCGTGTGCTCTGATTCATGCTGCTACCCTCGCTGCCTTGTTGCTGCGGCTCAACGACCAGTCACCGGGCCCCTGTGCGTACAGCAACAGGAAGGCACCTGCGATTGCGATGTTCTTGGTGAACAGGATGGTTTGCATCTGTTGGCTGAAATCACTGTGAAAGACAATCGCTGCCATCAAGGTGAACCCGGCCAACAGCAGAGCGGCGACTCTGGTTTGATAACCGACGAGAATAGCGAGACCACCGGCGATTTCGAGAGTGATCACCGCCGGCAGCAGCAGGCCGGGCAAGCCAACGGACTCCATGTATGCCTGGGTGCCGGCATAGGCGCCGATCTTGCTGATGCCGGCCATGATAAACATTGCCGACAACATTGCCCTGCCCGACAACAGCGACAGGTTTGAGAGAGTTTGTGATTTCATTTCTATTGCCTCTTGAGTTTCGATAGGGGTATTATTGTTGTTCTCAAAATATTATAAATAGCGATATCAGTAACAGATAGTTGCTAAAAAAGGAACAATATGAATCGCTTTGAAGAGCTCGAAGCCTATGTCGCTGTGGTTGAGCAAAAAGGTTTCAGCAATGCCGCTGACAAGTTGGGGATAGCCAAGTCGATGGTCAGTCGTCGCGTCAGCGAACTCGAACGACGGCTCGGAGTACAGCTACTGCAACGCACCACTCGGCGGCAGTCTGTCACTGACGCAGGGCGTGAGTTTTATCAACGTGCAAGTCAGTTGATCAGTGATATGCGCGATGCGGAACGGTCAGTCGCGCACGGCCAGACGGCCATATCCGGGCGGATTCGTCTGGCGCTACCACTAGGCATTGGTGTCAGTCAGCTGGCGCAGCCGATCAGTGAATTTCTGGATCGTCACCCTGATATCAGAATCGAGGTAGACCTGAACGATCGTCGTCAGGATTTGATCGAGGAGAATATCGACCTGGCGATTCGAATTGGCGAACTCGAAGACTCGACCCTGATTGCGCGCAAGCTGGCTAACGTGCATTTTGCCGTGTGCGCAAGCCCTGAGCATTTGCGTGTGCATGGCGAGCCACGACATCCCGCCGAACTGGCGCAACATGAAGTGCTGGTTTACAGCAATGTTGCAGTTGGGCGGCAATGGTTCTATCAACTTGATGGCAAGCAGGTCAGCCCGCGTATGAGCTATCGGTTGAGTGCCAACAATGGTGAGTTTCTCGCGGCTGTCGCCAGTTTTGGGCAGGCGCTGGTCACCGGGCCGGTCGCATTTCTGCAGCCTTACATCGATCGTGGAGCGCTGGTCCCGATCCTGAGCGAATTTGTGCGTCCCGAGGTAGGTATGTATGCCGTGTATCCGCCAGGTCGTCTGGTAGCGACACGGGTCAGGGTGCTCAGTGATGCCTTGCATGAGTATTTTCAGGGGCGCGCTATCTAGTGAATGTCGCGCCCCGAAATAAACTGGTGCATCGGCATCGACGCCGCTCCCCGTGAACGGATATACTCCGCGTTTTGCGGAAATTGCATGAGCATAAAATCGGACCGTTGGATTCGCCGTATGGCGGCAGCAGATGGCATGATCGAGCCCTTTGAACCCGGCCAGGTGCGTGAGTCGGAGGGAGGACGGATCATTTCCTACGGCACTTCAAGCTACGGCTATGATGTGCGTTGTGCCGATGAATTCAAGATTTTCACCAATATCAATTCAGCCATCGTCGATCCGAAAAACTTTTCCGACGACAGTTTTGTCGATATCAAATCTGATGTTTGTATCATTCCGCCGAACTCATTCGCACTGGCGCGAACCGTCGAATACTTCCGTATTCCGCGTAGCGTATTGACTATCTGTCTCGGCAAATCGACCTATGCTCGATGCGGCATTATCGTCAATGTGACGCCCCTGGAGCCGGAATGGGAAGGGCATGTGACGCTCGAATTTTCCAATACCACACCCTTGCCCGCTAAAATTTATGCCAATGAAGGTGTTGCGCAAATGCTGTTTTACGAATCCGACGAAGTCTGCGAGATTTCCTATAAGGATCGCGGTGGTAAATATCAGGGACAAAAAGGGGTTACCCTGCCCAAGGCCTAGCGGCCTGTCTGACTTAACCAATAGGGGCGAAGTAAAGCCGATTTGAGTCAGATTTTCCGCACGACTACATGGATGTTGTGGCGCACGCGCCCGACATTTGCCCCAGGTTGATTAACCCAGATCGATCACTTTCCAGTTGCGCGCTTCGGCGATGGCCTTGAGGTCGTCATCCGGGTTCACCGTAATCGGGTTATCAACCTGTTCCAGCAGCGCCAGATCATTGAGTGAGTCGCTGTAGAAGTAAGCGCCAGCCAGTTGATGATGGCTATCGGCGATCCATTCCTTGAGCACGGTGACCTTGCCCTCCTGGTAAGTCGGGGTGCCGAGAAAGCGTCCGCTATAGCGGTTGGCGATGATTTCTGGTTCGGTGGCAAGCACCGTTGCAACCCCGAGCATCTGCCCGATCGGCTCACTGACGAAAAGGTTGGTCGCACTGATGATTATCAGTTCGTGATGCTTTGCGCGATGTTCATCGAGCAGGGCCGCTGTGCCGGGAGCAACCAGCGGTTTTATCCATTTCTCCACGTAATCCGCGCGCCAGGCGTGTAATTCTTCGATGCTGTAGCGTGTCAGTGGTTCCAGCGCGAAAGCCAGATATTGATCGTTATCCAGAGTGCCGCGTTGGTAGTCCAGGTAAAAGAGGTCGTTGCGCTGGCGGTAAGCCTGTTCGTCAACGATGCCGTTTTCGACCATGTATTCTCCCCACAGGTGGTCGCTGTCGCCGTTTATCAAGGTGTGGTCCAGGTCAAATATTGCCAGTGTCATGTCGGGTATCCGGAGTCGTCGCTTGCTGGGTTTGGAATGTCTATGTAAGAATGAGCGGTCGAGATTCTATATGATTTAAGGTGAACCGAGAAATGATTGATACGGATGGCTACCGCGCAAATGTCGGAATAATCCTGTGTAACCCGTCGGGCCAGGTGATGTGGGCGCGTCGCGTTGGGCAGGATGCCTGGCAGTTTCCGCAGGGAGGTATTAGCCCTGATGAAGCGCCAGAGGAGGCGATGTATCGTGAATTATGGGAAGAAACGGGCCTGCAGGCGGAACACGTCTCTGTGCTGGCTGCGACCGATAGCTGGCTGCGTTACAAGCTTCCCAGGCGGTTGATGCGACGTTCGGAACCACGTTGTATCGGACAGAAGCAGCTCTGGTATCTGCTGCGCCTCGATGCCGACGAGACCAGCTTTGACCTCGGTGCTTCGGCCACGCCGGAGTTCGATCACTGGAAATGGGTTGATTACTGGTACCCTGCCGATAACGTGGTTTTTTTCAAACGGCGTGTGTATCAGTGCGCATTGGCGCAACTGGAGACCGGCCTGCCACAGGTCGGCAGCGAACAAAGTGATTAGGGAGATAACAATTTGGGTTCGATGATTCACCGTTTGCAACGCATTGTCCAGGAGGTTAACCGCGCTTCTGACATAAATAGTGCGTTGCTATTGATCACCGAAAGCCTGACCCGCGATTTGAGCGTTGAAGCCTGTACTATTTTTCTGACGCAGAAGGACGAGCCCGATACTCTGGTGTTGCAGGCGGCCAGCGGTTTGAATCCTGAAATAATAGGTACCGTAAGGCGTAAACTCGGCCAGGGTCTGGTTGGTACCATCGCCGCGCGCGCCGAGGCCATGAATCTCGTCGATGCACCGGCACACCCTAAATTTATGCACGTTCCTGATTCCGGTGAAACCGACTTTCCGATAATGCTGGGTGTGCCAATCATGGCTCACCGTGAAGTGCTTGGCGTCATCGCAGTGCAGCGCAGCGAGCATGTGTTTAACGAAGACGAGGAAGCCTTTCTTACCACGCTGGCGGCCCAGCTCGCGACTTCCATCGAGCGTGCCGAGAGCCAGGGTCGTTTCAGTACCGAGCAGGCGACCCATGTAATCAGAGGTGTGGCCGGAGCGCCGGGCATGGCGATTGGTGTGGCGCTGGTGCTCAATCGTGGTGTCAACCTCGAATCCGTCCCGAACAAACGAACGGATGATATCGACGGTGAGCTGCAAAACTTCAGGGAAGCGGTGCGCAAGGTTCGTGAGGAATTGACCGAACAGGCCGAATTAATGCGCGCCTCGTTACCGGAAGAAGAATGCGCCCTGTTTATTGCCTATGCACAAATGCTGAGCGGTGGTTCCCTGATCGATGATACCGAGGAGGGCATCAAGGATGGTATCTGGGCACCCTCCAGTTGGCGCGACACGGTTGAGCAGCACGCGCACGTTTTTACCCGCATGGAAGACCCTTACCTGGCAGAGCGAGCCAACGACATTCGTGATCTGGGTCTGCGCGTGTTGCGCAAACTGATGCTGGAACAAAGCGGCGACATTGATTTTCCCGAACATACCATACTGGTGGGTGATGAGGTGACGGCAACCGATCTGGCTGAAACCCCGCTCGACCGACTGAGCGGCATCGTCTCGGCGCACGGCAGTAGTTCGTCGCATGTTGCGATTCTCGCTCATGCGCTCGGCATCCCGGCCGTCATGGGTGTGCCCAATCTACCGGTCAAACAGCTCGATGGTGTCGATCTGGTGGTCGACGGTTACAACGGTTCGGCGTTTATCAACCCGAGCAAATCAGTTCTGACCGAGTATCGGCAGTATCTGCGCGAGGAAGCCGCGATAGAGCAGGACTTGCTGGTTCTGAAAAACCAGCCCGCAATTACCACGGACAAGCACCGGGTTTCGCTATTGGTAAATTCAGGGTTGATGTCGGATTACACGCCCTCGTTACGCAGTGGGGCCGAGGGTGTGGGTTTGTATCGCACCGAAATTCCGTTCCAGATTCGCGATCGTTTTCCGGGTGAGGAAGAGCAGTACCTGATATACCGCGACGTATTGAACACCTTCAAGGGCATGCCTGTAGTGCTGCGTACTCTCGATGTTGGCGGGGACAAACCGTTAAGTTATTTTCCAATCCATGAAGCGAATCCGTTCCTTGGCTGGCGCGGTGTGCGTATTACGCTGGATCATCCTGAAATATTCGTCACCCAGGTGCGAGCCATGATTCGCGCCAACGTCAAGGTGAATAATCTGGAAATACTGCTGCCGATGATAAGTGGTAAAGCGGAATTAGTTGAGTGTCTGGTGCTGATCAAGCGCGTGCGCGCGGAAATCGAGGAGGAGCTGGGCCAGCAGATTGCATTGCCAAGGATAGGCGCCATGATCGAAGTGCCATCGGCGGTTTACCAGATCGAAGATATTTGTGCACTCACCGATTTCGTGTCCATCGGTACTAACGACCTGACCCAGTATTTGCTTGCCGTGGATCGCAATAACGAGAATGTCGCCGATTTGTTTTCATCGATGCATCCTGCCGTGCTCAAGGCCATGCGCCAGATCGTACAGGGGGCGGCTAAAAGCGGCACGCCGGTGAGTGTTTGCGGCGAACTGGCGGGTGATCCACTGGGTGTTATGGCTCTGATCGGTATGGGTATTAACAGCCTGTCGATGAGTGTTGGCAGTTTGTTGCGCGCCAAAAAAGTGATCATGTCTTTCAGTTATCACGAACTGGCCGAATTACTGGATCAGGCGCTGCTCATTTCGGATGCAGCGCAGATTCGCCAACTGTATGCGCATAAACTCGATAGTCGCGGTCTGGGCGGCCTGATTCGCGCTGGCAAGTGACCCGCCGCCATTCGTGGCCCAGCACTTTCATTTAGCAGGCTGACTGCGGGGTATCGAGAGCATCGATTGAAACTGCGCCCGATACATCTCGCAATGATGGCCTAAAAAGGTTTGACCACCGCGAGGATAACCGCGGCGAACAGTACCAGTACCGGTAGTTCGTTGAACCATCGATACCAGACGTGACTGCGCCGCGACGGATTATTCTGCAGGTCGCGAATGATACTGCCGCAATAGAAGTGATAGACGACCAGCGCGGCCACCAGCAGTAATTTGATGTGTAGCCACCACATGTGGGCATAAGCTGCCCAGGCGTAATCGAACATCAACCATAGCCCGAAAACAATAGTCAACACCATCCATGGCGTAATAAACCGGTAGAGCTTTTTCTCCATGAGCGCCAGGTGCTCACGAACCGCTTCGTCTTCGGTCATCGCGTGGTTTACGAACAGGCGCGGCAGGTAAAACAAGCCGGCGAACCAGGCGACCATGAAAATAATGTGAAACGCTTTAACCCAAATCATTGGGGACTCTCCGCATAAGGCTGGGCAATCCATTTTGAATTGACCGGTGGACCAGTTTTCAATGGTCTCGGAATAGGGTAGATGTATAATGCCGAGTCCATTTTAACGGTATGACCTGAACAATAGAATGATTAAAGTTGGAATAGTTGGTGGCACCGGGTATACCGGAGTCGAATTGATGCGTTTGCTGGTTCGGCATCCTTCGGTAACGTTGGAAAAAATAACATCCCGTTCGGAGGCGGGCAATGCTGTAGCGGAACTGTTCCCGAATCTCCGAGGCCAGGTGGATTTGTGTTTCAGCGAACCATCGGCTGATAGTTACCATGACTGTGATCTGGTGTTTTTCGCAACGCCCAATACCACGGCCATGTCACAGGCAGAATCCTTGCTCGAAGCCGGAGTTCGCGTTATCGATCTGGCCGCCGATTTCAGAATCAAACATATCCCGACCTGGGAAAAATGGTACGGCGCAACGCATGCCTGCCCGGCATTGGTCGAAGAGGCAGTTTACGGCCTGCCGGAACTCAACCGCGAGCAGATACGTGGCGCGCGCCTGGTTGCCAATCCCGGGTGCTATCCGACTTCGGTAATTCTCGGATTGTTGCCTTTGCTTGCCAACCAGTTAATCGAACCGGGTTCGATTATTGCGGATTGCAAGTCGGGCACCAGTGGTGCTGGCCGTAAGGCAAGCGTCGGGTCTGCTTTTTGTGAGGTCACCGAGTCGGTCAAGGCTTATGCGGTTCAGGGTCACCGCCACCTGCCTGAAATCCGCGAAGTGCTGCAAACCCTGGATGCCGGTGTCGATCTCGTGTTTACACCGCATTTAATGCCGATGATTCGAGGCATTCATTCCACCATCTATGCTGACGCCCGTGGGGACGCTGACCAGGTGCAGTCTCTGTTCGAGGATTATTACCGTGACGAGCCATTCGTCGATGTCATGCCGGCCGGGTCGCATCCCGAAACACGCAGCGTGCGTGGCGCTAATATTTGCCGGCTTGCGGTGCATTATCTCGATGCTGCCAAAAAGTTTGTCGTGTTGTCGGTCGAGGATAACCTGGTCAAGGGCGCGGCAGGTCAGGCGATTCAGAATATGAATCTGATGTTCGGGTTCGACGAGACTGCAGGCCTTGAGGCCCCGGGGATGATGCCTTGAGCAGATTGCATGGCGGGTTTAAGGTTCGACAGCACAGACCCTGGAAAGTCTGGGTTGCTTTGCTGTTGGTGGTTGCTTGTCTGGTGGTCTCCTTCTTCATCGGTCAGGCATACCAGGCGTATCGACTGGAGCGTGTGCTGCTGGAGCGCGAGACGCTGCTGAGCCGTATTGACGAACTGGAAAGTCGCAATAGCAATCTGGTGCAGAAAAATGCGCACCTGGATGGCGGTAGCAAGGTAGAGCGGGAGGCTTATCAGCAAGCTAACCAGGAGCTGGTCAAGCTGCAGCGGGAATTATTGACGCAGAAAGAGGAGCTGGTGTTCTATCGTGGTATCGTTTCCCCGACGGATACGGCACTTGGGGTGAATCTACAATCTTTCGAGGTGCGGAAAAAGAACAGCCAGGGACAATTCAGCTTCAAAATGATTCTGACGAAGAGCGGAAAAAGTACTAAAAAGGTAACTGGGAATACCGCAGTTTTGATTCGAGGCGAAAGCGAAGGTAGTGTTAGCGAATTGAAATTGACCGACTTGACGCTTGAAAAGTCTGATAAAGGCACCAAGTTTGCCTTTCGGTACTTCCAGGTTTTTGAAGGAGACATCGTTTTACCTGACGGGTTCGTGCCATTTGAGGTTAAGATTGGCGTGACCTCTACGACGAAGAAGGTAAAGGGGTTTACTGAAACGATTTCATGGGATGACGTACTGTCCGAGGGTATGTAAATGTTTGGAAAAAAGAAGGGATTTAGTGCTGCACGTATCGACACACTGGTTGGCCAGGGGACTGAGATCACTGGTGACCTGGTGTTTTCCGGTGGTTTGCATGTCGATGGGACGATCAAGGGCAACGTGGTTGCCGAAGAGGGTAGTACCGCCCTGCTGATTCTGAGCGAGTTTGGGCGCATAGAAGGTGAAGTCACCGTACCCAATATGGTGCTTAATGGTGAAATAGTCGGTGATGTGTTCGGTTCAACTCGAGTCGAGCTGGCACCCAAGGCGAGGGTAAAAGGCAGCGTCTATTACAACCTGATCGAAATGGCGATCGGCGCGGAAGTGAATGGCGGACTGGTGCATCAGCCTCACGGTGACAAACTACCAAAGCGTCTGGAAGACAAGTCTGATCGAATGGGCGATAGTTCTTCGAGTCATCCAGTCACCGAAGGCTGAGACAAAGTGATACAATCTCAGCTACCGGCTTAAGAGAGACAGGAAAACCAAATGGAAGTTATCATCGATGCAAATTTCGGCATGGCGCTCGGGTCCGGGTCCAGCAAGACTTTGCTTGAATTCTCTGACAGTGCGGTGAGGAAGCTCAAGCAGCTTCAGGCAGAGGAGCAAAACCCCGGCCTTATGCTGCGCGTGTCGGTTTATGGTGGTGGTTGCTCCGGTTTCCAGTACACATTTTCGCTGGAAGAAGAACAGAAACCCGTCGATAAGTCCGTCGAGAAAGACGGGGCCACGTTGTTGATTGATCAGTCGAGTTATCAGTACCTCGCAGGATCGACTGTCGATTATGTCGAGGGCCTTGAGGGTGCGATGTTTGTGGTCAATAATCCGAACGCCACCTCAACCTGCGGTTGCGGGGCATCGTTCTCGATCTAGACCGGTGGCGAGCGTTCATGTTCCAGTGAACTCATCTCAGTGGGGCCATCTTTGTGCCCCATCCTTTGCTGCGGTCGGGGTCTGCCGGTTGAAGTAATGAAAACGGAGTTGTTGCAGGTCTAGAAGTTGTAGTAACCGTTGAGGAATAAGCCGTTGTATTCAAGGTCGGTGTCCAGATCCTCAGAATCGTTAAGTTCGACGGAAAAAGACTTTACTCCCCCTTCTATTCCGAGGCCGGTTCCGGTCTCGTAACCGAGTGCAATAGTCGAATCCTGTGCTGTGCTGTCGCTAAGCCCCACATCGATAATGTTGGAGTTAAAGGCGGCGCCCAGGTAGAGCCCGTTGATTGGCAGGTTAACGCGTGCTGACAGGTAGAGTAAGGGTATGGTTTCGTCGACATCAATGCTGTTGCCTGTCGGTCCAGCCTGTGAGACCTGACCATCAAACCGCTTTATATCGACCCCCATATCAAGATCGACCCAGTTATTCAGCAGCTGGTAGTAAAGCACGATGTCTTTATGATCGAGATTGAAGCTGGTAGTTTCCAGAGTGCCGCCGTTTTTGGTCTCGCCGATCTCCGGGTTCACTCGAAAACTGTTCGATGAGTCAAGGTTGTAGCCCTGATATCTGATATTGGGAAGTGCCGTAATAGGATGTTCCAGGATCAGAACCATGGAGTTCTGCGCGGAATTGTCGACGTCCAGGTCGTCGACCAGATCGATACTGTTGGTGCGGTTTGTATTGTAGGCCGGCGGATCCTGCCCCGTTAGAGTGGTTAAATTAAGGCCGATGAATTCCGCTTCAGCTGTGCCCATGGTAAACCACAGGCAGGCTGATACTGCGAAAACGGTCCTTGTGTTACTCATCGGTTTTCTCATGGAGATTCAACAGGAAAGTTTATCATCATGTGCCGGAATAAGATACGAGGGTACCGAGCACACCTGTTTGATGTTCGACACTGGTTCACATTCGTTATATTTAATCGCCGGCGTAAATGCCGCCTAGAATCGTTGTTTGTCGAGCGCGCGTTACTTCGGGAATATTGCCTGCGCACAGGTTAACGCGCTCGCGCGTCAGCCAGGCAAAGGCGCTGGCTTCAACGAAGTCAGGGTCTAGTCCAAGTTTTGCTGTGGTGTTTACGGTGCATTCGGGTAAGGCCAGCGCAAGACGTTCCATCAGATAGAGGTTGTGTGCTCCGCCGCCGCAGAGGTAGCAGTTCTGTATTCCTGAAGGTAGCTCTATCAGTGCCTCGGCAATTGTTCTGACGGTTAGTTCAACCAGCGTAGTCTGCACGTCGGCTGGGGCCAGACTCTTGCTCGCTGCACTATTCAGGAAATTCATTAACCAGTCGGGATTAAAATATTCGGTGCCGGTAGATTTAGGGGCGGCTTGACGAAAATAAGGTTCGTCGTCGAGCATTTGAGCAAGGAGTTCATGATTGACTGCGCCGGTGCTTGCCCATGCACCACCTTCGTCGAAGGCTGTGTTTCGGTGCTGGTCTGTCCAGTAGTCGAGCAGGGTATTACCTGGCCCGGTATCAAAACCGAGAATTGGTGCGCCAGGGTCTGCGGGCAGATAGCTGATATTGGAGATACCGCCTATATTGATGACGGCGCGATTCTCCTTGCTAGAACGGAACAGGAACCGATGAAAAGCCGGAGCCAGGGGTGCCGCCTGGCCGCCGAGAGCGATGTCTTTGCGTCTGAAATCGGCCACAGTATCAATGCCGGTTCGCACCGCGATGCGGTTGGGGTCGCCGATTTGAGCTGTATAGGGTACCGCGGAATCCGGACTGTGACGGATAGTTTGTCCGTGGCAGCCAATGGCGATAATCTGTTGTGGCGAAATTCCGGCCTCCTTCAGTGCTGCATTGACAACTCCGGCATAAATTTCGCCGAGCTCCGCATCCAGACTGTATAGTTCGTCCAGTGACGTAGTTTGCGAACGGCACAGGTCTAGCAGTCGGTCGCGTACGGAGGCGCTGTAAGCTGTCGTCGAGCAGAAGTGCAACTGTGGTGGAAACTGGGCGAAATCGACGATGGCGACATCGACGCCGTCAAGACTGGTGCCGGACATCAGGCCGACATACAGCTCACTACCTTGAGCGGGACTCACTGAGAGTTGTCGGCCAGTGTGCGGTCCATCAGGCTCAGCATTGACAGGTATGCCTGGGTTTGGTCTTTGAAGTGATCGAGATAAGCCGTGTTCACGGGTTGGGCTTCGGGTAGCTTTACGGTTAACGGGTTACGATGAACTCCATTCACACGAAACTCATAATGCAGGTGTGGACCAGTGGCCAGTCCCGAGCTGCCCACGTAGCCGATGATCTGGCCCTGCTTGACCTTTTTGCCGGTTCGGGCGCCTTTCGCGTAGCGATGCAGATGCCCGTAGGCAGTGGTGTAACGTCCGCCGTGGCGAATTACTACGAGTCTGCCGTAGCCGCCTTTGGTGCCGGCGAAGATGATTTTCCCGTCACCGGACGCACGCACCGGTGTGCCGCGTGAGGCAGCGTAGTCAACACCTTTATGTGAGCGCCACTTGGATAACACGGGGTGCCAGCGCTTGTTGCTGAAGCGCGAGCTGATGCGCGAAAATTTCACCGGGCTGCGCAGGAAGGCTTTGCGCATGCTTCTGCCATCCGGGGCATAATAGTCACTGTCACCACTCGGGTCCTTGTAGTATGTCGCCCGATAGGTCTTGCCGTCATTGATGAATTTCGCCGAAAGAATGCGACCGTTGCGAATCTTGACGTCGTCCTTGAAAAGCTCCTCGTAGACAATACCGAAGCGATCACCGCTGCGGATATCCAGCGAGAAATCGATGTCCCAGCCAAAAATCGCGACGAGGTCCATGATGACATCTTCAGGTATGTCGGCGTTGGCGGCTGCTTCGAAAAGCGAGCTGTCAATCACGCCTTCGCGGTAGACGGGGAAAGCATCGAGCTGGTAATTAATTATCTGGCTGGTGAATGCCTGCTCTTCGTTGCGTTGAATCAGCAGGGTGCGCGTAATGTCTTCGATGTACTTCATCTGCCGCAGCTTGCGTTGATCGTCGAGCAATAGCTTTATTTCGTCGCCCGGCTGGATATAGCGTAATTTCCGAGTTTGTTCATTAAGTGTCGCGACCTTGTGGGTCGTGGTCGAGCTGATGCCCTTCCGGGCAAAGATGGATGCCAATGTATCGCCTGACTTGATGATCACGCTTTCCCATTGTGATGGCTCGATCTGCTCGACGACTTCGGCGATTTCATCTTGCAGCGCGGTATCTGGTGGCGGTAACGGCAGGGAATAGTGTAATCGGTCGAGGTTGGGGGTAGAATCCGGCGATTTGGCCGAGGGTTGCCAATTGGAGACGCTAAAGCCAAGAAGCGTGACAACGGCAGCAGCCATGAGTAATTTGATGGTCAGGTTGAAGCGAAAACTCGATGGCATCGACGACAGATTTCCGGATCTTGACGGGTAGGTTCGGTCAGATTTGAAATCGAGGTCTTGAAAGCTCATTAGGTATTTGGCCTAAGTTATTGGTTAAACTGAGATAATGTGCGCATGAATTATCACCAGATAGGTATATAGCATGAATTCCGAAAAAGATGCAATTGATCAGTTCAGGCGCGGGTGTGATGAAATCCTGCTTGAGGCTGAATTGCAAGCAAAATTAGCACGTGGCAAGCCATTAAGAATAAAGGCTGGCTTCGATCCGACTGCGCCCGATCTGCATCTCGGGCATACGGTGCTAATCAACAAAATGCGCCAGTTCCAGGAGCAGGGGCATCATATAATGTTTCTGATCGGTGATTTTACCGGCATGATTGGGGATCCAAGTGGCAAATCGGCTACCCGGCCGGCACTCACGCCCGAGCAAATCAGCCAGAATGCGCAGAGCTATCAGAAGCAGGTTTTCAAGATCCTTGATCCTGATACTACCGAGATATGTTTCAACTCGAGCTGGCACGGTCCGCGCAGTTCTGCCGACATGATCCGCCTGGCATCGCGACATACCGTTGCACGGATGCTGGAGCGCGACGATTTCGCCAAACGCTACCGCAATAATCAACCCATTTCGATACACGAATTTCTTTATCCGCTGGTGCAAGGTTGGGATTCGGTCGAAATGAAAGCAGATGTCGAACTCGGGGGTACCGATCAGAAGTTTAATCTGCTGGTCGGGCGCGAACTGATGAAGGCTGAAGGTATGGAGCCCCAGGTCATACTTACTATGCCAATTCTCGAAGGACTGGATGGGGTGCAGAAGATGTCCAAGTCACTGGGCAACTATATAGGTATAGAAGATGCGCCCAACGACATGTTTGGCAAGATCATGTCGATTAGTGATGAGCTGATGTGGCGCTATTTCGAATTGCTGAGTTTCCGTCCTATGAACGAGATCGAGCAGTTTCAGCGCGATATTGCCGCAGGTTCAAATCCGCGTGACACCAAGTTCCTGCTGGCCGAAGAGATAATTGCACGCTTTCACAATGCGGCGGCTGCTGAAGCAGCCAAGCAGGACTTCATTACGCGCTTCACCCGTGGGGCCTTGCCCGATGACATGCCTGAGATCGAAATTGAACTGGATCAGGACTCTATAGGTATTGCGGCGCTGCTCAAGCAATCCGGGTTAACCGATAGCACCTCGGATAGTTTTCGCATGATCAAGCAAGGCGCGGTCAAGCTCGATGGCGAAAAGGTGTCTGATCGCGGCCTCGAACTGAAGCGTGGCAGCGTGCTTGTGGCGCAGGTTGGTAAGCGCAAATTCAAGCGTATTACGCTTATTTGAGAAATGTCTGATTAAAGGGTTGACGCGATAATCAAAGCCCCTATAATGCGCGCCTCGTCGGGTCGAGAAGACCAGGTTTTAAAGCCACTGATTCAGGTCAGTGACGAGCGAAGAAAGGCCCCTGAAGAACGTGTCGATATCAGCTTCCTGGCATTTGTTAAAAAAAGTTACGGAAGTAGTTGACGGTTCGGAAAAAGGCCTTATAATTCGCGCCTCGCTTTTAGAAAGCGCTCGAAGATCGAAAGGTCAAAAGCGCAGCGAGAAAGCCTGAAAAGGCTACCATCACCGGGTGTTCCCCGATGAAACGATCTTTTACAATTGATTAGGTAATTTGTGTGGGCACTCATGTCATTAATGATTTCGTATCATTATGATTAGAGTGACCAAAACTTTAACTTACGTTAATAGTTAGGTTTACTCTCTTCGAAAAAGTTATACGGAGCTATCCGTAAATAGTATTAGTATTAAACTGAAGAGTTTGATCCTGGCTCAGATTGAACGCTGGCGGTATGCTTAACACATGCAAGTCGAACGGTAACAGCAGAGCTTGCTCTGGCTGACAAGTGGCGGACGGGTGCGTAACGCGTGGGAATCTACCTTGTAGTGGGGGATAGCCCGGAGAAATCCGGATTAATACCGCATAATCTCTACGGAGCAAAGTGGGGGATCTTCGGACCTCACGCTATTAGATGAGCCCGCGTTAGATTAGCTTGTTGGTGAGGTAATGGCTCACCAAGGCTACGATCTATAGCTGGTTTGAGAGGATGATCAGCCACACTGGGACTGAGACACGGCCCAGACTCCTACGGGAGGCAGCAGTGGGGAATATTGGACAATGGGGGAAACCCTGATCCAGCAATGCAGCGTGAGTGACGAAGGCCTTAGGGTTGTAAAACTCTTTCATCTGTGAGGATAATGACAGTAGCAGAAG
>JAIBDO010000181.1 GCA_024686195.1 Gammaproteobacteria bacterium | reverse complement strand
GCCGACCTGCTCGCGCGCAACAATCGGCTCGAAGTTCTGGATGTCGTCAGCACGCAGCATTACACCTTTCCGATGCGCACTGACCTGGCGCCCTTCGATAACAATCACGTGCGCATGGCGCTGAAATTGTCTATCGATCGAAACGAAGTACTCGACAAGATATTGAACGGTCACGGCCTGATTGGTAATGACCACCCGATATCACCGGCCAACCGATATTACAACGGTGACCTTGAGCAACGTGTTTACGATCCGGAAAAAGCCAAATGGCATCTCAAGCAAGCCGGTTTGAGTAGTCTAAAAGTCGAGTTAAGTGCTTCCGATGGGCTCTATGCAGGTGCCGTAGACACGGCTGTGCTGTTTAGCGAGCATGCCAAGAAGTCGGGTATCGAACTGACACCGAAGCGGGTGCCCGATGACGGCTACTGGTCTGACGTATGGCTCAAGCACCCCTGGTGTGCCAGTTACTGGAGCGGGCGCCCGACCGAGGACTGGATGTTCACCCAGGGCTATTCGGCGACTTCGAACTGGAACGAGACTTTCTGGAAAAATGACCAGTTCAACCAGTTGTTGGTAGCAGCCCGCGCGGAAGTCGATGATGCCAAACGGCGGCAGATGTATTACGACATGCAGGCGATCTGTCGCGACGATTGCGGCTCGGTTATTCATGCTTTCGCCAATCATATTTCCGCCAATAACAAGACCGTCGGTGTGCCCGAGACGGTTGCCGGTAACTGGGAATTCGACGGTTACAAGCTGATCGAGCGTTGGTGGATCAACGGCTAGGCGTTGCGCGGAGGAATATTTTGCGTCACCTAACCGGCGACATCTATCCGGCGACCCTCGTGTCGCCGGAGTTGTTTCTGCAACCCGAATCATGAACGCCACAACATCATGACCGAAAGCGAATCATCCGGGCGTCGGGTTCGACGCGGGCGCCAGCGTAAGGCCGAACGCAAGGCCAGTGCCAGCCAGGAGAGTAGCAAGCTCGCGCAACAGGTGTCCCTGCAACTGGTGGGCGCGACACAGGCGGCTATGATTCACGATGCGGTTAAAAAAATACTGTGGGACGTTGGCGTTATTATCGAGCATCGCGAAACGCGTAACCGGCTGGTGCGCGAGTGCGGGTGTCATGAAGATGCAGCGGGCTACATTCACCTGACGCCGGATCTGGTTGAATCCTCGATTGCCAGCGCCCCTCGGAGCATCCAGCTCTACGATCACGATGGTAACGTCCGTGTCGATACCTCGAGTAAAACTCCAAGTTACTGTCCCGGGCATAACTGCGTGCGCATACTCGATTTTCGCAGCAACGAGCTGCGTCCCTGCAGCCTCGAGGATATTCGTGAAACCGCAAAACTGTGCGAGGCTCTGCCGAATATCGACATGGTGTGCTCGCTGGGTTATCCGAGCGAAGTGCCACCGCAAGACGAGGTTGTCGAAACCGTGCGCGCAATGTATGAAAACTGCAGCAAACCGGCCGCGCTACTGGCGCATGACGACATCATCCAGGAACGTATGCTGAACCTGATTGCCGACATGACGGGTGGCTGGCAGCGCATGGTCGATAAACCGGTTTGCCTGGAACTGATGGGGCCGATTTCACCACTGAAGTTACCCGAAGAACTGTGTCTGCGCCTGATCAACTGCGCGCGCTGGCGCATCCCGGCGGTCTGTTACCCGGCCACTTTCCCCGGCATGTCCTGTCCCATTTCGACCGCCGGTGCCATCGCCCAGTCCTCCGCCGAGGCGATTGCCGGTATCGTGGTTCATCAATTGGCCGAGCCGGGCGCCCCGGTGATGAGTGGTTCATCCATACTGCCAATGGACTTGCGCCAGGCGAACCTGGCCTATGGTTCACCCGAGTACATGATGGCCGGTCTCGGTGCGGCCGATTATTTTCGCAGTATCGGCATTCCCTCCTGGATCGGAGCGGGGTGCTCGGATTCGCACCAGTTTGATGCCCAGGCCGCAGCGGAGGCGGGTGCCAATCTGGCCATCGCTGCACTCGCGTCGACACCTTTCGTGCATAACCTTGGTTTTCTATCAGGTGGGCGTACCGGATCCCTGCAGATGTTGACCCTGTGCGATGAGTTAGTCGGCTGGTCGAATCGAATGGCGACCGGAGTCGAAGTGAACGCAGATTCGATCGCGCTGGAAGTGGTTAAGCGAGCGGTAAAAAATAATGATTTCCTGACCGATGAGCACACGCAACAACGTTTCATGACCGAAAACTGGTACCCCGACCTGTGTGAGCGCTCCGACGCCGACGCCTGGCTCGAAGCTGGAGCGCAGGATATGACGGCACGGGTAAATCAGCGACTGCATGAGGTTCTCGGATGATCAGCGGCCTGGACGGCTGCGTCCTGCCAAGGGGTAACAACATCCACGCCCGACAGCGCAAATGCCATGCGCCGAACTGGTGGGCAGGAACGTCATGAACAATATCGCGACAATGCTGTTGCAGCGAATTTCGCTCGGATTGCTCACCCTGTTTATCGTGTCGCTGATTATTTTTCTCGGGGTGTCGATGTTGCCGGGGGATGCGGCGCAGGCAATCCTGGGCCAGGCAGCGACGCCCGATACGGTGGCCGCGTTGCGCAAGCAACTTGGCCTCGACCTGCCCGCACACCTTCGCTACATCAACTGGCTGGGTGGCATCCTGCAGGGCGACTTCGGCACCTCGATCGGTAACGGTCGCGAAATCAGCGAAGTCATCGGCATACGATTTGCCAACACCATATTCCTGGCTGCCTTCGCCGCCTGTATCTCGATACCCCTGTCGCTTTTACTCGGTATTCTGGCCGCCTTGTACCGCAATTCTATTTATGACCGCACCGTCAATGTGGTAACCCTGTCATCGATTTCAACGCCCGAGTTTTTTGTCGCCTACATACTGATCCTGTTTGTCTCGGTCAAAGCCGGCTGGTTCCCGAGCCTGTCAAATATTCAGGGCGAAACCGGATTCCTTGAGCGTCTGAATAAAACTTTCCTGCCGGCGGTGACGCTGACCCTGGTGTCGGTAGCCTATATGATGCGAATGACCCGGGCTGCGATCATAAATTTACTGTCGCAGTCGTATATCGAGATGGCCACGCTCAAAGGTATCCGCAATCCGCGGATTATTATCCGTCACGCCCTGCCGAACGCCTGGGCACCGATCGTCAATGTCATCGTACTGAACCTGGCCTACCTGATCGTCGGTGTGGTGGTGGTCGAAGTGGTGTTCGTTTACCCCGGCCTCGGACAATTGCTGGTGGATGCAGTGCAACGGCGCGATATGCCGGTCGTGCAGGCCTGTTGCCTGATCTTTGCAGTGACCTATGTCACCCTGAACCTGATTGCCGATATCCTGTCTATCCTGACCAATCCGCGGTTGTTGCATCCGAAATGACGACTCCGGCACCTCCCTTGGAAAACCTTCCGAACGTCGCAGATACGCTGCAGATAACGCGCGCGCAGCGCATTTTAAGAGGGTTGTGGACAGCGCCACTCAGCGCCAAACTGGGCCTGCTGATTATCCTCGTATATGTATTCGTGGCTCTGTTTGCGCCCTGGATTGCGCCCTTCGGAGAATCCGAGATCGTCGGTAAGAAGTATCTGCCCTGGGGAGAAGAATATTTTCTCGGCACGGACAACCTTGGTCGCGATATGCTGACACGCCTGGTTTATGGCGCGCGCAACACGGTGGGCATTGCCCTGGTGACAACTGTTTATGCCTTCGTATTGGGTGGCACGCTTGGCATTATCGCTGCCGTGCTCGGTGGTTGGATCGATCAACTATTGAGTCGTATGGTCGATGTATTGATGGCGATACCGGCGTTGATATTTGCGATGCTGTTGCTGTCGATTTTCGGCACCTCGGTGTTGAGCCTGATTCTCATTATCGGTTTACTCGATGCGACCCGGATATTTCGCATAACGCGGGCGGTTAGCCTTAACGTCGTGGTGATGGATTTTGTCGAGGCTGCACGCTTACGTGGTGAAAAACTGGCCTGGATCACGTTGCGCGAAATTCTGCCCAGTATCTCGGCGCCGCTCGCGGCTGAGTTCGGTATCCGATTCTGTTTTGTGTTTCTGACCATCAGCGCGCTCAGTTTTCTCGGGCTGGGTATCCAGCCACCCACTGCCGACTGGGGTTCGATGGTGCGCGATACCGCCGATCTGATTACTTTTGAAGATTACACACCGCTTATTCCTGCGGCCGCTATCGCGCTGCTGACGATCGGGGTTAATTTTGTTGTGGACTGGTTTCTGCACCAGACCAGCGGGTTGAAAGATGAGCTCTGACACGCCGACCAGCAACGAGATACTGCTTGAAGTCAGTGGTCTGAAAATCGAGGGTTACAGCGAAGGTCGCTGGCACCAGATCGTCAAGGGTGTTGATTTTACCCTGCGGCGCGGTGAAATCCTGGGTTTGATCGGGGAGTCCGGCGCGGGCAAGTCAACCATCGGCGTTGCCGCCATGGGTTATGCAAAACCGGGTTGTCGGATCAGTGCTGGCAGCGTGCGCTTCGATGGGATTGAATTGACTACTGCGAGCGAAGAACAGAAACGCCAGTTGCGAGGCGCACGTATTGCCTACGTTGCTCAGTCGGCAGCTGCCTCGTTCAACCCGGCACACAAGCTGATCGATCAGTTCAGCGAGACGGTGGTGCAGCATGGTATCGGCAGTCGCGAACAAGCCTACGCAGATGCGAAAGCGCTATACGCGAAAATCCGCATGCCGGAACCGGACCTGATCGGTTTTCGTTACCCGCACCAGGTCTCGGGCGGGCAGTTGCAGCGGGCGATGACGGCGATGGCCCTGTCATGCCGGCCTGACCTGATCATCTTTGACGAGCCCACTACCGCGCTTGACGTCACCACGCAAATCGAGGTGCTGGCGACCATCAAGGATATCGTGCGCCAGTTCAACACGGCGGCGATCTACATTACCCATGACCTGGCGGTGGTGGCGCAGATGGCGGACCGTATCAAGGTGTTGCGTTACGGTGAATCGGTGGAGGAATCTGAAACCAGGCAGATGCTGGACGACCCCCAGCAGGACTATACCAAATCCCTGTGGGCGGTCCGCTCGTTTCGCAAAACCGAGAAGCCACCGCTGCCTGAGACGGTACCCCTGCTGCACATTGAAAATGTCACGGCATCCTATGCGCGCAGTCTGGATCCGGTGCTGATCGATATCGATTTCGAGATTCATCGCCGTGAGACGGTGGCCATCGTCGGTGAATCCGGCAGTGGCAAGAGCACGACCGCGCGCGTGATTACCGGATTGCTGTCGCCCTCACAGGGGCGGGTGGTATTTGATGGGGTCGAACTGCCGGCGGATTACCGTAACCGCAGTCGAGCCCAGTTGCAGCAGGTACAAATGATCTACCAGATGGCGGATACCGCGATTAATCCTCACCAGCGCATTCGCGACATTATTGGCAGGCCATTATCGTTCTACCTGAACATGGAGGGTGAGGCGAAGAAACGTCGTCTGCGTGAATTGATGGAAATGATCGAACTCGATCCGGACCAGTATCTGGATCGTTATCCCGAAGAACTGTCGGGTGGGCAGAAGCAACGCATCTGTATTGCGCGCGCGATCGCGGCAGAACCAAAGTTGATCATCTGTGATGAAGTCACCTCGGCTCTGGACCAGCTGGTCGCAGAGGGTATCCTGCGCCTGCTCGACCGTCTGCAGCAGGAGCTGGACCTGGCCTATATGTTCATCACCCATGATCTCGCCACCGTAAAGGCGATCGCCGATCGGGTCGTGGTTATGTTGCAGGGGCGGATTGTTGAGCAGGGGGCGAAAGAGGAAATCTTCTCACCGCCGCACCACGAATACACCGAGTTGTTGTTGTCATCGGTGCCGGAAATGGATCCCGACTGGATGCAACGCGTGATTGAAGAGCGTCGCAGCAAGAGCGGCATGGAATCAGCCGGAAACTGAGCGCGAAACGGAGGCGATGACAAGCATGCCTGACGTTGATCTGGAAAAACTGTTCAAGCGACTCGATGCGGTCTTGAGTACTGCGCCGGAAGACGCCTTTACCATGCCCGGCGAGTTCTATACCTCGCCTGCCTTCCTCGAGCTGGAACGCGAACAATTGTTTCGCAGGAAATGGGTATGCCTTGGGCGCGCTGAAGAGATACCCGCAGCAGGGGACTACCTCGCCACCGAGCTGGTGGGTGAACCGATTATTCTCGTCAGAACCCCTGCCGATGAAATCAAGGCGCTGTCCAATGTGTGTCGACACCGGGCTATGCCCTTGCTCAGCGGTACGGGTAACTGCAAACGCATTACCTGCTCCTATCACGCCTGGACCTATGACCTTGAGGGTAAGTTACAACGCGCGGCGGGCGTTGATGAGCGACATGCGGATTTCATCCGTGATTGTCGTTTACCCGAATTCCCCTGCGAAAACTGGCACGGGTTTATTTTTGTCAATCTCGATGGCGAGG
>JAIBDO010000110.1 GCA_024686195.1 Gammaproteobacteria bacterium | reverse complement strand
TATCGCGCGGTAATCGTTTTCATGCGTCACGCCGCAGACCCTTCACCGCTGATCTGCGAGGGCAGTTGGGAAGGAATGATCCAGCTGCAGCCTGCCGGCGAAGGAGGATTCGGCTACGATCCCTATTTCTTCCTGCCCGAACTCGGTTGCACCAGCGCTGAACTCAGTGCTGCCGAGAAAAACCGCATTAGCCATCGCGGCATGGCACTCGTCGAGTTGAAAAAGAAGCTCAGGGACCGAGATGTTTAGCAGCAATCCACCGCTTGGCCTTTACATACACCTTCCCTGGTGTGAAAAAAAGTGCCCCTATTGCGATTTCAACTCGCATGAGACCGATTCCATCCCGCAGCAGGCCTACGTCGACGCACTGCTCGACGACCTTGCCCAGGACCTGCCGCTGATCTGGGGACGCCGCATCGAATCGATCTTCATCGGCGGCGGCACCCCGTCACTTTTTTCTGCTGAGTCCATCGACCGGTTATTTTCCGGGCTGCGCTCACTGATCAACTTTGCGCCGGCGATCGAAGTCACCATGGAGTCCAATCCCGGTAGCGCCGAGGCCGCGAATTACCGGGGATACCGTGAGGCCGGCGTGAATCGTCTGTCCATCGGCATACAAAGCTTCGACAACGAGCGACTGGCAATACTGGGACGCGTACATGATAAGGCACAGGCGCTACAGGCCTTCCAACTGGCCCGTGATGCGGGCTTTAACAACATCAACCTCGATCTGATGTTCGGTCTGCCCGGACAGAGTCTCTCGGCAGCAATATCAGACCTGGCACAGGCAATTGAACTCGGTCCCGAACACCTGTCGCACTATCAGTTGACGATCGAACCGAACACTCTATTTCACAAGCGACCACCACCAGACATGCCCGATGATGATCTATGCTTTGCGCAACAGGAAGCATGTCAGGCCCAACTGGCCAAGGCCGGGTATCGACAATACGAGATTTCAGCCTACAGCCAGCCAAAACGCGAGTCGCGTCATAATCTTAATTACTGGGAATTCGGAGACTATCTCGGCATCGGTGCCGGAGCCCATGGCAAGATCACCCTGCCAGGCGAAGATCGCGTAATCCGCCGCGTGCGACTGCGCCATCCGCGTCTCTACCTGGAACAACAGGGAAGCGCACGGATTGCCAGCGAGACTCAACTTGACACCGCAGATCTGTGTTTTGAATTCATGTTGAATGCGCTGCGTCTCAAACAGGGCTTCGATACCCATCTGTTCCACGACAACACCGGATTATCGTTAAACGATGTACTTCCTTCGCTGAAACTGGCCCAAGACAAGGGTCTGCTGGAATTCAATGGCGAAAAAATAACCCCGAGCGAACTCGGGTTTCGTCATTTAAACGACCTACAGGCACTATTTCTGACGCTTCAACCAACAAAAAGCAAGCCATTTTTCGAATCTAACAGAGAAATTATGCACAACTAAATATTAGGTGAAAAAAAGTCAAGATATTTTTCTAAATTTTTTCCATGCGATTTCCACAACTATGCAAGTCATTGATTTAAAAGTATTTTATAAGTTGGTTAAAAAATGACACATTTAACAAAACCCTAGGCAGCTACTGCCTCTGCGTGTCTCCTGCGCTGCTTATACACACAGTTATCCACAGAAATTGTGGATAACTCAGGGGTCCTACGGCGGCTCAAGGTTTTATAAAATTTTGATGATAAAACACATTAACTTCGCCATCGGAATCAAACCCACTGCAACCGACTAATTGCCAAATAAAACTTGCACTTTAGTCGCTAAAAGGTGAGAATTCGCGCCCTTTATGACTTGCCCAATAACAGCCGCGCCATGAAACAAGACATTCACCCTAATTATAGAGACGTCGTTTTCCAGGACATCTCATCCGATTTCGCCATTTTGACAAAGTCGACCGTGCCGACACGTGAAACCATCAAGTGGGAAGACGGCAATGAATATCCATTGTTGAAGCTTGAAATTTCCAGTCAGTCGCATCCGTTTTACACCGGTAAGCAGCACATTTTGCAAACCGCCAAGCAAGTCGACAAATTTCGTCAGCGTTACGGTAACAAATAATAGCTGCGATACGATATCCAGCTTTCTGAGAAGGGTGCATGCGCACCCTTTTTTTTGCCTTGAATTAAGCGCATTGTCATCCAATAATCTACTAATGAAACTTGCAACATTAATCCTGCTGGCAGCGAGCCTGTTTCCCGGTGTTTAATCCTGCCCTTATCGTAACCGTAGGACTGGCTTTGCTGAGCAGCATGGCGAGCGCGTCCGAAAACGAGATTCCGGTGGCGTCAATTGCACCGCTTGAGCCGCTCACAACGAGCCCGCGCGACAAGCCATTGGCAACAGTTGAAGCCATAGAGTCAATGGAATCGATTTGTCAGAGAATATCCGACAAACTCGCCAGCGTTGGTAACCGGGAATGCACCAGCCTGAATATGCAGCACAGCGGGCACCGCTCGGTAGACGGCACGCCGCTATTGATCAAGGAATATCCACCACTCGGCCAGCGCCAACCGCAGGCCCGAATTTTGCTGGTTGGCGGCACGCATGGCGATGAACTTGCCTCGATAAGCATTGTCTTCAAATGGATGCACACTCTGGAGAAGCACCACTCGGGGCTGTTTCACTGGCGCGTCAATCCGTTGATGAATCCCGACGGCGCGCTGCAGAAAAAACACAGTCGCACCAATGCAGACGGTGTCGACCTGAATCGCAATTTCGCCAGCCCCAATGGTGCCGCGAACGCGGCGCTTGACTACTGGCGTGAAAAGACAAAGGGAAATAAGCGTCGCTACCCAGGTCCATATCCGCTCAGCGAGCCGGAAACTATCTGGCTATACCAGGAAATCAGAGACTTCAAACCCGATGTTGTAATCGCAGTGCACGCACCTTACTCGCTGGTTGACTATGATGCACCCGACCGTAACAACGCGCCCCGTCAGATCGGCCATCTCTACAAGAATTTGATGGGCACTTACCCCGGTTCACTCGGCAATTACGCAGGTATTCACCTCGGCGTTCCGGTGGTGACACTTGAGCTACCCCATGCCGGCATCATGCCGTCGAAACGGCAGATCAGCCGCCTGTGGACCGACCTGGTACGCTGGCTGGTACGCAATACCTGAAAAGCCCCGCAAGAGCCTCGGAGACATAACACCCACCGCGCTGCCCCGCAGCCGTGACCGCTGTCACCTGCGCCCGATATATGCGATATTTGCGCCAGCAGTCTGTCGGGTTTAGGTAATCGTAGCGAGGAAGAGCCATTTTGAGTCAGACTTTTCTATCGATTGAGGAAAATAGTCATTCATAATTTGACGAAATGGATAGGAAAATCTGGCCAAAATGGTTTTTCCGCAGTAGATTTATCCTAAACCCGACAGACTCCTAGTCACCTCAATCAGAGATAAAACCGTGTCCAGTTACCCTTACACCCGCAAGCGACGCATGCGTCGCGACGATTTTTCCCGCCGCCTGATGCGTGAAAACAGCCTCAGCGCGAGCGACTTTATCTATCCGATGTTTATCCTCGATGGCGAGCAGCGCAGCGAAACCGTGGAATCAATGCCCGGTGTCGAGCGCGTAAGCATCGATTTACTGCTCGAACAGGCGCAGGAAGTCAGCGCGCTTGGCATTCCAGCAATCGCGCTGTTCCCGGTCGTCGGCGAAGCCGGCAAAAGCGACAAGGCAGACGAGGCCTGGAACCCGCAAGGCCTGGTACAGCGCGCCGTGCGTGCGCTCAAGGAGGCGTATCCAGAGCTCGGTATCATCACTGACGTGGCGCTCGATCCCTATACCAGCCATGGCCAGGATGGCTTGCTGGATGAACAGGGATACGTGGTGAACGACGAGACTATCGAAGTTCTGGTTCGGCAGGCACTGTCGCACGCCGAGGCTGGAGCTGATGTAGTAGCCCCTTCCGACATGATGGATGGTCGTATCGCCATGATCCGTGAGGCGCTGGAGTCCAGTGGTTACGTGAATACGCGCATTCTTGCTTACGCGGCCAAATACGCATCGAGCTTCTATGGTCCGTTTCGCGACGCGGTCGGCTCTGCCGCCAATCTTGCCGGTGCCGACAAATACAGCTACCAGATGGATCCGGCCAACAGTAACGAGGCCCTGCATGAAGCGGCGCTCGACATCGATGAAGGCGCCGACATGGTCATGATCAAACCCGGCATGCCCTATCTCGATATCGTGCGGCGCATCAGCGAAGAGCTTCAGTTTCCGACCTTCGTATACCAGGTCAGTGGCGAGTACGCGATGCTCAAGGCAGCGGGGCAAAACGGCTGGATAGACGAACGCGCTTGCGTACTGGAAGCGTTACTGTCGTTCAAACGCGCCGGAGCTAATGGCATTCTGACCTACTACGCGAAATCGGCAGCCGCCTGGTTGCAGGAAAAATAATGGCGCATAGCAACCGTGTTGATCGCTACGCGGTGGTCGGCAATCCGGTGGCCCACAGCCTGTCACCCCGCATCCACGCTGAGTTCGCGCGCGCCACAGGCGAGGCACTCGAGTATCAGGCAATCGAAATTGCTGCCGACGCCTTTGCAGCAGGAATCGCCGAGCTGCAACAACAGGGATTTCGTGGCCTCAATATCACCGTACCCTTCAAGCGTGAAGCCTGGGAACTCTGCAACAGCTTGAGCCCTCGCGCCAGGATTGCCGGTGCAGTGAATACGCTGTGCCTGCAGCCGGACGGCACAATTCACGGCGATAACACCGACGGAGTCGGCCTGGTTCGTGACCTGATCGACAATTTGAAAATTGAGATAAAGCAGCGAAATATCCTCGTTTTAGGGGCCGGGGGTGCCGTGAGAGGAGTACTAGAACCACTATTGGCGCTGTCTCCAGCCAGAATCACCCTGGCTAATCGAAGTGTCGATAAGGCCCAGGCACTGGCGCTGGACTTCGCAGGCTTCGGTGAGATCGAAGTGGTTGCCTATAATCAAATCACACGTGGAGGTTACCACTTGATTATCAACGCGACTGCGGCCGGACTCAGCAACCAGATTCCGCCTGTTTCAGCTGCAGTCCTCGAAAAGACAGGCGTTTGTTACGACATGATGTATAACCTGAAAGCGCCAACCGCCTTCGTGGAATGGTCGATCGCGAATGGTATGAAGCGAAGCCATGATGGCCTGGGTATGCTGGTTGAGCAGGCGGCTGAGGCTTTTCACCTGTGGCGCGGTGTACGTCCCGCTACCGGATTGCTGCTGTCGAGTTTGCGCTCAACATGACGCAGGTCGCATTCGAAGAACCACCCTCCACAATCGATCTCGCCGACGTCAAGTCCGAGCAGACCAGGATACTGTTTGCTGCTGTTCCAAGCTCCCTGTTCGCCGTGTTGGTGTGCAGTTCGATACTGGCGATTGCCCAATGGCAGGTTGTCGATCAGCGCACGATTCTTGCCTGGTTTGCCATGACCAACCTGCTGTCACTGCTACGCTTGTTGATGCTCAGACAATTCGAACGTGAAGAACGTGACCAGCTGATCGACAATATCTGGGCGCAGCGCGCGGTCATCACCAGCCTGAGTGCCGGATTTATCTGGGGAATCGGTGGCTTTTTACTGTTCCCCGAGCACAGCCCGATACACCAGGTATTTCTCGCCTTCGTGATTTCCGGAATCTGCGCCGGTTCCATTACGACCCTGTCGGCTATCAACAATGCTGCACGCGGCTTCGTAATACTTGCAAGCCTCCCAATCATCATCAAGTTCAACCTGATCGACAGTGAATTCAGCCTCGCCATGACCATCTTGTCGATTCTATTTGTGATGATGGTGCTGATGTCAGCAAAGCGCCTGAACCAGACCATTCTCGAATCACTGCAATTCCGTCATCAACGCGAACTCGCCGAACAGACAATCCGCTACCAGGCGCAATACGATGAACTGACTAATTTACCCAATCGTCGACTGTTCCTTGCGACCCTGCGCCAGGAGATGGCCAAGGCCGAAAGGCATCATCGCTATGGTGCAGTATTTTTTATCGATCTGGACCGCTTCAAATTGGTCAACGACTCGCTCGGCCATTCCGTCGGCGACGACCTGTTGGTCGAAGCTTCACAGAAAATAGCCTCTCGCGTTCGTCAGGAGGACACCGTCGCGCGACTCGGGGGTGACGAATTTGTCGTGCTGTTGCCCGAAGTCGGCAATGACCTCGAATCGACCGGTGCACACGCATCGATGATCGCCGATGAGATGCGCAAGCTGTTTATCCAGCCGTTCATGATCCAGGGCCATGAAATACACCTGACCATCAGCATAGGCGTTGCCCTGTTCCCGGGAAGCGTCAGTGCCGAAGACCTGCTCAAGTATGCCGATGTCGCGATGTACCGCGCCAAGAGCGAGGGTCGTGATGGCGTGCGCCTGTTTTCCAGGGAAATGCAGGATGCGGTAAATCAGCTGCGCATCATTGAGAAAGGCTTGCGCCAGGCGCTTGCCAACAGCGAGTTCGAACTCTATTTCCAGGGTCAGTATAACGCCGAAAATCAATTGATCGGTGCGGAAACCCTGCTGCGCTGGAATCATCCTGAGCGCGGCATAATCGCGCCCAGCGAATTTATCGACGTCGCCGAACAGACCGGGCTGATCGTTGCTATCGGCGACTGGGTTCTGCGCTCCGCCTGCGAACAACTGGCGGCATTACAAGGCGGTTTGAAACTGGCGGTGAATGTCAGTCCGCGCCAGTTCGGCGATGCCGCGTTCGTCGACAACCTGAAGCAGGTGCTGCTGGAAACAGGAGCCGATCCGCAGCTGCTGACGCTCGAAATCACCGAGGGCTTGGCGATGGCGGATATCCGCCACAGCATCGATTCCATGAACGAATTGAAAATGCTGGGTATCAGTTTCTCCATGGACGATTTTGGCACCGGATACTCCTCGTTGAGCTACCTGCACCAGCTGCCGATCGACGAATTGAAGATCGACCAGACGTTTGTACGCAATATTTCAACCTCATCCGAAAACGAAGTCATTGTCGACACTATCATCGTGATGGCACAGCAGCTGAACCTCAAAATCGTCGCCGAGGGCATCGAAAGTCTTGATGAACTGCAATACCTCAAACTGAGGCAATGTGATTACTTTCAGGGTTACTATTTTGCACGCCCGGTCCCCTTTGATCAGTTTGCAGCGAGCGCAGCGAAAATGCCTGAGTCGTTTAGCAGCTAGCTTCGTCGGTCGACCCGTTCCTCGACGCAGTCTGACGGTTTCACCCGACATCAGCCTGGTGAACAAATCCTGCTTTGTCCTCACTCACCTCGCGAACACCGGGGTCTTCCATAATTGCGCAGCTGGCGGGCAACACCAGCAACAACAAATAAGGCTCTCATAATCGGACTTTGTCTAGATCACGAAGGGTATATTTGCGCCGACGAAGCCGAGGATCATAACGCTTACAAGAATAAAATCTGACATTTGAATGCTCCTTTAAGTGGATATTGAGTGGAATGGCAGGTAGTATATATTTGATTTTTATTCAAAAAAATTGATATATTTTCATGATTATTTATAATTTTTATTAACTTATGAACCTCTCTCAACTGCGTAGTCTGATCGCCATCGACGAGGCGCAGGGGTTTTCGGCAGCCGCGGACAATCTTTTCGTCACACCATCGGCGATCAGCCACCAGATGCGCGAGCTCGAAGCCGAGCTCGGTGCCGCGCTGTTCGACCGCAGCTCGCGCCCACCCCGACTGAATGAACATGGACACGCCGTGGTCGAACGCGGACGCGATGTGCTCGCACGCTTCGACCTGCTGGTCGAACTGGCCAAAGCTCCCGGGGAAATCGGTGGACGGCTGATGCTCGGCTGCGTCAGCGGTGTGTCCAGCAACCTGATTCCGCGCGCACTTGCCAACCTGCACACTTCGCACCCGGCGCTCCAGGTCAGTATCGAGGAAGGCCTTTCCGAAGCACTCGCCAACCGCGTACGCAAACGCGAACTCGATGCAGCCATTATTACCGAATTGCCCGAAACCGACCCCGAATTGAAATCACTGCTGATTACCGAAGAAGCGATGATGATCGTTGCTCCACCGGATTGCCGTCTGACGGATTGGCGAGAAGTGCTGAAGGCCTACCCTTTCATCCGCCTGAATCGCCATGCCGGTATGGGCAAGGTCATCGATCGTGCCTTGCGCGACTATCACCAAACGGTCGACGAAGTCATGGAGCTGGATTCATCGGAAACGGTCGTCGGCATGGCACGCGCCGGCATCGGCGCCGGTGTGATTCCAGCCGGGCGACTGCGGCGTTTACCCGCCGGCGAAGTGGTGGCCATACCTTTTGGCGAACCGCCAATCTATCGTCGCGTGGTACTGGTCGAACGACGCAACAATCCACGTTCAGATCTGTCGCAACTGGTTTACGATGCGGTCAGGCAGGTAACGGTCGATTCCAACGGACATCAGTAGAATCACACTCTTACCTGAATTCATACTTCGCTTATCGCCCCGGTATTGATCGCGCCCGAGTCCGTCGAGGATACAAAAAAATAGGCGCGGTTCAAAATAACTGGCGAACTCGCTGCTACCCGGCATCGGGTAATAATCATCTGCGGACACTTCAAATTCCACCCAGAATTTACGCTTCGCTTGACCGCTCTGCAGTCGACGGATCACATACCGTAGCAACGGGGTATCGATAAGCGCCGTCAACATCAAAACCGTTGCCGAAGTGCAGGCCACCTTTCCCCCTACTCGCAGTACAGCTCGCGGAAAGCCTGACTGAAAACCTGCTTGTCATATAGCTGTCATTACTTAAACCCCAGCGCAGGGCAGCTACCGGTGACCCGCCAACTCGCTGTGACCACTTTCGATTCAGGCGCGCATGCGCTCCCCGGACGGATCATACAGAGGGTCAGAGACAATTTTTGCCGAATACATCTCTCCGTTTATTTCGACTTCGAGTTCAGCGCTGTCGAAGGCAAGATCGACCGGGACGTAACCCATTGCCATTGATTTCGCGACATGATGGGCGTAACCACCCGAGGTGACGTAGCCGACGCACTCACCATCCTTGAGGATGGCCTCGTCATTGCAGACATCGATGTCATCAGTATCAATAACCATCGTCACCAGCTTGATGGCGGGCTGCGCATCACGCTCGGCGAGCGCGGCTGTTTTACCGATGAAGTCCTTGTCCCAGTCGATAAAAACATCCATGCCCGATTGCGCAGCGGTGAAGTCCGGGCGGAAATCGAGCGTCCACACACCCCAGTTCTTTTCCAGACGCAGGCTCATCAACGCGCGCAGCCCGTAATGTGTCAGGCCGAGATCAGTGCCCGCTTCGAGGACCGACTGGTAAAGCTTGAGCTGATACTCGGGCTCGACATAAATCTCATAGCCAAGCTCTCCCGAGAACGAAAGACGCGTCAGGATTGCCGG
>JAIBDO010000106.1 GCA_024686195.1 Gammaproteobacteria bacterium | reverse complement strand
TTAGATAAGCAACTACTGCACTTCGTTAAGCTCAAGCATGCCACCGAAGACCGCCGCGAGTACACCCTTTAAGTCGATTCTGACGGGAAAGGTCAATAGCGTCGCCAGCGCAACAATCGATCAATACCTGAGGCATCCCCGCCACAAGAACGGACACGAACTCGTTTTTGTCATACCAGCTGTCTGCACGTCGACAAAGTTGCAGACGTTGCAGCCAGGTCAGCTACACCCGTGATTTGCGCGCGCGTTCGCTGTCGAGCAGCGCACGCTTGCGCTCAACACCCCAGCGATATCCACCCAGGCCACCATCACCACGCAAGATCCGATGACAGGGCACCAGCACCGCGATGCGATTGGCGGCACAGGCCGAAGCGGCAGCGCGCACGGCGCGGGGCTTGTCTATCCCCTGCGCGAGTTCCGTATAACTGGCGACATCACCATCCTTCATACTCAACAGGAATTCCCATACCTTGATCTGGAAGGCGGTACCCTGCAAATCGAGCGGTATCTCCGGGCGTGGCTGCTTGTTCTGGATATAGCCATTCAGTGCGTCAATCCATTGATCCAGTTGCAGCGTCGCCTGCCCCTGATACTGCTGCAACTCGGCATGAGGATACTCGCTGCGCAATTTCGTCAGCAAAGTCTCACAGTTCGCGCCGAATTGTGCAAAACAAACCCCGCGGTCAGTAGCCGCCATCATAATCGGTCCCAGCACGGTGTCACGACAGGCATAAGTCAGAACTTCGCCCCTGCCGCCGGCGCGATAGCGCCTGGGCGTCATACCGATAGAGTGCATGTCCTGACCATATACCCGACTACTGGAACCATAACCGGCTTCATAGATGGCCGCTGTTATATCGGATCCAGCGCGCAGCGATGCTTTGAAGCGCTCACTACGGGCAGCCTGCTGGAATTTTTTGGGAGAGACCCCGAAAATCGATTTGAAAACCCGCTGCATGCGCGAGGGCGAGAGATGCACACGCCTGGCGAGCGTCTCGAGGGTAAGAACCGTATCGGCCTGCGCCGCTATGAAACGCGCCAGTTCAACAAACTTGCTCAAGGTCTGGTCGCTTGGTTTCGACATGGTCATCATCATACTCCGCAGAAGGGGAACTGATCACCATGATATTCCGAGCTGTGCGCGTAAACGCTCCGTTTATTGCTGCCTTCGCCGTGTCTGGAAAGACACGATGAAGGCAGCTTGACGGCCGACTTTAATATCAGCCGACTAGCTCAGAAGCCATATCCAGTGCACCGAAAAACCCGTCATCCTGCTTGAAATAAGCCTTAACGGAACCGTCTTCAGTAATATCCAGCATAATGCGCAACTCCCCTGACGGCGACAGAGTCGCCGGAAGGTGGGGATTCACCGCGGTCGATTGTGGGTTTCCAGCGCTATCCTGCCAACTCAACTCGATATCCTGCTCCGGGTAGGGCCGCTTGCCAAAACGCTCCTGGCAAAGCGCGTTCTTGGCCACGGCTTCACAACGCAGGTTACGGCCATCTGCTCCGATCTGAACTTCTACATTGGTAATGGCACCACCGCTAAGATTCGCGACCTCGATATTACTGTAATAATATCTCGGGTGGTAGCCGCCGGCACAGGCGGCGAGTGTCAGGCAGAACAGCGTCACTAGTAATGTTTTCATAGGATAATCACTCGATGGTTTAGGTTCGTTAACTCTGGCTTGGTAAGATTCGCTTGAACCTTGCTCTGGGGAACATACGTCCAACGCTTACGACTGGATCATTTTCACCCGCCACATAACTACGTCCCCGGTCACCACCATATTCTGCCAATTCAGAAAGCCTGTTCAGGAATATCAGCGTTTGCAACCGGCCAAACCGCATCGGTCATCCACATGCCGTCGAATTCGCCGCCCTGTTGCTGACTCAGCCGAAAAGCGAAGACGGCCTCGGCGCCACTGAGCGCGCGTACTTTCACCATTTGATAGGCCTGAACTCCCATCAGCACGACTTCACTGAACTCATGTTCGACGTGATCGATCATGATGCCATAAGCCGGAGTGCGCACCATTTGGGTGAATTTCAATAAGGGGCCCGTATTAACTTTATTGGCTGGCGAGGCGAAGGCGAAGGTGGTCGCAATACCTGCATCCGCATAGGGTTGGTCGTTCTGCGCCAGGGCTTCGATAACGATACGCACCACATCCCCGGGTAGCTGTCCTCTGGTTGGCTGCGGTAATTCTGTCTGCTCGGGTTTTTCGGCAATCGCGGCCTGCAACGACAGACTCACCATCGCGATAAAAATCACACTCAAAATCGAAGCCAACCGTGATACTGGTCGAATACTCAACATTGCGGCGCCCTCCGGGACAGGTTTTGGGTCCCACATTATAGCTACGCCGTCAGTTGGCCTGTCAACCCACAGCACTCGCGGTCGCCCGACACCTGTCCATTGTGCCCATAACTCGCCGGGCAAGCCCCGAGACGCTATACTGCGCCGATGAAACTACTCTGCCTGCTGCTACTGGCGCTACCTTGTCTGGCGCCGGCCGCGGATATCCAGCTAACCACGACGATTGCCTGTATCAGCGACGAATCCAGCCTGCTTGGGCGCCACCGTCAGTCCGAATCACAAAAAAATTCCGAGCAGGCCAAGTCCCGCTTTTCCGAATGGATGATGGCGGAGAATTTCGACGCTGGAAAATCAAAGCTTCGTTTCGAATGGCAGCCTCGCAGCAGCAAAGATGGCAGCAAAGGCGCCAGCATTGAAATTGACACCACCGACAAGGCGCACAACCTTATCCGCATACGCTCCCAGACCAAAAACAGTCTGATCGTGGTGTCTTCCGCTTCCAACCCGTTTTCTACCGAGAGTTGGACCTTTGTCTTCAATTTCCCGGTGGAAACCCTGATCGCGACGCGCGTGCAAAGCAACATCAGCGGCGTCAAGGGTGAAGTTATAACCTATGACTGTCAGTTTCACAGTCTCGACCCGCCAATGGGTGATGCAGGAAAGTCTGTTGGTTAAGTCTTTTGGGTAAAGCAGACCTGTGCAGACCGGTTAATCTTCGGTTCAGCTGGCCTGGGTAAAGATGTGCTATCCCGACCAACTGGACAAAAACGGTTGATTTTGCTCATTAACACCGATATGGTTCCGAACTAGCCAACGGTTCGGAACATCGAAAATATAACTAATTTCCGACTAAAGGCGATAATAATTTGAAACAAGACATCCAGCCGAGATCATCCTGCCATGCCAAGTGAAAATTCCCTTGTACGTTTCGTCGATATTCAAAAAAGCTACGATGGCGATGCCCTGGTCGTAAAGAACCTCAACCTGGACGTCGCCAAGGGCGAGTTCCTGACCATGCTGGGACCATCAGGATCCGGCAAGACGACCTGCCTCATGATGCTGGCAGGTTTTGAACCCGCCACGCACGGTGAAATCTTCCTGAATGAACATCCGATCAACCGGGTGCCGCCGCACAAGCGCGGTATCGGCATGGTTTTTCAAAACTATGCCCTGTTTCCACACATGACCGTAGCTGAAAACCTGGCCTTCCCGCTGGAAGTTCGCAACATCGACAAATCCGAACGCGAGCAGCGCGTCAATCGCGCGCTCGACATGGTCCAACTGGGCGCTTTCGGTGATCGTCGTCCAGCACAGTTGTCCGGTGGACAGGCGCAGCGCGTAGCCGTTGCCCGTTCGCTGGTATTCGACCCCGACCTGGTTTTGATGGACGAACCACTGGGTGCACTCGACAAGAACCTGCGCGAGCAAATGCAGTACGAAATCAAGCACATTCACGAAAACCTCGGCCTCACCGTGGTCTACGTAACCCACGATCAAAGCGAGGCATTGACCATGTCGAATCGTATCGCTGTTTTTGATGACGGGATTATTCAGCAGTGCGATCCGCCACCAGTGCTTTACGAAGAGCCCAATAACGCTTTCGTCGCTGGCTTTATCGGTGAAAACAACCGATTTGTCGGCAAGGTTGTTGAAGAAGACGGCGATGTCGTAAAAGTCGAAGTCGATAACAATGTCGGCACCGTCATTGCGAAAAAAGTAAACGTGGGAGGCATCGGCAGCCGCAGCACTCTGTCACTGCGCCCGGAGCGAGTCACGGTAAATCCGGAACCCGGCTCCTTGCCGAATATCTTTTCCGGCCTGGCCGAAGAGCTAATTTACCTGGGTGACCATATCCGCACGCGTTTCACGGTGCTCGGTCACGATGATTTTATTGTAAAAATTCCAAATTCAGCCGTCCATGCGCACCTCAAAGAAGGTGACACGGTCAATATCGGCTGGAATGCGGAAGACTGCCGGGCCTTGGACCCGTCCGATTAACCGCGCAGTTCCATTGTATCTATAAAAGTAAACCGAAGAGGAGTAACTAGATAATGAAAGTAATTTTTAAACAAACCCTGCTGGCTTCAGTGGTTGCGGTAACCACCGCGGCTCAGGCTGAAGTCAACATAGCTTCATGGGGCGGTGCCTACACTGCCTCACAGCAAAAGGCCTATCAGGAAACCTATAAGGATCCGGATAGTATCAATTTCATCAACTACAACGGTGGTCTCGGTGAAGTACGTACCCAGGTCGAATCGGGTAGTGTCACCTGGGACATCGTTGATGTACTTCCCAGTGAAGCACGCGTTGGTTGTGACGAAGGACTGTTCGAAGAACTCGATCGCAGTGCTTTCGAAAAAGCACCTGATGGTACTTCAATGGACGACGACATCATGGTTGACGTTCCTAATGACTGTGTGGTCCCGCAGATTTTCTGGTCTTACGTTCCTTTTTATCAGGAAGGTACTTTCAGCGGTGCTCAGCCGACCACTATCGCCGACTTTTTCAACGTCAAGAAATTCCCAGGCAAGCGCGGCATTCATACCTGGCCGAACGCGTTGATCGAAATGGCGCTGCTGGCTGATGGCGTTGCGATCAAGGACGTCTACAAGGTCATGAGTACTCCGCAAGGCATTGATCGTGCGTTCGCGATGCTCGACAAGATCAAGGATCACGCTGTGTTCTGGTCTTCAGGTGCCAAGCCTCTCGAACTGGTGCAATCGGGCGAAGTGGCCATGTCACTGGCTTACAACGGTCGTATCGGAGCCGCGGTTCTTTCTGAAGGCGCCAAGTTCGTCACCGTTTGGGACGGACAGGTACTCGAAGAAGAATGGTTGGTCATGGTAAAAGGTGCTCCTAACAAGGAAGCCGCCATGGACTTCCTGGTGCATGCATCTTCAACTGCATCGCAGGCAGAGCAGGCCAAGTACATCAACTACGGTCCGATGCGCGCGTCAGCGTTTGACGTCATGAAAAAGGGCGAGCCCTGGTTCCACAATGGCAAGAACATCATGGAACACATGCCGAACCGCCCCGAAGTTATGGCGCGTTCAGTCGTTGCAAGCCCCGATTGGTGGGCTGACTACGGCGATTCAATCGGTGAGCGCTACACCGCCTGGATGGGTCAGTAAACTGGCAATATACGGGGACAGACATTTTCGTCTGTCCCCATTTTTCTAACCAGCCGATAAAAAAATCATGAGCACAGCACCTGCAACCATTGATGGCCCCCTGCTAACGGCAGACGGTGTCCCCCTCAAAGCGAGTCTGGAAAAGTCGCTGCGTCGAAGCAAGTTGCGCGCCCTGTTACTGGTGGCGCCACCACTGCTGTTCCTGATTTTTTTGTTTGTTATTCCGATCGGAAACATGTTGACGCGCAGCGTCGACGACAAGCTTATTAATAATGTCTTGCCGCAGACCTTTGAGGCCTTCGAAGCCTGGGATAAGGAAAGCGAGCCTTCCGAGGCGATGTTCGAAGCCCTCTATAACGATTTGAAAAGCGCCGAAAAAACCGACATCGGCAAGGCCAGCGTGCGCATGAACTATGCCTTGCCCGGCTGGCGCAGTCTGGTCAAGCGGACAGCACGAAAAATTAAAAAAATGGAACCCCCTTACAAGGAAGCGTTTGTCAAAGCGGATGATCGTTGGCTCGATAATACGTACTGGCTGTCGCTGGGCATAATGAAGGATAAACGTACTCTGGGCTATTACTGGAACGCGATCGACCGCACCTATGATTTTGATAAAAATGTCATACACCAACCGGATGAGCGCAAGGTCTACAACCTGCTGTGGTGGCGTACAATCCTGGTGAGCATTCTCGTCACCATCGCCTGCCTGATACTGGCCTACCCGGTCGCCTATCTGCTGGCTACCCTGCCGATGCGGATTTCCAACTTGCTTATGATCTGCGTTTTGATGCCCTTCTGGACATCGCTACTGGTGCGCATCGTGGCGTGGATGATCATGTTGCAGCAAAATGGAGTAGTCAATGACACCCTTGTCGCAGCCGGTATAATCAGTGACGACAACCGTCTGGCGATGATGTACAACTTCAACGGCACCATTATCGTCATGACGCAAATACTGTTGCCCTTCATGATTCTGCCAATTTACAGCGTCATGAAGACCATACCACCGAGCTTGATGAAGGCGGCTCAGAATCTCGGCGCCACGCCAACCCTGGCATTTATTCGTGTTTACATGCCACAGACCATTCCCGGCATCGGCGCGGGCTGCATACTGGTGTTCATCGTCGCTATCGGTTACTACATCACGCCCGAACTGGTCGGTGGCAAGGATGGTCGCCTGATCGGCAACATGGTTGCCTACCACATGCAGCGCTCGCTTAACTGGGGTCTCGCTGCGGCGATGGGTACTATTCTGCTTGGCGTAATTCTGCTGTTTTACTGGGTCTACGACAAGATCATCGGCATCGACAACATGAAGATGGGTTAAACATATGGCACTTCCAATCTATGCTACACCCGGGCAAAGAGTCTGGCATTACTGCTACATGGCGTTTTGTATCTTCGTATTGTTTTTCCTGGTTGCGCCTCTGATCGCGGTTATTCCGCTTTCATTTACGTCTACACCATTTCTGAATTTCACTCCTGAAATGTTGGCACTTGATCCAGACGCATTTTCGGTACGTTGGTACAAAGCATTGTTCGGCATTTGCAGTGGTGTCGACGACAGCGCCTCGACCATGTGTCATAACAAATGGATGACCGGCGCCGGTCGCAGCCTTTACTATGCACTGTGTTCGACGATACTGGCCACATTTCTCGGAACATTGGCGGCACTGGGGCTTAGCAATCAGCATATGCCGGCCAAGCGTGCGATCATGGCATTGATGATTTCACCGCTCATCGTACCGCTGATCATCACCGCAGCGGGCATGGCTTTCTTCTTCGCCAAGGTCAACCTGTCGAACACTGATGCTGGCATCATTCTCGCCTACACCATTCTCGGTATGCCTTTCGTGGTGATCACCGTCACCTCTACATTGGTCGGTTTTGATCGCTCATTGATGCGGGCGGGCGCCAATCTCGGCGGTACACCGGCTTACAATTTCTTCAAGATACAAATGCCACTGATTGCGCCGGGGATGATTTCCGGTGCGCTGTTCGCCTTCATTACGGCTTTTGATGAAATCGTTATCATACTGTTCATCGGCGGTCCTCAACAGCACACGTTGCCCCGCCAGATGTGGTCCGGCATACGTCAGGAAATCAGCCCGACCATCCTCGCCGCCGCAACAATCCTTGTGCTGTTCTCGGTACTGTTGCTGACCACGCTTGAATTACTGCGTCGTCGCAGCGAACGCATCCGCGGAATCACACCGCATTAATGCAATCCGGGGACATGGTGTACTACCTGTACACCGGTAAAGGCGGCACTCCAGTCAAAGTTGCCGGGGTTGTCCTGGCATTTGAAGCCGATGGTGTACTTATCCGTATCGGACGCTACGACGTTCAAACCAATAACGTAAATACGCTTGAATCAGTAGTCCCCGAGTCGACGCTGAAACCGCGCACGATTCCCTGGACCTTTGAAGATAAATTACGGATACGGGACTAGCGCCCGTTGACGACCACCCTCAGTGCGATTGCCCCCATTTTCCTTATCATCGCGACTGGCTACCTGTTACATAGAACAAAGGTAGCCGATGAGACCGTCTGGTCTGCAGTCGAACACATCTGCTTTTACCTGCTATTTCCCTTTCTGATCATCCGCACCCTGAGCCGCGCCAATCTGGGTAGTGTGCCTATTATCGATTTCATGATCGTGCTGGTAGTCGCCATCCTCGGCATGGCCGCCATACTTATCCTGATTCAGGCATTCGTGTGGAAGCGATATCCCCAGAGTGGTCCAAGTTTCAGCAGCGTTTTTCAGGGTGCCACCCGCTTTCACGGCTTCGTGGCAATAGCCGTAATTGGGCCGCTTTACGGCGATGACGGCGTAACCCTGGCAGCGCTGGCGCTGGCCATCATGGTGCCTTTGCTCAACGTCATATCGGTAATCGTGCTATCGGTATACGGGCGCAGCGACAGCAAGCCCGAAGCCGCGGTTGTGCTAACGAAAATTGCCACCAACCCGTTGATCATCGCCTGCGGCATCGGCCTGCTTTTTAATTACTTTGGCATACCGAACATCATTTTCGACACCGTCGATATCATCGGCTCAGGCGGGCTTGGACTGGCCCTGCTGGCGGTTGGTGCGGGCCTGAAACTCGATCAGGCGGCACAACACAAAATGCTGCTGACTATTGGTGTATTGACACGCCTGATCGGCATGCCGGCTATCGTCATTGCGATGTCCTGGCTGGTCGGACTGGACGGGGTTGCACGCACCGTCGCCATCATTGCCGGTGCAGTGCCGACCGCATCTTCGGCCTACGTTATGGCACGCAAGATGGGCGGTAATGCAGACTTGATGTCGAGTATCGTTACCTTCCAGGTTATCGTCGCCTTCTTCACCCTGCCCCTGTTTGTTTACATCGCGGATCAGCTCTGAAACAGCAACTGTTCAGGACAGCCAGTGAGGGCAACTAGTCAGGACGCTTAAGCGCGAACGAGAATATACGCACGCAGAAAACTATTGCGGAGGTGTCAGCACAAAATTTCCGACATGTGTCTTGGTGAGAAATTCCCGCTGCGCCTGCGCGATATCTTTAAGCGGATAAGTCTTTGCCACCAGCGGAATGATTTCATTGCGCTCGATATAGCTGATCAGATTAGGAAACACCGGCTCATCCCAGCTGGTGCAGCCAATCAGTAACAAATCCTTCAGATAGAAATCACGCATGTCCATGTTGACCATGGGGCCTGCAATTGCCCCTGACGACGCATAACGCCCGCCACGCCGCAGCAGCTTCAATGAATCGGTAAAACCGTCACCGGCCACATTATCGATAACCACATCTACGCTGGACTGACCCAGTTCGTCAATCAAACTGGTACCGCGCGCAATCAACCGGTCGACACCGAGATTCTGCAACGCATTCATTTTCGAGGCCCCGACGATCGCCGTTACATGGGCGCCACGGCGTTTCGCCAGTTGCACCACGGCGGAACCCACCCCACCCGAGGCGCCGGTAACCAACACGTGGTCTGAGGCGCTAACGGCGGCACGATGCACCATGTTCTCGGCAGTGCCATAGGCACAGGGAATGGTCGCCAGTTCGGCATCGCTCCAATTACAGTCGATGGCAAACACTTCGCTGGCGGGGACTTTGACATATTGCGCG
>JAIBDO010000232.1 GCA_024686195.1 Gammaproteobacteria bacterium | reverse complement strand
GGCTGCAAAACCGAGTGCCGTGGGGAATTTTCTCAAGAGCGTCTGGTTTCCGCTGATACTTGGTGGTCTCGCACTCTTCGGCCTCGGCCAGGTCGCTCCGCCGTCTTTCATGGCGCACTTCACCGTATTTACCCTGTCCTGTTTTATCGGTTACATGGTTATCTGGAACGTCAGTCCGAGCCTGCACACACCGCTGATGAGCGTCACCAATGCCATCAGTAGCATCATCGTACTTGGCGCCCTGACGCAGATATCGAGCAGCAGTGTGCTGATTTATATACTCGCCGGGATTTCTGTGTTTATTACCTGCATCAACATCGTGGGTGGATTTTCCGTATCGCAACGCATGTTGCAGATGTTCAAGGGGTAATGGTGATGTCTTCGAGTCTTATTACTGTAGCTTACCTCGCCTCCGCGGTGCTTTTTATACTTGCGCTCGGCGGTCTGAGCACTAACGATACCGCCCGTCGCGGCAACCTGTTCGGCATGATCGGCATGGTCATAGCGGTCGGCGTAACCATCGCGGCCTTCGTGACCCGCCACTTCGAGTGGCTGATCGCCATCATGATCGGCGGCGGTGTCATCGGCTTTGTATTATCTCGACGGGTGCAGATGACGCAAATGCCGGAACTGGTTGCGATACTGCACAGCCTGGTGGGGCTCGCCGCAGTGTTGATCGGGATCGCGAGTTTTCTCGATGCCACGATTCAATATACGGGTGTCGAAAAATCGATCCACGAGATCGAGATCTTCATCGGGGTGGGTATCGGCGCGATGACCTTTACCGGTTCCATTATTGCCTACGGCAAGCTCAGCGGTTTTATCGGTGGCCAACCGATGTTGTTGCCCGCACGTCACTGGCTCAACCTGGCCTTGCTGGTTGCCGTGGTCGTGATCGGGGTGAAGTTTGTCGGTGCTGCTGATCATCAGCAGGCAACCCTGTTGCTGCTGGCGATGACGGCGCTCGCGTTGCTGTTCGGTATCCACATGGTCGCTGCCATTGGCGGGGCTGACATGCCGGTTGTCATCTCGATGCTGAACAGCTATTCGGGGTGGGCCGCGGCGGCGACCGGTTTCATGCTCTCCAACGACTTGCTGATCGTCACCGGTGCGCTGGTGGGCAGTAGCGGTGCAATCCTGAGCTATATCATGTGTCGGGCGATGAATCGACATTTTCTCAGTGTCATTGCCGGCGGTTTCGGTACCGCCAGCGGTGCCTCCAGCGGCCCCGCGATCGAAGGTGAGGTGCAGACCATCGACATTGCCGCCATGGCTCAGCTGTTGAACAATGCCAAAGACGTGATGATCGTGCCGGGTTATGGTATGGCGACCGCACAGGCCCAGCATGCGGTTGCGGATATTTCGCGCACTTTACTCAAGAAAGGCATCAAGGTGCGCTTCGGTATTCATCCGGTTGCCGGGCGTATGCCCGGACACATGAACGTGCTGTTGGCCGAGGCCAAGGTAGCGTATGACATCGTTTTCGAGATGGATGAGATCAACAAGGATTTCCCGAATGTTGACGTATCTATCGTGGTTGGTGCCAACGATACGGTGAACCCGCTGGCCCAGGAAGACGCGGCAAGCCCCATTGCCGGTATGCCGGTGCTGGAAGTCTGGAAAGGTCAAACCACCGTGGTGCTGAAGCGCGGTATGGCTGCGGGCTATGCCGGGGTCGATAATCCATTGTTCGTCAAGGAAAATACGCGCATGTTGTTCGGCGATGCACGCGAGAGCCTGGAAGCCCTGTCACAGGCGCTTTAGCGATTATTCCCCGCGCCAGCCGCGGTCTGACGTATCGGGATTGCTCTGGCTGGCCAATATCAGTTGGCCCCAACGGTTGTGTTCTGACCTGCCTGGACTCGCATGAGATGGTTTCGAAGGACGGTTATTCCTGACCGTCGGCTGGCCGTCGGTAAGTGTCGACCCGGTCACAAAAATCTTTCAAATCAGGCCCAAGCCACTGAATTAGATGATATTTAATTCAGTTAGGTGATTTTGCTCGCAAATTCTGTAGATAAACTGCATTAGAGTCAGTTCTCCGACGAGCTTGATTCTTGCCCTTTGAGATCAGGTTGTTCGGTCCAGGTTTTGCAGGTTTCATCGACCTGGTCCGACGCACTCGGGTTCAGATAGTTTCTGATCCCGTGCTTAAGCAGCCACTTTTTCGGCTGCTTTTTTTTGTCTCCGTTTTGCTGCAATTGGAATGATTTCTGATTAAGATCAGGGCTTGCTTCGCCAGTTACTGCACACAGTCTATGTTGAACATGAATTTTGACAAGCCGGTCGTTATCCACACCTCTGAAATGGAATGGGAAGCGAGTCCGATGCCGGGTGTCTGGCGCAAGCCATTGGCGCGTGAAGCGGCGGAGCATGGGCATACCACCAGCGTGGTGCGTTATGATGCCGGTTCACGGTTTTCCCAGCATCTGCATCCGCACGGTGAGGAGATTCTGGTTCTCGACGGTATTTTTTCCGACGAGCACGGCAATTATCCGGCTGGTACCTATATCCGTAATCCCCCGGGATCGAAGCATTCGCCATTCAGCGAGGAAGGTTGCGTGCTGCTGGTCAAGCTGGACCAGTTCGATGCCGATGACGATGTCAGCCTGCGCATCGATAGTAACAGCGGAGACTGGTTCCCGGCCGAAGACGATCTGCAGGTAAAGCCCCTGTATTTCTTTGCCACCGAAATGGTGGCCTTGTACCGCTGGCCAGCCAACGGTCGCTTCCCACCCCAGCAACATTTCGGTGGCGAGGAATTTTTCGTGTTGTCGGGAATGTTGCAGGATGAATTCGGTATTTATCCCGCCGGTACCTGGGTGCGAAATCCACATAACAGCGAGCATTCCCGTTTCGTCGAGGAAGATACCATTGTCTGGATCAAGACCGGTCATCTGCTGCCGGATTAAGCCGGCGATCATTTATAGCATCGCGGGTTAATCAGCCGCTTCAAATCGGTTAAACTTTTCCCCTTTTAATGCTGTCAAATTTGCGCAGTCAGGTTTGCGTAGTAATCATGCCAGCCAGCATATTAATCATCGTTTGAGAGGTTCACTTGTCACAACAGGAAATACTGAATTTAAAGGCAGCTGTGAGCGCCCGTATTATCGGCCAGCAGGGATTGATCGAGCGTCTGCTGGTGGCCATTCTAGCGGACGGACACCTGCTCGTAGAGGGTGCTCCGGGTCTGGCCAAGACGCGCGCCATCAAGGTGCTCGGTGACGGTATTGAGGGGAGTTTTCACCGCGTTCAATTTACCCCTGATCTGTTGCCGGCCGACCTGACCGGTACCGAAATCTATCGTCCCCAGGACGCCAGCTTTACCTTCCAGCGCGGACCGCTGTTTCACAATCTGATTCTGGCCGATGAAATCAATCGCGCCCCGGCCAAGGTGCAGTCGGCACTGCTCGAAGCCATGGCCGAACGGCAGATCACGGTCGGTAGCGAGACCTATCCGCTGCCGGATATCTTTCTCGTCATGGCGACCCAGAACCCGCTGGAACAGGAGGGTACCTATCCCTTGCCCGAAGCCCAGCTTGATCGCTTCCTGATGCACGTGCGCGTCGATTATCCGAGTGCCGAGGACGAGAAGACTATTCTCGAGCTCACCCGTGCCGAGGCGCGCTCGAAGTCGCAGCAACAACCGGCCGTGGCGCAGATCAGCCAGCAAAGCTTGCTGGAAGCGCGAGATGCCGTGCTCGATATTCATCTGGACGACAGCCTCGAGGATTACATCATCGAAATCGTTCTCGCAACGCGCGATGCAAGCCGTTACGGTGAGGAACTGGCTGGCTGGATTCAGCACGGCGCGAGTCCTCGTGCCACCATGGCGCTGGATCGCTGCGCGCGCGCTTATGCCTGGCTGAATAATCGCGATTATGTAGTCCCTGAAGATATCCAGTTACTCGCACCCGATGTTTTGCGCCACCGCATCATACTCAGTTTTGCGGCCGAAGCGGAGGGCATGACTACCGACAGTTGCATCGCGGCGATCCTCGGTCGGGTCGCTGTTCCTTAAGAATCTGCCGTGCAAGCAGGCGACGATATCGTTCGAGTAAAACTGTCCACTCTGATTGGACTGAATCGCGATGCTGCCAGTTTGCCGCTGATCTCGAATTCGGTTAAGGCGCAGATGTCGGGCGGGCATTTATCCGCATTTCGTGGACGTGGTATGGAGTATCACGAATCACGCCCCTATCAGCCCGGCGACGATATTCGCAGCATCGACTGGCGTGTCACCGCACGCAGCGGCCAGACCCACACCAAAGTTTACCGGGAAGAGCGTGAGCGCCCGGTTTTACTGTGGCTGGATTTGTCGCGCTCGATGTTTTTCGGCACCCGTGTCTGTTTTAAATCCGTGCTGGCGTCGAAGCTTGCCGCATTGCTGGCCTGGAGCAGTGTGCTGCACGGCGACAGAGTGGGTTACCTGGTGTTTTCCGAGCAGCAGCACATCGAGTTTCGTCCGACGCGTGGCAAGCGTGCAGTGTTGCAGTTTATTCAACAGCTGGCAGCTCATCCGGCCTGGGAGATGAAGGATGCCGGTGCTGTTGAACAGCAACCCGGCTTGCATGCGTTGATGCGCCTGCGCCAGGTGACCCGCCCCGGCAGTCTGCTGGTGTTGCTTAGCGATTTTCGATTTCTGAACAGCGATTGCCGTGGGCAACTGGCAGAACTGTCGCGTCATAATGATGTGGTTATGATCCACACCTATGATCCGCTCGAGCAGGTGCTACCGCCTCCGGGACACTACCGGATAACCGATGGTACGAGCAGTGTCGCTATCGACACCGCGAATCCCGAAGTGCGTGCACAGTATC
>JAIBDO010000128.1 GCA_024686195.1 Gammaproteobacteria bacterium | reverse complement strand
GGCGTATCGGTATTGAATGCCGGAGACGGGCAACACGAACATCCCACCCAGGCGATGCTGGATATGTATACCATCCGCCATTACAAGAAGGACTTTAGCGGATTACGCGTGGCAATCGTCGGCGACATCCTGCATTCACGTGTCGCGCGCTCACAAATTCATGCGCTCAATCTGTTAAACACCGCCGAAGTCCGGGTGATAGCACCGCGCACCTTGCTACCGGTTGCGGTTGAGTCCCTTGGCGTCACTGTTTACGACGATCTTGAGCGAGGCCTCGCCGATGTTGATGTCGTCATCATGTTACGACTGCAGAAGGAACGCATGCGTGGGGCGCTATTGCCCAGTGAAAAAGAATATTTCCGCCAGTACGGCCTTTCCCAGGAGCGCCTGCAACGCGCCCGACCGGATGCCATAGTGATGCATCCGGGGCCCGCCAACCGCGGAGTTGAAATTGAATCGAGCGTGATGGACGGTAAGCAATCGGTTATCCTGCAGCAGGTCAGTTTCGGCATTTCTGTGCGCATGGCGGTGATGTCGATGATCGTTGGTCCCTCCGCCCGTCAGTCCGGGGGTGAAGAATGAGCCTGCATATCCGTAACGGCAGGGTTGTCGAAGCGACCGGGGCAGACGATCGCGTTATCGATATCTATCTGCAGAACGGCAAAATAGTCGGTCTCGGATCAGCCCCTAACGGCTTTCGCGCCGATCAGGTGATCGACGCCGACGGGCACCTGATCCTGCCCGGACTGATCGACATCCAGGCGCGCCTGCGCGACCCGGGCGAACCTGAAAAGGCAAATATCGCGAGCGAAACCGAAGCCGCGATCAAAAACGGCATTACCAGCTTGTGCATACCTCCCGACACCCAGCCACCGATTGACAATTCCGCGACCGTCGAACTCATCCATCATCGCAATGAAATGTTTGGTCACCAGGCACGGATTTATCCCATTGGCGCCCTGACGCGCGGCCTTGGCGGTGATCAACTTAGCAACATGGGAAGCCTGCGGGCGAATGGTTGTATCGCTTTTAGCAATGCCAAACATCCGCTGGCCAGCAACCTGGTGCAGCGGCGCGCTATGGACTATGCCGCGGGACAGGAATCACTGGTGATCATTCAACCAATGGACCACGACTTGATGGGCAATGGCTGCGCACATGAAGGGGTGTGTGCCACCCGCCTCGGCCTGCCTTCAATCCCCGAGGTCGCCGAAACTGCGGCGCTGGCCAAGGACATCGAGCTGGTAGCGCAAACCGGTGCACGCACCCACTTCGGTCAACTTTCCTGTGCGCGCTCGGTGGACATGATACGCCGGGCCAAGGCCAATGGCTTACCCGTCACCGCAGATTGTGCCATCCATCAGCTGTTTCTGAGCGATCACGATATCGGTCATTTTAATAGCAACATGCTCACCATTCCGCCGCTGCGCAGTCAATATGATCGCGATGCGCTGCGCGCCGGCCTGACCGATGGCACCATCGACTGCCTGTGCTCTGATCATCAACCACATGAAGTCGATGCCAAGCTGAAACCCTTTCCTTCCGCGGAGGCAGGCATCAGCGGGCTTGATACCCTGCTCGCGCTGGCATTGCGACTCGTAGACGAAGAGGTTTTGCCGATCGGCGAGTTAATCGCACGACTGACGTCTAATCCCGCCACTATTCTCGGTTTACCGGGCGGCAAGATCGGTGTCGGCGAGGTCGCTGACCTGATCATTGTTGATCTGGAAACCCACTGGATCTGCGAACCCGACAAGTTCATTTCGAAAGGCAAGAACAGCCCGTTTGGTGGCTGGGATTTTAACGGCAGCGTGACACACACACTGATCGATGGCAAAGTCGTCTATCAGTCCTGAACCCAATGGCACTTACTTAAGCCAAAACACGATGCATCCAGAGTCCAACTACGGTCGGATAATTGGGGGTTGTTTTGCGAAGTAAACCGCAGGCGGCGAAGCCGCCGAGGCATTCGCGAAACAACCCCCAATCATCCGCCTTCTCCCGACCAGAACGAATGTCATGGGGTTGTTGCTTAAGTAAGCGACATTGAGACCTGAACCCGTAAAATCAGACGGCTCAGCATCGATTTACCTTTGCTGCAGGCTAATCTTCTTCTGACGGCAGGCTCAATTCTTCCAGGGCGGCCTGTGAATTCAGGTTGTGGCGGGTATCCTGCTTGGTTTCGCCGCCAAAATTGATCTTCCATTCAAGGTTGGTGCTCGAATCAGCGTAAGCGAGCGCATTCTTGATGGTTATTTTATCTGCCTTGTACAGGTTGTACAGTGACTGATCGAAGGTCTGCATACCGGTGGTATCGCCTTTTTCCATGATCTCCTTGATCTGGTTGAAGTTACCGTCGCGCAGCAGCTCGGAGATATAGGGTGTATTCATCATTATTTCTACAGCACAGGCAAGCTTGCCTCCCATACCCGGCACCAGACGCTGCGATACGACGGCCCTGAGATTAAGTGACATATCCATCAGTAACTGTTCGCGCATATCGGACGGAAACATGTTCATTATCCGGTCCATCGCCTGGTTTGAGTTAACCGCGTGCAGCGTGGTCAAGCACAGATGACCGGTATCGGCAAAATCAATCGCCGCTTTCATGGTTTCCCGGTCACGCGACTCACCGATCATGATAACTTCCGGCGCTTCACGCAGGGCTTCACGCAACGCATTTTCATAACTGAGGGTATCGATGCCGACCTCACGTTGCGAGATAACCGATTTATTGTGCCGAAACACGAACTCGATGGGATCCTCAATCGTCAAAATATGCCCGCCCACCTGAGCGTTACGGTGATCGAGCATGGAAGCCAGCGTCGTCGACTTACCCGAGCCGGTCGACCCCACCACCAGCACCAGGCCATTCTGGTTCATGACGATATCCTTGAGCACCCGCGGTAATCCCAGCTCATCAAGGGTCGGTATCACCCACTTGATATAGCGGATGACCATGGAAACTTCAGAGCGCTGAACAAAAATATTGACGCGGAAACGACCAACGTCGCTGAGCGTGAAGCCAAGGTTCAATTCACGATTGATTTCGAAGTCGCGCACCTGCTCATCATTCAGCAGGCTGTAGGCAAGTTTCTGTACCTGCCCACCCTGAAAGGGCTTCTTGGAGATCGCCGCGGTATTCCCCTGGGTTTTCATATTGGGCGGAGCGCCGGTAACAAAATACAGATCGGAGGCCTGCTTCTCCACCATAACCTTGAGATAAGGTTCAAGCAGGGCAGTAGTCGGTTCGCGGCTCATTTGATACTCCAGTGCACTAAATCATACCGCTGGCTTGCTCATCACTGGACTCTTCGAGCTCAAAGTCACGATGATCATCAACGGCGCCGGTCTTGCGCGCTGTATCACTTTCCAGCTTGATACGCAGACGTATATCATTAACCGAGTCTGCGTTGCGCAAGGCATCCTCGAAGGTGATTCTCTGCTCTTCGTAAAGATCATACAGGGCCTGATCAAAGGTTTGCATGCCAGCTTCGTTCGATTTTGCAATCAACGACTTCATTTCGTGCACGTCTCCCTTGAAAATCAGGTCGGCCATCAACGGCGTATTGAGCATGACCTCTATGGCCGGAATACGTCCAGCGCCGTCAATTTTGGGAATCAGACGCTGCGATACCAGCCCCCTGAGGTTCAGTGACAGGTCCATCAACAATTGCATACGCCGCTCATCCGGGAAGAAGTTGATGATACGGTCGAGGGCCTGGTTGGTACTGTTGGCGTGCAGCGTGGACAGACACAGGTGGCCGGTCTCAGCAAAGGCGATAGCGTGTTCCATGGTCTCGCGATCTCGAATCTCGCCGATCAGAATGACATCCGGGGCCTGGCGCAGCGTATTCTTCAGTGCGATTTCATAGGATTCGGTATCGACGCCAACCTCGCGTTGTGTCACCAGGCAATTGCGGTGTTCGTGCACGAACTCAACCGGATCCTCGATGGTGATGATGTGACCATGCGAATTACGGTTGCGGTAATCCACCATCGAAGCAAGCGAGGTTGACTTACCGGAGCCGGTTCCACCGACAAAGATAACCAACCCGCGTTTGGTCATCGCGATGTCCTGCAAAATCGATGGCAGGCTCAATTCCTCGAAACTTGGAATATGGGAATTAATAATACGCAATACCATGCCAGAGCTGCCACGCTGGACGAATGCATTGACACGAAACCGGGCTACGCCGGGCAGCGAGATCGAGAAATTACACTCCTGCTTTTCTTCGAACTCAGAAACCTGCTTGTCGTTCATAACTGAACGCGCGAGCATCTGCGTATGATTGGGCGACAGGTTTTGTTTCGATACGGTAGCAACCTTGCCGTCGATTTTCATCGCCGGCGGTGATCCGGTCGTAATAAATAAATCCGACCCGTCCTTGCTCACCATCATTCTGAGCAGGTCATGCATGAAACTGATTGCCTTGTTACGATCCATTAATTATCCCTCTGGTCCTCGCGCTTACGACAAAGAATCCGGATTAGCCGCTTTGCGCTGCGCCTCTTCCTTGGCAATAACCCCTGATGCCAACATCGTCTTTAAATTCTGATCCAGAGTCTGCATGCCGACATTCTGGCCGGTTTGAATCGCGGAATACATCTGCGCAATTTTATCCTCCCGGATCAGGTTACGGATGGCCGGGGTGCCGAGCATGATTTCATGCGCAGCAACACGACCACCACCGATTTTTTTCAGCAACGTTTGAGAGATAACCGCCTTCAGAGACTCCGACAACATTGAGCGAACCATGGATTTTTCAGCGGCCGGGAATACATCGACGATCCGGTCGATGGTCTTGGCCGCCGAGCTGGTGTGCAGGGTGCCGAATACCAGGTGGCCAGTTTCTGCTGCCGACAAGGCCAGGCGGATAGTTTCCAGATCACGCATCTCACCCACCAGGATGGTATCGGGGTCTTCACGCAGCGCTGAACGCAAGGCCTCGTTAAATCCCAGCGTGTCACGGTGCACTTCGCGCTGGTTGACCAGGCACTTTTTACTTTCGTGGACGAATTCGATCGGATCCTCGACGGTCAGAATATGGCCATATTCGGAATCGTTCTTGTAATCAACCATAGCGGCAAGTGTGGTTGATTTGCCGGAACCGGTAGGCCCGGTAACCAGCACTATTCCGCGCGGGTACTCGGAAATTTCCTCGAATATCTTCGGCGCCCCCAGATCTTCCAGGCTCAGTATCTTCGAAGGGATGGTCCGGAATACGCCACCCGCACCTCGATTATGGTTAAACGCATTTACCCGAAATCGTGCCAGCCCGGGAATCTCGAAGGAAAAGTCAGTCTCCAGAAATTCTTCGTAGTCTTTTCGCTGCTTGTCACTCATGATGTCATAAATCATGTCGTGCACCTGCTTGTGCTCCATTTCGGGCACATTGATGCGACGAATATCACCATCGACACGAATCATCGGCGGCAAGCCGGCCGAGAGATGTAAATCGGAAGCGCCCTGCTTGACGCCGAAAGCCAGGAGTTGAGCAATATCCATGAAGTTTCCTTTATCGGTTTACGGGTAGTTTAGAATTCATGATGGTTTTGATTTAAGCCCGCTAGCAAACGGAATATAATCGGAACGCTCGCTGTAGCCTTTCAATAACAGATAAACTATAGCAAAACATTCAAAGAACTTATGAATAACATCGAAAAAAATCTAACCTCTATCCGTGCCGCTATCACCACCGCAGCCAGCGCCTGCGGACGCAGTACCGAATCGATTCTGTTGCTTGCGGTGAGCAAAAAAAAGCCAGCCGACGACATTCGCGAGGCCTATGCCTGCGGGCAGCGTGATTTCGGCGAAAACTACCTGCAGGAAGCCCTGCAGAAACAGCATGAGCTGCAGGACCTCGATATCAACTGGCATTTCATTGGCGCCATTCAATCGAACAAAACTCGCAGTATCGCAGAGGCCTTCGATTGGGTGCACTGCATCGATCGACTGAAAATAGCGACACGCCTGAGTGAACAACGCCCTGCTGGGTTCGCCCCGCTGAATGTCTGCATTCAGGTCAACATCGATCACGAAGCGAGCAAGGCAGGCATCGATCTCGACGCAGTCCCCGAGCTGGCGCTGGCAATGTCCACCCTGCCCGGTATCCGTCTGCGCGGGCTGATGGCGATCCCGGCACCGCGCGAGGATTACGCACAACAGTGCCAGGCCTTTGCGCGTCTCGCCGATGCCCTGGCGTCGCTGCAGCAACAGGGACTGGACTGTGATACCTTATCGATGGGCATGACGCAGGACATGGAAGCAGCCATCGCACAAGGCTCGACCCTGGTCAGAATCGGCACCGCAATTTTTGGAGAACGTCCTTGAGTCAAAGCATTTGTTTTATCGGCGCGGGCAATATGGCCTCCAGTCTGATCGGTGGATTGCTGGCAGACGGCCACGAGGCATCCGCGATTACCGCCTGCGATATCAATAGCGGACAGTTAGCGCAGTTACAGGAGCGCTTCGGCATCAATACATCAAGCGATAATCTTGCCAGCGCGCAAACTGCCGATGTCGTGATGCTGGCGATAAAACCGCAGATGATGCGTGAAGTCTGCAACGCCCTGTCGAGCCTGCCAGAAAACCCGCAACAACTGTTTGTCAGTGTCGCCGCAGGCGTTCCGGCTGACGCTATCGAGCGCTGGTTAGGTGGCGAACGCGCCATTGTGCGCTGCATGCCGAATACACCTGCGCTGCTGCAGCTTGGCGCCAGCGGACTGGCGGCCAACATCAGGGTCAACGACAGGCAACGCGAACTTGCCGAGCATATCATGCAGGCAGTCGGCATCAGTATCTGGGTTGAACAGGAATCGGACCTCGATGCGGTCACCGCTATTTCCGGCAGTGGCCCGGCCTATTTTTTTTACTTTATCGAATTACTCGAGGCCGCCGGTGTCGAGCTTGGACTGCCAGCCGAGACTGCAGCGCAACTGGCCCGGCAGACGGCGCTCGGTGCCGCGACCATGGCGCAGGGGCAAAACGTGGTTGAGTTACGCAACCAGGTGACGTCCAAAAAAGGCACGACCGAACAGGCAATCCTGTCATTTCAACGTGATCGACTGGATCAACTGGTGCTAAATGCGACGACCGCAGCGCGACGACGTTCACTTGAACTCGCGCACGAATTAGCCGGGGAATAAGGACAGACGATATGGGCTCGGGTTACCTGCTTTCACCGTTAATGCTGATCATTAACACACTGTTTGATATTTACATTCTACTGGTGTTGCTGCGCTTTCTGTTGCAGATGCTGCGCGCTGATTTTTACAATCCGGTGTCGCAGTTTATCACCAAGCTGACAACGCCACCGCTGCGTATACTGCGCCGGATCATTCCCAGTATCGGCGGACAGGACAGCGCTTCGATCGTATTGTGCCTGCTACTGATTTACGCCAAGTTCCTGCTCATGCGGGCGCTGGAGATACCCGCGGTACACATTGGCGGCGTGATGGCGCCAATCGGTGGTGTCAGCTATGCCGGTTTGCTGGTGCTGAGTGTCGCCGACCTGGTGGCATTGGTGTTAACCGTGTTCCTTGGCGCAATTATTATCCAGGTGGTGATCAGCTGGATCAGTCCCGGTAACTACAATCCGGTCATCGGACTGGTCAACCGGCTTGCCGAGCCGATTCTCAAACCCATCCGCAAGTTTATCCCGCCACTGGGTGGAATCGATCTGACGCCCCTGTTTGCCAGTCTGTTTTTACTGGTAGTGAAGATGCTGATCGTGCCACCGATCATATTTCTCGGAAGTTTCTAGGGTGCATCCGATTCATTCTGATTCATTCAGCCGCGCAGGCTCAATTCTCGACAGCTAGCGCCTGCAGGACAACCCTCAGAGCTATGCAGGTTCAGCGTTGTGCCGAGCCTGAATGAACTCGTTTTGCGATAGATAAAGCAGGTCCGCGACCTGGCGAATCAAATGCTCTTCGTAATGACTCTTCTCGCCATCGGCATAGACCAGACGCCACATCATTTCGACTACCCGCCGTTTCATCGCGTGATCATAGTGTTCGTTCAACAGGCGCGTCGTATGCTGAATAGAGACCAGCCGGTCTGCATCAGCCTCCGCCTCCTCGAGTAGCGCATCCAGCTCGATTTCAGTCAGCTGAAACTCCTGCTCCAGCAACTGCCGCAGACGCTGGCGCTCTGCGGGTTCGACGACAAAATCGGCACGCGCGATCTCCACCAGCAAAACCGCCGTGGCGACACGCAACGCATGCTCCATGTCTTCCGCAGTGGTCTCTTCGATGCTAATGGTGAGGAATTTAAGAAGAATTTTTTTCATAGGTCTTATGGATTGCAAAACAGGCTTACATTATGCAGAATCTATTTCTCAATATTAATAAATTTTAACTATCATGACGCTGACCGAGCTTCGCTACATTGTCGCGGTATCTCAAAAAAAACATTTCGGCAAGGCGGCTCAGGCCTGCTTTGTAAGCCAGCCTACCTTAAGTATCG
>JAIBDO010000144.1 GCA_024686195.1 Gammaproteobacteria bacterium | reverse complement strand
CTGGCAACAGTAGCCACCTTACTCGGCATCTTCGTCGGCATCCCCATGGGCGTATTTGCCGCGGTGAATCAGGGCCGCTGGCCGGATCACGTGGTGCGTATCATCGGTTTGATTGGCTATTCGGCACCGATCTTCTGGCTCGGTATGATCGCGCTGCTGGTTTTTTACGCGAATCTTGGCTGGGTAGCAGGGCCCGGACGCCTCGATGTTTTTTATGACAGCATCGTCGATCCGGTGAGTGGGATTTTGCTGCTCGACGCGGCGCTTGCGGGTGAATGGGAAATTTTCCATAACGCCGTCGCACACCTGATTCTGCCCGCTTCGATTCTCGGCACCTTTGCCCTGGCTTACATTGCGCGCATGACGCGCAGTTTCATGCTTGACCAGCTCAGCCAGGAATACATTCTCACCGCTCGCGTCAAGGGGATGCCCGAATGGCAGGTGATCTGGGGGCATGCCTTTCGTAACGTGCTGGTGCAGCTCATCACGATTATCGGCTTAACCTATGCCTCGTTACTGGAAGGTTCGGTGCTGACCGAAACCATATTCTCCTGGCCGGGTATCGGCCTCTATATTACCAACTCGCTGTTCAACAACGACATGAATGCCGTGCTCGGCGGCACTATCGTCGTCGGCGTCTGCTTCGTGGGTATCAACCTGCTGTCTGACCTGCTGTACAAGCTGGTCGATCCGAGGGTGCGCTGATGTCGATACTCGCCCTGCGCAGTTGGTTGCTGGCCGAAGTGCCGGGCTCGAAAAGCCAGGCACGCTGCCAGCGCTTGTTCATCGGCTGGCTTGCCTTCAGGCGCAATCCGGTCGCAGTGATCGGCCTGCTGATTATTGTCAGCCTGATTCTGATCGCAGCACTGGCACCCTGGATAACCGCGAACGATGCACTCGAGCTCGACCTCGGACAGCGTCTGCAACCACCCGGTAGCGAGCACTGGCTGGGTACCGATGAACTCGGTCGCGACATCCTCGATCGTATTATCTGGGGTTCGCGCATTACGCTGTACATCGTCGGTCTGGTGTCGATTATCGTGGTACCGATCGGCTTGTTTATCGGCATCGTCGCCGGCTACCTCGGTGGCTGGGTCGATACGGTTCTGATGCGCCTGACCGATATCTTCCTCGCCTTTCCGCGCCTGATCCTGGCGATGGCACTGGTCGCCGCGCTCGGGCCGGGGCTGGAGAATGCGGTGCTGGCGATTGCGCTCACCACCTGGTCACCCTTCGCTCGTATCGCGCGCGCCGAGGCGCTAACCATTCGCAATAGTGATTTCATTCTTGCCGCGCGTATGCAGGGCGTGAGCACTGCCGGTATTCTGACGCGTCATGTCGCGCCCTTGTGTATGTCATCGGTCATTGTGCGACTCACTCTGGACATGGCCGGAATCATTCTGACCGCCGCCGGGCTTGGCTTTCTGGGTCTTGGTGCGCAGCCGCCAACACCCGAGTGGGGAGCCATGATTTCGCTCGGCCGCCAGTACCTGATAGATCAGTGGTGGGTGCCAACCATGCCGGGGATCGCGATATTGATTGTCAGCCTTGGTTTCAATCTGCTCGGTGACGGGCTGCGCGATGTCTTCGATCCGAAGAGTGGAGGTTAGTTTGACTGACTCTCCATTGTTAAGCGTTGAAGATCTGCACGTGACCTACCACACGCCGACCGGCCCGGTGCTCGCCGTGAAGGGCGTCAGTTTTGAGCTGGGGCGAGAAAAGCTTGGCATCGTGGGTGAATCAGGTTCCGGCAAATCGCAAACCGGACGCGCGATACTCGGCCTCACCGCCCCCGGTGGCGAAGTGCGCGCATCGCGACTCGAATTTCAGGGCACTGATCTGTTACACGCGGACAAGCGCACCATGCGCCGCATTCGCGGTGGCGGTATTTCGATGATCATGCAGGACCCGAAATATTCGCTCAACCCCGTTATGACCGTCGGTAAGCAGATCGAGGAAGCCTTTCTGGTGCACAGTAACGACAGCAAGCGCGAAGCGCGTCGACGTACCCTGGAGATGTTGCGTGCGGTGCAGATACGCGAACCGGAGCGGGTTTACCGTGCCTATCCGCACGAAGTGTCCGGCGGTATGGGGCAGCGCATCATGATCGCGATGATGATGATTCCGGAGCCATCCATCATCATTGCCGACGAACCAACCTCAGCGCTCGATGTGACCGTCCAACTGCAAGTCCTCGCGGTGCTTGACGACATGATCAGTGAGCGTGGCATGGGGTTGATTTTCATCAGTCATGATCTCAATCTGATCGCGTCTTTTTGCGATCGAATCCTGATCATGTACGGTGGCCAGGTGATGGAAGAATGCCGAGCCGACGAACTCTCGCAGGCAAAGCATCCCTATACGCGCGGCCTGCTCAATTGTTTGCCGCGTCTTGATGGCAGTCAGGATGAACTGGCAGTATTGCGCCGTGATCCGGCCTGGCTGGACATTCGCGAGAAGATATCGTGATCGATATTCAAAATCTGAACGTTGTTTTCGGTCACGGCAAACAGGCTTTTCACGCGGTGCGTCAGGTATCGCTCGCGGTCGAGGCCGGGCAATCGTTCGGGCTGGTCGGCGAATCGGGTTCCGGCAAGACCACGGTGTTGCGCGCGCTGGCGGGGTTGCTGGATGGTGTTGCCAGCGTGAGTGGTGATATGACGGTTGATGGTGAAAGCTTGCAACAGCAGCGCTCCAAATCTTTCCGCCAGCGCGTGCAGATGGTGTTTCAGGACCCCTATGGATCGCTGCATCCGCGCCACACGGTTGACACCATACTGAGTGAACCGGCGCGCGTGCATCGGCTCGATCGGATTGAGCAGCGGGTCGTAGCGGCGCTGGAAGAAGTCGGGCTCGACGCCTCTTTTCGCTTTCGCTACCCGCACCAGATTTCCGGCGGTCAGCGGCAGCGGGTATCGGTGGCGCGCGCCCTGATTACCGATCCCAGGATCGTGCTACTCGACGAGCCAACCTCAGCGCTCGACGTGTCGGTGCAGGCGGAGGTGCTCAACCTGTTGATGCGCCTGAAGCGTGAGCACGGTCTGACCTATGTGCTGGTCAGTCATAATCTCGCCGTGGTTGCTCATGTGTGCGAGACGCTCTCGGTGATGCAAAACGGCGCGATTGTCGAGACCATGAGCGTACAGCAATTGCGCGAGCATAATTCGACCATGCCCTACACCCGGCAGCTGCTCACCGCCAGTCTTGGCTACGATCGCGGTGCGATCGATGCCTTCGAGGAATTTGGATCTTAACGGGATAGCGGTGATGATGTTTAGTGCAAAGGAGTCAACGTAATGGCGGTCATCGCCGTCGGCGGCATTCAACACGAAACCAACGTCTTTGGTCCTTACCCAGCCAGCTTTGAGGTGTTTGCCGCGCGTGACGAATGGCCGCCGTTGTGTCGGGGCGAGCGCATGCTCGAGGAAGTAGACGGCATGAACCTGCCGGTGACCGGTGCGATTGAGCGCTTGCGCGAGCTCGGCCATCAGATCGTTCCACTGTTGTGGTGCTCGGCGACGCCGTCGGCACAGGTCACCGAGGACGCGTTTGAGCGGATCTCTGCGATGTTTCTGGAAACGTTATCCACGACTCCGGTTGATGCGGTGCTGCTGGACCTGCACGGCGCAATGGTGTGTGAGCATCGGCCCGATGGTGATGGTGAGCTGTTACGTCGTATCCGCACTGTCGTCGGTGATGCGGTGCCGATCGCGGCCTGTCTCGATCTGCACGCCAACGTCAGCGAACTAATGGTAGCTGAAGCAAGCCTGCTCGAGATCTACCGAACCTATCCCCACGTCGATATGAGCGATAGCGGCGCGCGCACCGCGGATTTGCTTGATTTGCTGTTGCGGCACGGGCGGGCACGATTTCCAGCGGTCGCGGTGCGGCGCACCGATTTCCTGATTCCTCCGGTTTTCGGTTGCACCCTGGTCGATCCTGCCAGGGCTATCTATCAACACCTGCGAGACCTGGTCCAGGATGAAGTTGCCGGGCTGTCGCTGGCCTGTGGATTCCCGCTTTCCGATGTGCATGAGGCAGGACCAGTGCTGATTGCTTATGGGTTCGATGCGCTCGCGGTTGAAAAGGCGGCCGATGATTTGCTGGGCGACATTGAACGCCGTGAATCCGAGTTCAAGGGGCGCCTCTATGATGTGGAGGAGGCGGTCAGCGAAGCGATTCGCTTATCCGGTCCTGCGGTCGGCCCGGTCATTTTGGCTGATTCCCAGGATAACCCGGGTGGTGGTGGTTCCGGTGATACCACAGAAATACTGCGTGAGCTGGTTCGACGCGGTGCGCAGCAGGCGCTGGTCGGGGTGATTAACGATGCCGAGGCAGCTGCGCAGGCGCACCAGGCCGGGGTGGGCGAGGTGATGAACATAAGCCTTGGCGGCAAGTCCGGCCTACCCGGTAATGAGCCATTTGCCGCCGAATTCCGTGTTTTGGCTTTGTCCGATGGCCGTTTTCACGCCAGCGGGCCAATGCTCGCCGGTGCGGAAATGGACTTTGGCCTAACTGCGCTGCTCGAAACCGGTGGCGTGCGCATTGCGGTGGGTTCACGTGCTATTCAGACCATGGACCAATCGATGTTTCGCCACCTGGGCATCGAACCCTGTGAACAGCGCATTATCGCGCTGAAGAGCAGCGTGCATTTTCGCAATGACTTTCAGCATTTTGCCACTGCGGTATTGTCGGTCATCGCGCCCGGGCCGGTATCCGTCGATTTGACGAGTGTGCCATTCAGTGATTCGCGGTTACGTCGGCTCGCGCAAAAGGGCATAAAGCCTGCGTTCGATGGTTGATTTTGCAGCACGCAGGCACGTATTACGGAAAACGGCAGGGGGTGTGGCTTGATTCGGTTTCTGGACTGGTGTTAACTTGCGAAGGGCGAAGCGAAGGAAAAGCATATGAAATTAGTTGAATTGATCAAGGGCAAGCAAAACGAGATCATCCAGATCGGGGCAGACAGAACAATCGCCGAGGCGGCAAACACGATTGCACAGAACAAGATTGGTGCGCTGCTGGTCAATGACGGCGCCGGTACCATCGTGGGTATCCTGTCGGAACGCGACATTGTTCGTGGCATGAGCCAGCACGGTGCCAATCTGCAAGACGTCAAAGTGTCGGAGTTGATGACTTCTGATCTGATTCGTTGTGCGCCGGGCGATACTGTCAATGAGGCCATGGCGATGATGACAGACCGCCGGATACGACACTTGCCGGTATTCGAGGGCGAACAGCTTGTCGGGTTTATCAGTATTGGCGATCTGGTGAAATGCCGCATGTTGGAAGTGCAAAGTGAAGCCGAGGCGCTGCTTCAGTACATCCATTCCTGAGCCATTTCCGTTCGATACGCTTTTTGCTATCTGCTGCAGGTAGCAGGCTGACGCAGCATTATGATTGGTGGAATGGAGCATGATGCTGGCATTACGATTGCTGCCGTCCGTCATTTTTTCGGCCTGGTGCTGGCAAAAGATAGAGTGGCGCTGGAACTGATCGACGAGTCCGTGTCGGACTTGCAGTTACTACCACAGGGGTTCATATTTTCTTTGCCTGCGCTGCACCGCCTGCTCGATCCCGACGCTAATCTCACCTATTCTGAGTTCCGCGAGCTGATTTATAACTCGACCCTCAACCAGGAGTTAAGTGCTTTTGACGCCGAAGTTACCTTGTTCAAATCCACCGGGAAAACCGATACCAGCCTGTATTGCCTGCGACAGCACCAGCAAGTTTAACGGCTGTTGCTAAAAGAGGATTATTGGTAATATCGTGGTCTTGTGGAGGTTCCGCGTCGATGACCGGAAATTGAGATAAACTGCTGATTTTCAGGCTGTTGACTGGTTTTGATGAAGTGCCCGTGACGGGTCGTAAGACCCTGGGTTTCAAGGGAGTGGGCCCGAGGCCTTCAAGCGAGTGATAAAATTGACCGACTGACCGGTGTCAAGGCTGGCATAGAGAGGATTAAACGATGACAACACGAGTTTCCAGCCATCAGGCGCTGCAGGTAACAACGACCACATCCGTCATGGCGCAAACCTGCGCCGCGCTTCTGTTCGGTTTGATTATCCTGTTTGCGGTCGGTTTTGCCCCCATGGGAGTTGCGCACAATGCCGCTCACGATGCCCGCCACAGCCTTGCGTTCCCCTGTCACTGAATCCCCCACGCTCGATCAGTAGTATGAGTGACTGACGGCAAATTCTGGTCTCCAGGGACTCCGGACACACCGTTCTACAGGGCATTGGCGATGATCTTCTCTCGAATTATCTATAGCTCGATTGTTATCGGACTGGTCGCGGGCATGCTGTTGACCAGCCTGCAGATCGCCGGCCTCAAGCCGATTATTGTTGAAGCCGAGCGTTTCGAAACGCTCGCGACCGAGATGCCCGCAGGCCATGAAAACTCTGGCCACTCCGATCACGCGCATGCCGATGACTTCTGGGCGCCCGCGCAAGGACTGGAGAGGAATGCCTACAGCTTTCTCGCTAACGTTCTGGCGAGCACCGGTTTTGCTGCAATAATGCTGGCCCTGATGAATCAGTTTCAGCTGCCGCGTAAAGCTAATATCAGCTGGGGCCAGGGTAGCCTGTGGGGATTGGCCGGTTTCGCCACCTTGTTTCTGGCGCCGGCCATCGGCCTGCCGCCCGAGATCCCCGGGGCGGTATCTGCACCGCTAGAACATCGACAGCTATGGTGGGCTCTTGCAGTACTAAGCGTGGCCATCGGGCTCGGCATTTTCGCTTTTGCGGCCGTCAGAATAAAGACCCTGGGTCTGCTGTTTTTAGTCATTCCCTACATCGTTGGCTCACCACAGGTAGACACGCCCATGTTTCAGCATGCCGATCCGTCCGTGACGCAAGTGCTCATCAACCTGCATCGGCAATTCGTCATCATCAGCACGGTTGTCAACCTCATATTCTGGTTGAGTCTGGGTCTGTGTTGTCGCTTCGTCTTCAATCGCTGGTTCAGAGGTCTCGCGCTATCGGCCGACCCGGACCGCTCCTGATTTCCGCTTCATAATCTTTACACGGCGGTTGCGTTCCTCTTCGGGAGCGGGCCCCTTTGATCGCCGATCATCGTGATTCCGAGATTCTGTTGCCCGCTATCACGCCCAGGATTACCGGTTGCTTCAATTTCCTGCTCAGCTGATGTTGCGATGCTCGGGGAATCCAATGCGACCCATTTGATTCGCATTTCACCATGCGGACTTTTAGTTGTTGCCAATTGATCCGCTCGAAGATATGGTACGCGGCGTGAAGGTGTCCACAATGTGGATTAAACGGGAAGTCGGTGCGAATGTTGATCCATTCAATGCCAACGCTGCCCCCGCAACGGTAAGCAGGTTTAACCTGCGAGCCCGGAGACCGGCCTTTACAACTAGCTGATTCGGCTGATGAGAAGCGGTTTTGCTCCGCCAGGTCCGTCGTATTTTTTTTCTTGCCTTTTATCGGTACGGGCGGTGCCGGAGGTTCAAAAATGTCCCTGAAACTGTTTCGAACGGTTATCCCAACCGTGTTTTCCCTGCTGGCCTCGGCGTCGCTTTTTGCCCAGGATGATAGCGAGCCAATGGTCATTGTGGTAACGCCT
>JAIBDO010000189.1 GCA_024686195.1 Gammaproteobacteria bacterium | reverse complement strand
GGTTGAGCACTCCGGCTTCTCGGTATTCGCCGGTGTTGGTGAGCGTACTCGTGCAGGAAACGACTTCTACCATGAAATGACGGATGGTGGCGTTATCGACAAGGTATCGCTGGTCTACGGTCAGATGAATGAGCCTCCTGGAAATCGCCTGCGTGTGGCGCTGTCGGGTTTGACCATGGCGGAACATTTCCGTGATGAAGGTCGTGACGTATTGATGTTCGTCGATAACATTTACCGTTATACCCTGGCGGGAACCGAAGTATCGGCACTGCTTGGGCGTATGCCTTCTGCGGTAGGCTATCAGCCGACCCTGGCGGAAGAAATGGGTGTCCTGCAGGAGCGTATTACTTCTACCAAGACCGGTTCTATCACCTCCTTCCAGGCGGTATACGTACCGGCGGACGATCTGACTGATCCGTCTCCGGCGACCACCTTCGCTCACCTTGACGCAACGTTGGTACTGTCTCGTCAGGTAGCAGAACTGGGTATCTATCCGGCGGTTGATCCGCTCGACTCGAAATCACGGATCCTCGATCCGAACGTGGTCGGTAACGAGCACTACGATACTGCACGCGGTGTGCAAGGTCTGTTGCAGCGTTACAAGGAGCTCAAGGACATCATCGCCATTCTGGGCATGGACGAACTCTCCGAAGAAGACAAGCTCGCTGTCAGCCGCGCCCGCAAGATCCAGCGCTTCCTGTCGCAGCCATTCTTCGTCGCCGAGGTATTCACTGGCTCTCCAGGCAAATATGTTACGGTTAAGGACACCATTTCCAGCTTCAAGCAGATTTTGAACGGCGACATGGACCAGTACCCGGAGCAGGCCTTTTACATGGTTGGCGGCATAGAAGAAGTCGCCGAGAAAGCCAAGACCCTGTAAGGTAACGTCATGGCAAAAACCATTCAGGTTGATATCGTTAGTGCCGAGGAGCAAATCTTCTCTGGTGAGGCGTACATGGTGTACGCGCCGGCAGTAATGGGTGAGGTCGGTATCGCGCCGCGCCACACCCCGTTGATCTCGCCCTTGAAGCCCGGTGAAGTTCGCCTTGATATGGGTGATGGTAAAGAAGAATTCTTCTTTATCTCCGGTGGCATTCTGGAGGTTCAACCGCATCTGGTGACAGTATTGTCTGATACCGCGATTCGCGCCGCTGATCTCGATGAAGCCGCTGCACTCGAAGCGAAGAAAAGAGCCGAGGACGCGCTCGCCGATCAGCAGTCTGATCTGGACGTGGCCAAGGCCCGCGCCGAAATAGCGGCCGCTGCCGCACAGATCGCTGCCATCAAGAAACTCCGGCACAAGTAATCTGCATTGAAAAAGGGCTCAGGCCCCTTTTTTATGCCTGCCTTTTTTATTTCTATGATCCCCGTGCAAGCGGGAATTCGATACCGGTGCTTTTGCACAGATCCACGATAGCTTGCTAAGTTCGATGACGCTTGAGTCTGCGATGGCGCGTAGCAAGCACTTTGTCCGCCCAGATGCTTCGAGTCATTCTTCTCCGCCACTTCAATTTCTCCCTGGTAAAAAGCTAAATCAGGTCAGATTTAGCGTTGAAGTGAAATCAGGGCGTTATCGTCTCGGCGTCAATCATGCCCTGTCCTTTTCGCCGTCATGAATGACTCGAAATGCGCACTAGACTACAATAAGCAGTTGATATTTGTCCTAGAATACGTCCATGTCTTTATCTGTTGTTATTCTCGCTGCCGGCCAGGGTACGCGCATGATGTCGTCACGACCCAAAGTGATTCACGAGCTTGCGGGCAAACCGCTGCTGCAGCATGTCGTCGCCAGTGGTCGCGAACTGAAGCCCGATCAGGTGATCGTGGTCATCGGCCACGGTGCCGGGCAGGTGCGTGCCGCAATGCAGGGCGAAGCGATCACTTTCGTGGAACAGACAGAACAGCTCGGTACCGGGCATGCATTGCAACAGTGCCTGGATAGCATCACACCGGGAAACGATGTTCTGGTTCTGGTCGGCGATGTACCGCTGATTCGTGCAGATACCTTACGCCAATTGGTCGAGCAGCGTGGTGATGCGGCGGTCACCGTGCTTAGTTTCTTACCCACTAATAATTTCGGGTACGGCCGCATTGCGCGAGCCGGTAACGGCACCGTTCGGGCTATCGTTGAACAAAAGGATACGACGGCGGACGAAGCGAGCATCACCGAGTGTAACTCCGGCATCCTGCTGATCGATGGCGCTCGAGTGCGTGAACTGGTGATGGCGTTGGAAAATAATAATGCTCAGCAAGAGTACTATCTGACCGACGTGGTGGCGTTGGCCGCTACTGCCGGCGATAGCGTAAATGCGGTGGTCTGTGAAGACGCCGATGAAGTCAATGGTATCAATAATCAACAACAACTCGCCGTGGTCGAAACTATCTACCGACAACGCTGCGCGAACGCGCTGATGGTTCAGGGCGTCAAATTGTTTGACCCTGCGCGTATCGATGTGCGTGGCGACATTACCGTGGGCCGTGATGTTCAGATTGATATCAATTGTGTGTTCGAAGGGGATGTGACGCTCGGCGATAATGTTCGCATCGGCGCTAACTGCGTGATTCGCAACTCAAGCATCGGCGCTGGCAGCAACATTCTACCCATGACGTCGATGGACGATGCGATTATCGGGCGTAATGTCAGTATCGGTCCATTTGCACGCATTCGACCGGGTACCGACTGCGCCGACGACGTCAAGATCGGAAATTTCGTCGAAACCAAGAAGTCGCACATCGGCCAGGGTAGCAAGATCAGCCATTTGAGCTACATCGGGGATACCGAAATGGGCAGTGCGGTTAACATTGGCGCTGGCACCATCGTCTGTAATTATGACGGTGTGAACAAGTTCAAGACCATTATTGAAGACGGTGTATTCATCGGTTCGGATACCCAGTTGGTCGCACCCGTGCGCGTAGCGCGTAATGCCACCATCGGTGCGGGTTCGACCATTACCAGCGACGCCCCCGCTGACAGCCTTACCTTATCGCGTGCCAGGCAGGTTACCATTGATGGATGGTCCAGGCCGCTGAAGAAAACAGAGGAAACATAGTCCATGTGTGGAATAGTCGGCGCTCTGGCGCAACGTGATGTGAGTTCGATACTGCTCGAAGGTTTATACCGACTCGAGTATCGAGGCTATGATTCTGCCGGCATGGCGTTGATCCAGAATAACAAACTGGAGCGCTTTCGTGCGCTGGGTAAAGTTAAAGAGCTGGAAGCCAGACTGCCGGTCGAACAAGCCGGGCACATCGGCATCGCGCACACTCGGTGGGCGACACACGGCGCACCCTCCGAATCCAACGCGCATCCGCATTTTTCCAGCGACCGCATTGCCGTGGTGCATAATGGCATCATCGAAAACTACAAGGGAATCCGCGAGCGCCTGCTGGCGGCGGGCTACGAATTCAGCTCGGAAACCGACAGTGAAGTGGTCGCACATCTAATCGATAGCCTTTATCAGGGCGACCTGTTTGCCGCGGTGAAGCAGGCCGTCGATGAGCTTGAAGGTGCCTTCGCTCTTGGCATCATCGCAACCGACGATCCTGACACACTGGTTGCCTGCAGGCGCGGTAACCCGCTGGTGCTTGGCATTGGTATCAAGGAGAACTTCATCGCCTCGGATGTTTCGGCGCTGTTGCCGGTAACCAATCGTTTCGTGTACCTCGAAGAGGGCGACTATGTCGTCTTGCATCGGCAGAGCTACCAGGTTTACAACGCCGCCGGAGAGCCCAGGAATCCTGAGATCAAGGTCAGCGATTTGAATAGCGATTCCTCCAGTAAGGGGGAGTATCGTCATTACATGCTGAAGGAAATTCACGAGCAGAGCCAGGCCATCGCTGAATGTCTGGAAGGTCGAGTCAGTGACCGGGCGGTGCTCGATGCCGTGTTCGGCCACGAGGCGGATGAGATTTTCGGCAAGGTAGAAAATATCCAGATCATCGCCTGCGGCACCAGTTACCACGCCGGGATGGTAGCGCGTTACTGGATTGAGGGTTTGCTCGATATACCCTGCCAGGTCGAGGTCGCGAGTGAGTTCCGTTATCGTAAAGCCGTGGTGCCGCCCAATACGCTGTTCGTCACCCTGTCACAGTCCGGTGAAACGGCTGATACCCTGTCGGCACTGCGCAGCCTGAAATCAGCCAACTATTGCGGTTCTCTAAGTATTTGCAATGCACCCGAATCGTCATTGGTGCGTGAATCCAATCTGGTGATGATGACCCGTGCCGGCCCAGAAATCGGTGTCGCCTCGACCAAGGCGTTCACCACGCAGTTGGTTGCCATGCTTATGCTGGTGGCCGCGCTTGGCAAGAAGCAGCAACGCCTCGACGAGGAAACCATCGCCGCTATCGTTGCTGAACTCAACTCGTTGCCGGGTCAGGTGGAGAAACTGTTGAAGCTGGATGCGCAGATCGAGATCATCGCAGAAGATTTTGTTGATAAGCAGCACGCCCTGTTCCTCGGCCGTGGTGAGCATCACCCGATTGCAATGGAGGGTGCGCTCAAGCTCAAGGAGATTTCCTATATCCACGCCGAGGCCTACCCGGCCGGCGAACTCAAGCATGGACCGCTGGCGTTGGTGGACGCCGAGATGCCGGTGATAGTGGTAGCGCCCAGGGATGACCTGCTGGAAAAGCTGCATTCCAACATGCAGGAAGTAAAGGCGCGTGGTGGAAAACTCTATGTGTTTGCCCATCGCGGTGCGCACCTGGATGCCGACTCTGACGATGTGGTGGTAGAAATGGACTGCGATACCGAATGGGTGACCCCCATCCTGTCGACTATTCCACTGCAGTTGTTCAGCTATCACGTCGCCGTATTGCGCGGCACCGACGTCGATCAGCCACGTAATCTCGCCAAGTCAGTCACCGTCGAATAGTCTTTCTAATTGTGGAACTGATCGTTTCCGGCTTTGTACTTGCGCGCACTCGCCCGTAAACCGGAGTGGTTCATTACATTAGTACCCTTTGGTAAGTTTTTTCTATCCGCAAAGTGCCTGTAACGGACATACAGAAAAAATTAATGTTTTGCGCCCGACTCAGCTTGTTGGTTCTTCCTTGAAGGCCGGCACATCGTCGGTGATTTCGTACCACCTGGCCATGTAGTCGGTGTAGATATGTCTGACGGGTTTGGCTTTGGGATCGTCATCCAGCCCGCCGAACGGTATCACCGCAATTGCTCTGTCGGGGTCGAGGCGCGGCATCTTCGATCCGCAGGTTTTGCAAAACACTTGCATGAAATATTTAGCATCGGGTACTTTGTAATACGCCAGATTATCTTCACCCTGCATAAACTTGACGCCATCTATCGACGTAAACCCGTTGGTTGCGTGCGCCGCCGCACGGGCCTTTCGGCATCGATGGCAGTGGCAATTTTGCACCAGTTTAAATGGTTCGCTAATCTGGTATTTCACGGTCCCACATATACAGCTGCCACGCACTGTGCCATCAGGTCCGGGTTCCAATGGCTCCTCTTCCACGCGCTCCATCCCGGTGTAATCGGGATAGTCGTCGTATCGGGAAAGGTCACCGGTAATGTCATGCCAGGGTGCGCTATGTGCGGCGAAGATATGACAATCCGATTTCTTGCCGTCTTCGTGACATCCGCCTGGTATCACCCAGTGACTGCCCTGTTCACTGCGGTAAGGGACGACAGAGCCACAGCTGCCGCAAAAACTGCGGGTCAACAAATGTGAAGAACGATAGTGAACGATCGTATCGCTATCGCCAAGCCAGTTAAATTGCTCCGCTTTGACGAACCAGTAGGTGGCAAACGCCGAACCATGGGCCTTACGGCAAATCTTGCAGTGGCAATTGAAGGCGTTAAATGGTTCTGCAGTGAATTCCCATTGCACACTCCCGCACAAACAGCTGGCTTGATTCGTCATCTATATCCCTCGTTTTTTGGGCGCAGCGTCATTCTACCGGGAATAGGCCGTCTGCGGTCAAGGCGATATTTTTTGACCGCAACGTTCGCTGCGTGCCGAACACTCCCTTCCACGTGGGGCATTTCAGCATATCCCGTTGAGAAAGCAGACTCTCAGATTTGACCCCAGGGGTGGAAAAGTGCCCAAAGCCGCCAATTCTGGTCATTGCGAGCAGAGCGAAGCAATCTCCTGTATCCGGCATTGATCACAGGATGTGCTGCAACATGTAAAGGAATACGTGATGAATAAGCAACCGGCTATCTATCTATTAACAAACAAGACAAATGG
>JAIBDO010000067.1 GCA_024686195.1 Gammaproteobacteria bacterium | reverse complement strand
AGTACGCATCCAGTAACCAGGTCAGGTGCAGCTTGGCGAACAACCAGTTAAGAATGCCTTCCTTGGCGAGTACCAGTTTCCAGGCGTAGATCTTGACCAGGTAGCTCGACCACAGCGGCAGCATGATGCCGATGTAAAATGCCGCCTTCCACTTGCCACGCGCGTAGCGTGCAGCGTAGAAGGCGATCGGAAAAGCCACCACCACCGCCGCCAGCGTGACCGCAGCCGCCATCGACACGGTACGCACGATAATATCGAGGTTGGCCGGAATCAGCAGTTCACGGTAAGTCTTCAGGGTGAATTCGTAATTGATCATCCCCGAGAATTCATCGATGGAGAAAAAGCTTTGCACCAGCAGGGCAAACAATGAGCCCAGGTAGATGACGCCGAGCCAGAGTACCGGCGGCGCCAGCATCAACAGCAGCAACAGGCGCGGATGACGCCACAGCGTATCGGCGAGCCGGCGCAGAAAACCCTGTCGCCCGGGCAGAATTGCCGCTGCGGGCGAATTCATGCACCACCCTCCATGAGGTGTATGTCCCCGGCTTTCCAGTCGATCAACACGCGCTCGCCCACCGCCGGGATATCCGCCGTCGAGGGCAACAGCAGATTGATTCTCAAGCTGTCGATTTCCACCGACAGGCGCGTCGAACCACCGAGAAAACTGATCGCAACCACGCTCGCCGCGTGGCCACCCTGTTGCACCAGGTAAATCGACTCGGGCCGCAGGCTGGCCCAGCGTGATCCACCACTGATACTGACAACAAAGTCCGGCGGTAATATATTCGATGAACCGACAAAATCAGCGACGAAGCGTGAATTGGGCTGGCGATAGATTTCCTGTGGTGTGCCCACCTGCACCACCCGGCCATCATTGAACAGGGCAACACGGTCCGCCATCGACAGCGCTTCGTTCTGATCATGGGTCACAAAGATGAAGGTAATGCCTAGCTGCTGGTGCAGGTTTTTCAGCTCTTCCTGCATTTGCTCGCGCAGTTTGAGATCGAGCGCGCCGAGGGGTTCGTCGAGCAACAACACACGCGGTTTGTTGACCAGTGCACGCGCCAGCGCAACGCGTTGCCGCTGCCCGCCCGATAACTCGCTCGCGCGACGCTTGCCCAAGCCCGCAAGAGCAACCAGCTCCAGCGCCTCCTCGGCACTGCGGTAACGCTCTGCTTTACCATCGCCGCGTATCATCAACCCATAAGCGACATTGTCGATCACGTTCAGGTGCGGGAACAACGCGTAGTCCTGGAACACCGTGTTTACGTTGCGCCGAAAGGGCGGCACTCCTTCGGCGGTTTCACCGAAGATCTCGATGTGGCCCGCCGTCGGTTGCTCAAAACCGGCAACCAGGCGCAAACAGGTAGTCTTGCCCGAACCAGAGGGACCCAGCATCGCGAAAAACTCACCTTCGAAAACCTCGAGGTCGACCTCATCCAGGGCTTTTACCGCGCCGTAATGGCGTGAAACCCCGGCGAACTGAAGCGCAGTATTCATGTTTTCATTCATCTTCAATCCACAACTGAAGACGCCCACCCGTCAGGATGAGCGTCTTTTTGTTTCAGCTTACTTAACCGGGCTAACGTCCCCCGATTACGCCGATGTAATCAGACACCCAGCGGTAATAAGGCACACAGCTCTCCTGCGTTTTACATTTCGAAACCGGTGTGGTCCAGAAGCGAATCCTTTCGAAGTCGTCGAGACCGTTAGCGCTGCAACCAGCGGCAGTCTGCATACCACGACCATCCGTGCAGGCGGCGGGCACACTCGGGTTGGCACCGAACCAGACCGACAGGTCACTCTGCAGATTGGAAGACAGCGTATGCTCCATCCACAGGTAGGCACAGTTGGGGTGCTCCGCTTCGCTGTGCAGCATGGTGGTATCTGCCCAGCCGGTAGCGCCCTCCTGCGGGATTGTCGAAGCCACCGGATGCTTTTCGCTTTGCAGTATGTTCACCTGGAAGGGCCATGAACCGGAAGCGACCACACCTTCGTTTTTGAAGTCATCCATCTGGATGAAGGCATCGTGCCAGTAGCGCGATACCAGCTTGCGCTGCCCGCGCAACAGGTCGAGTGCAGCCTTGTACTGATCTTCATTCAGCTCATAAGGATTCTTGATACCGAGTTCCTTATTGTGATACATCAGGTAGTTGGCTGCATCGGCAACATGGATGGGACCATCGTAAGCCTGCACACGGCCTTTGTTTGTCTTGCCATCACCCAGGGTGGTTTCCTCGAAAACCACGTTCCAGCTCTTCGGCGCTTCCTTGAAGGCACGCGTATCGTACATCAACACATTCGGTCCCCACATGTAGGGAACGCCGTAATGTACGCCATTGACCGTATGCCAGGGGGCGCTCTGCAAACGCTTGTCGACGCTGTTCCAGCTCGGCACCAGTTTTACGTTGACCGCTTGCACGCGCTTGCCCGCGACCAGACGCAAAGATGCGTCGCCCGATGCCGTCACCAGGTCGAAGCCGCCTTCGTTCATCAACGCGACCATCTCGTCAGACGTGTTGGCGGTCTTGATATTAACCATACAGCCAGTCTTTTTTTCGAAGCTGGTCACCCAGTCAAAATTCGGATCGGTTTCGCCGCGTTCAATGTATCCCGGCCAGGCCACGATATCGACGCGTCCCTCGCCCTTGCCTATTTTTTGCAGCATGTCCGCTGCCTGAACCTGAGCCACGCCAAAAGCCAGCATGGCCGCTACGGTAGTGGTCACCAATTTCTGTTTCAACATCTGAGTTCTCCCGGTTATATTTTTATAGATGGGTCGGCATTTCGTCGCGCTAAACAGTCGACTGAAAAGCGGTGCAGGCCCTCACCTGCCGCGCTTATGTTAGCAGGGGCTCCGAATCGCCGGTACATAATTTTATCGACTCGCCCCGTGCCCGGGTTTAATATCCCTAACGAAAGGAGGTGATTTATGCCCGAAACGAAACTGAGTGGCCACTGCTACTGCGGTGCCGTCAAATTTGAAGTATCCGGCGAGTCCGACTGGATCGGCCATTGTCATTGCGAATCCTGCCGCCGCCAAAGCGGCTCGGTAATGACCAGCTTTGCCGGATTTCGCGAAGACCAGGTAATTTTCACCGGAGCGATGCCCAATCGCTACAGCAGCAACGATGGCGTCACGCGCAGTTTTTGCGGCCACTGTGGTTCGCCGGTTGCTTATCAATCTAGCGACCAGGCCGGAATCCACCTGCATCTGGGGCTTTTTGATGATCTCGAGTTACTGGTTCCGGAAGATCACAGTTTTCTCAACGAAAAGCCCAGCTGGTTGCATGCCGATGAGCACCTGCCGGAAAGCGGCTGGGGGAAGTCTACGGACAACTAGGCGCTGAGCACTAATCGCTGACCACTAATCGCTGAGTAGACTGCCAACACGGGATTCAATCATTTCACTGCCGACGATTTTGCTGACATTGGCGCCGGCCCAAACGTATTTAGTGGTTTTGCGCGATATTACCTGTCCCGAAGTACCGGCCAGCAATGGCAGCCTGTCGACAAATGCGCCGTCGCCATCGAGTGCGATCAACTCGGCTATGGTATCGCCTTTTTCGACCCAGTCGCCAAGATTGACACAATAAGCCAGTAAGCCGGCATGTGGCGCACGCAAATACTCGGTCGCGCGCAGGTCGGTGCCCGCACGCGCTTCGCCCTTTGTTCCCAGCGGCTCGCCCTCGATCAGGCCCTGCTCCTGAAAATAACCGTACAGATTGAGTGCATCCTGTTGATTCATCTCATCGAAGGTATCGACCTGCCCTCGATATTCCAGCGTGCAGGAAACCACCGGTAACGGCAGGGGTTTGTCGGCGCATTCTTTGGCCAGGCGCAACCAGATGGCTGGCCAGACTTCATCAAACGAACCACCACCACTGTCCTGTGCGAGCATGGTCGCCGCCGCCCCGCTCCAGTTGGCGAGTTGCTGCATATTGTCGGCGAGCTGCGGGATCGAAAAAATATGCAGCAGCGAGTCGTCGTCACAGTGCAGATCAAAGACGTAGTCGGCATCACAGGCTTCGGTGACCACAGATTGTCGCCATTGATCGAACGCGGTCACCTGCAGCAACGATTCAGCCCAGCTGCGCAACGCGGCGCGCACCGATCGAATGTTTTCATCCCCATCATCACCGAATTTTGCAGCCATCCCCTCGCCCACCGCATCGTAGAGGACCGGCCAGTCACGGTTATGATTGACTCCGCTGCCACGGTTATAACGACCCTGGTGCTGGCCGAATTCGATATCGCCCATGCCGAGCGGATTGACCATCGGAAACACGACAAAACGCGCATTCAGTTCACCCGCGCGATCCGCAGCTCGCAGCAGCGGCAGCAGGTGATGCAGCACCATGATGCCGGGCTGTTCATCGGCGTGCAGTGCCGCCTGCAAATACACTTTACGCGTGGCATCCTGCGGTCCGATACGAAAGTAGTTCAGCTCGGTACTGCGGCCCGGCGTATCGCCGAGCAGGGTTTTGCTCACTTTCTCAAAGCTCACGTTGCGATCGCTCCCCCATCTACATCCACGATGGTGCCGGTGACAAATTCATTCTCCAGCAGGAAGATAACCGCACTGGCAACTTCGGCCGAGGTCCCGGCGCGAGGTATCAAGTGCGCAGCGGTGCCATCGCGATAGTAGTTCTCGCGCTGCTCACCTTCCAGCGGCGACATCGGCGTGTCAATCAGGCCGGGACTGACGCCGTTGATGCGCACCGGCGTGATCTCATTAGCCGACAGCCGGATAAATGCCTCGACCGAGCCACCAACACTACCGATCGCAATCGTACCCGAACGCCACTTGCGCGCCGGATAGCCACTGATTAATACCACGGCTCCGTCTGGTGACATGTGCGGCACACCGAGGCGCACGCTGTTAACATAGCCCCACAGTTTGGCGAAAGAGTTCTGAAAACCATCGAGATCCATCTCTAACAATGGGCCGATTGCCCGGGAACCACCGGTTGCCGCATTAACCAGGTAGTCAAAGCCATGATGTTTTTCGAACAGGGTGCGTAAGGCTTCACGATCAAGCACATCAACCTGGACGCATTCGACACCATCAATGTCGCACTCACTGCGGCTTCCAACAATGACTTCGGCACCCGCGTCGCGCAACATTTCGGTGGCCGCAAGCCCGATACCCGAGGACCCACCGAGGACAATGGCTTTCTTGTTTTCAAAATCTGGCATAGCTGTTTACCCTGAAGTTATTCGAATTGGCAGGATCGCATCGAGATAGTCGATTTCTTTGATCTGCGCATATTGATCTGCGCATTTTATAAGATTACCGGTCGCGCGGGAATGAATGATTACGCGCTCATGATCAGATGATACCGGCTTCCAGGCTGGCCGCCATCAACATACCAAGCTCCTCGCATTGCGCCTCGAATCCGGGCTGATAGTCGCCATGCAGGATTATCGTTTCCTGTACGGTCTTCCACTTCAGGCCCGTGGTGATCTTGCCGATCGCAATTCGGGTGCCGGTACCGTCGAGCCCCGCGCGGATATAGGCGGCAAAAGGCAGCGCCTCGGTATGCTCCAGGCAGGGGTAATAGATGCGGTCGAAAAAGTCTTTCAGAGCGCCGCTCATGTAGCCGAAATTCTCGGTCGTACCGAGGATGATTGCATCCGCCCAGAGCACGTCATCGGCATTAGCCTGCAGCGGAGCAATGTGTTTCACTTCGACACCGCTAATATCCGCATGACTGGCACCACGCAGCGTGGCGTCAACCAGTTTCTGCGTATTCGGCGAGGGATTATGCGCCACGATGAGCAAGTGCTTGGAGTTTGGCATCGGCTTAATGATAAAGTTTTCCGGCGCCAAAGCATAGCATCGAGAGGCAGGACCGATTTGAAGTTCTCGATAAAATGCGAAAGTATTGCCTCAATTCGAACATTTATACGAACATTTCGAAACCGAATTTATTGACATTGCGAACAAACGAAGCTAACTTCGCTGCCCCAAGTAATCCAAACGATAAGCATAAAATCAGGGGGCAACACCAATGTTCAAACAAATTGCGCTGGTCGCTACGGTCGCCGCGTTAACGTCAACATCCGCTTTTGCCGGAGAAAACGAGGCAAAGAAGTGGATAAATGACGAGTTCCAGCCGTCTTCACTTTCGCAAGCGGATCAAATGAAAGAGATGGAATGGTTTATCAATGCCGCCAAACCTTTCAAAGGCATGGAAATCAACGTGCTCTCGGAAACCATCCCGACGCATGAATACGAATCCAAAATACTGACCAAAGCCTTCGAGGAAATAACCGGTATCAAGGTCAATCACCAGTTACTCGGTGAAGGCGAAGTGGTGCAGGCAGTACAGACGCAAATGCAAACCCAGCGCAATCTGTACGATGCCTACATCAACGACTCTGATTTGATCGGAACGCACTCGCGCCTGCAGCTGGCGGTCAACCTGACTGACTGGATGGCTGGAGAAGGCAAGGCAGTTACCAACCCGATGCTGGACATCGACGATTTTGTCGGCAAGTCATTCACCACCGGTCCTGACGGCAAGCTCTACCAGCTTCCAGACCAACAGTTTGCCAACCTCTACTGGTTCCGTAAGGACTGGTTCGATCGCCCCGATCTGCAGGCACGGTTCAAGGCCAAGTATGGCTACGATCTCGGCGTACCGGTGAACTGGTCCGCCTATGAAGACATCGCCGAATTCTTCTCGGTCGACGTTAAGGAAATCGACGGTGTAACCGTCTACGGACACATGGACTACGGCAAGCGCGCACCGGATCTCGGTTGGCGCATGACGGATGCCTGGTTGTCGATGGCTGGCGCCGGCAGTAAAGGCCTGCCCAACGGTGTCCCCGTTGACGAATGGGGTATTCGCATGGAAGAAGGCACCTGTAACCCGGTCGGCGCTTCGGTCACCCGAGGTGGTGCTGCCAATGCTCCTGCCGCGGTTTACGCGATTCGCAAATGGGATGAATGGCTGCGCAAGTACGCTCCTCCCGGCGCTGCCAGCTACGACTTCTACCAGTCATTGCCGGCCCTGTCGCAGGGTAATGTCGCCCAGCAGATCTTCTGGTACACCGCGTTCACCGCTTCCATGGTGGGACCCAAAAGCGGCGGCAACAATACCGTCGACAACGATGGTAATCCTTTATGGCGGATGGCGCCTTCACCGCATGGCCCCTACTGGGAATCAGGCCAGAAGCTTGGTTACCAGGATGCTGGTTCCTGGACTCTGTTCAAGTCGACTCCGGTTGATCGTCGCAAGGCGGCCTGGCTTTATGCTCAATTCGTCGTCTCCAAGACCGTCGATGTCAAGAAGAGCCATGTCGGTCTGACCTTCATCCGTGACACAACGATCAACCATGCCTCGTTTACCGAGCGTGCGCCGAAACTCGGCGGACTGGTTGAATTCTACCGCTCTCCGGATCGGGTACTGTGGTCACCAACCGGTGTCAACGTGCCGGATTACCCCAAGCTGGCGCAAATCTGGTGGCAGCAGATCGGTGACGTAAACTCCGGTGCTTTCACGCCGCAACAGGCGATGGATCGACTCGCATCAGAAATGGACCTGGTCATGTCACGTATGCAGGCGGCAGACGAAAAAGCAGGTACCTACGGCGGCTGTGGACCACGCTTGAACGAAGAGCGGGAAGCATCCTACTGGCTGAACCAGCCTGGCTCACCCAAGGCCAAGGTCAATGAAAAGCCACAGGGACAAACCGTCAACTACGATGAACTGATCAAGCGCTGGAAAAACTAGCGGCGTTTTGTCAACAGCAAACTTCTTTGCCACCGGGGCTCTATCAATCCAGAGCCCCGGTGGTCAAGTCGTAAACGAACTCATCAAATAAACCATGAGCACCAAAATTAGTGGCAGACAACACTTGATCATGGACTTTATCCGCGACCACGGATCAGTCCAGGTCGACCAGCTGTCCAGTCACCTGAGGGTCACACCGCAAACCATTCGCCGTGACCTGAATCAACTCTACGATCTGAAGCTGTTGCAACGCGTACACGGCGGTGCAGTCGTCAAGGACAACGTCGAAAACCTGGGCTACGGCGCCCGCAAAACCCTGATGGCCGACGAAAAGTACAGCATCGCGCGCCGCACGGCCGAGTTGCTGCCCGATAATTCGTCCTTGTTCATCAATATCGGCACAACCACCGAAGGCGTTGCCGAATTTCTCTTCGACCGCAAAGGTATGCTGGTCGTCACCAATAACATCAATGTCGCCAGCATGCTTTGGCCCGCAGCCGGGCTCGAAGTGATGATTGCCGGCGGTTCAATCCGCCGTAGCGACGGTGGCATAGTCGGCTCCAACGCCGAGGAATTTATTACCAATTTCAAGCTGGACTACGCAATTATCGGCTGCTCGTCAATCGACAGCGATGGCGAACTGTTTGATTTTGACCTGCGCGAGGTACGCGTGACCCGCAGCATTATCCAGCACGCACGTTCCGTTATCCTGGTTGCCGACTCAATGAAATTCGACCGGCGCGCGCCCACTCGAATCGGTGACTTGAGCAATATTGATACCCTGGTCACTGATGATGGAGTTCCCGAAGCGGCGATCGAACTGTGTCGACAGCACGATGTCGAACTGCAAATCGTCACGCAGCAACCTTCTAACCGACAAAGCGCAGGGGCTCGCTAAATGGCGATCGAATTACGCAATGTTTCGCTGCGGATTGGCGCCGAGACCCACATCTACGAAACCAATTTATCGTTGCAACCCGGTCAATTCAACATTCTGCTCGGCACTACCTTGAGCGGTAAAACCTCGCTGATGCGTCTCATGGCCGGGCTAGAGAAACCCACCAGCGGCGAACTGTGGATGAATGGCGAAGCGGTCACCGGGATTCCGGTGCAAAAACGCAGTGTGGCGATGGTCTACCAGGCCTTCATTAATTACCCCAGTTTCAGTGTTTATGACAATATTGCCTCGCCGTTAAAAGTTGCCGGATTGCCGAAAGACGAGATCGACGCCAGGGTGCAGCAGTTCGCCGACCTACTGCAATTGACACCGATGTTGCATCGCCTCCCCGACGAACTTTCCGGCGGTCAGCAGCAGCGCACGGCGCTTGCGCGTGCCCTGGTCAAGGGTGCCGATCTGGTATTACTCGACGAACCGCTGGCAAATCTCGATTACAAATTACGCGAAGAGCTACGCGACGAACTGCCCAAAATGTTTGCCGATTCCGGCGCGACGGTGGTCTACGCGACCAGCGAACCACTCGAGGCTCTAATGCTCGGTGGTTACACAGCAACCCTCAACGAGGGGCGTGTAGTGCAGTTCGGCGAAACCTCGAGCATTTATCGCCAACCCGATAGCCTCGAAGCGGCGCGCGTATTCTCCGATCCACCAATCAATACCGCCACAATTGAAAAGCGTGGCAATAGTGCATACCTGAACGACTCGGTCAGCTGGACAGTGCCGGCTCAATTGGCCAGCATGCCCGATGGACGCTACAGCATCGGCTTGCGTCCCCACCACCTGTTGCCCGATGGCGAAGGAGTCAAAGTCGGTGGCGAGGTTCAGATCGCCGAAATCAGCGGTTCCGAAAGCATCATGCGCGTGAATATCGAGGGCAATAACTGGGTCAGCGAGGCGCACGGTATACACAGCTTTGAATTCGGCGAGCACCGCAGTTTTTTCTTCGATTCGAAACGCTGCCTGTACTTCGACAGCAACGACAAACTGGTCGAGACGCAGGTTTAATATGTCGCAAATCGAATTCAAAAACGTCCGCCATGCCTACCCTCCTGCAAAGGGACAGGCACCTGTATACGCGCTCAAGGAAGTCAGCCAGATATGGAACGATGGTGGCGCCTACGCGTTGCTCGGTCCTTCGGGTTGCGGCAAAACAACCCTGCTTAATATTATTTCGGGATTGCTAACGCCGTCCGAGGGGTCGATCCTGTTTGATGGAAGCGAGGTAACGCGGCTACCGACCGCCGAACGGCACATCGCCCAGGTATTCCAGTTTCCGGTGGTCTACGACACCATGACCGTGTACGACAATCTTGCCTTCCCCCTCAGGAATCGCGGCGTAGCCGAAGCCAGGGTGACGCAGCGCGTGACCGAGATCGCCGAGATGCTCGATTTATCGGATCGACTGCAACAACGCGCCGCAGGATTAACGGCTGATGGCAAACAGAAAATTTCGCTGGGTCGTGGCCTGGTGCGTGAAGACGTCAACGCGATCCTGTTCGACGAGCCACTGACGGTTATCGACCCGCACCTCAAATGGCAGCTGCGCTCGAAACTGAAGGAATTACATCAACGAATCGGGATGACCATGATTTACGTCACCCACGACCAGGTCGAGGCACTGACCTTTGCTGACAAGGTCGTTGTCATGTACGACGGTGGCGTGGTTCAGGTCGGCACCCCGGTGGAATTATTCAACCGCCCCAAACACACCTTCGTCGGGTATTTCATCGGTTCGCCCGGCATGAACGTTCTGCCCTGCACACTCGACCAGGGTCAACCGGTTTTCGCCAATAACCGACTCGACTCAGGCTATGCGGTCGCCTCCGATTTGGCCGGCAAGCTTGAAATCGGCATCCGCCCGGAATTCGTCAGTTTCAGCGACGATGGCATACCGGTGGCGATCGAAAAGGTTGAGGATCTTGGCCGCTACCAGGTAGTGACCGTCCGGCACGAGGCCGAACAGATCAAGATGGTGGTCGGAGAAGACCAGGCAATCCCTGCGCAAAGCCCGAAAATCAGCTTTGCTGCCGACAATCTTCTTCTCTACCAGGACGACTGGGCAGTGGAGACAGAGCATGCGTAAAACCACCAATCAAAAGGCCTGGTGGCTGGTGACACCGGTGTTGCTGCTGGTCGCATTCAACGCCTTCATCCCGCTGATGACGGTTGTCAACTATGCGTTTCAGGAAACCTTCGGTAACAACCAGTTTTTCTGGGAGGGTACCACCTGGTTCGAAAAGGTGCTGCGCTCCGAACGCTTTCACGACGCCCTGGGGAGACAGATGCTGTTCACCAGCATGATCCTGGTTATCGAAGTACCACTCGGCATCGCAGTCGCGTTGTCGATGCCGCGCAAGGGACCGTGGGTCTCGGTATGCCTGGTATTGATGGCATTGCCGCTGCTCATCCCCTGGAACGTGGTCGGTGCGATGTGGAATATTTTTGCCCTGCCGGATATCGGGCTACTTGGCTACTCGCTGAATTCGATGGGTTTTGACTACAACTTTACACGCCAGCCGGTTTCGGCCTGGATGACGACCGTGGTGATGGATGTCTGGCACTGGACATCACTGGTGGTGCTGCTGTGTTACGCCGGTCTGTGTTCAATTCCGGATGCCTACTACCAGGCGGCACATATCGATGGCGCAAGCCCGTGGGCGGTGTTTCGCTATATCCAGTTACCGAAGATGAAGCGCGTGCTGACAATCGCCATCCTGTTACGCTTCATGGACAGTTTCATGATTTATACCGAGCCCTTCGTATTGACGGGCGGAGGACCGGGTAACACCACCACTTTCCTGTCGATCGACCTGGTGAAAATTGCACTGGGACAGTTCGACCTCGGTCCTGCGGCGGCGATGTCACTCATCTACTTCCTGGTGGTGTTATTGATCTGCTGGGTGTTTTATACCGTCATGATGCGCAACGAGGAGCAGTAAAGATGAACAAGAAGTGGATTCTGCCCAGTTTGTATATCCTGTTCCTGATGCTGCCGATCTACGGCTTGCTATCAATGTCGTTCAAGACCACCAACGAAATCCTCGGCGGCTTCTCTTTGTTTCCGCAAAATTTCACCCTCGAAAATTACATCAAGATATTCACCGATCCGACCTGGTACAACGGTTACATCAATTCGTTGATTTATGTGTGCCTCAACACCGTGATATCGGTTTCAGTTGCGCTACCCGCCGCCTACGCTTTCTCGCGTTACCGCTTCCTCGGTGACAAGCATCTTTTTTTCTGGTTGTTGACCAATCGTATGGCACCGCCCGCGGTGTTCGCTCTGCCGTTTTTTCAACTCTACTCGGCAATCGAATTATTCGACACGCACCTCGCGGTTGCGTTGGCACATTGCCTGTTTAATATACCGCTCGCGGTCTGGATCCTCGAAGGTTTCATGTCCGGGATACCCAAGGAGCTCGATGAAACGGCCTATCTCGACGGCTACTCCTTCTGGCGTTTTTTCATTCGCATTTTTATTCCCACGATCGCCGCCGGAATCGGTGTCGCCGCGTTCTTTTGCTTCATGTATTCCTGGGTAGAGCTGCTGCTGGCCAAGACCCTGACATCGGTAGACGCCAAGCCTATTGCCGCAATCATGACGCGAACGGCAAGCACTTCGGGTTATGAACTGGGGCTGCTGGCGGCTGCCGGATCGTTGACCATCATTCCCGGAGCATTCGTTATTTATTTCGTGCGCAACTATATTGCCAAGGGCTTTGCCCTGGGGCGGGTCTAAGGCGGTGCAAACGCTATGTTAGATTTATCCTGGATGGCCTGGACCTGGCCGACCGTAACTTTTTTCATCGCTGTGGTGCTTTCGATCGTAATCATGGGTGTGTGGGAAAAATTCAGCCCGGGCGGTAATCCCCGGATCGGCGTATTCGGAATCGACACCACCCGCGGTGATCGTCTTTTTATTTCCTGGATCGGCTCCGGCTTCATCAACCTGGGTTGGCTGGCATTTTTTGGGGCGCCGTTATGGGGTGCCTTGGCGCTAGTT
>JAIBDO010000159.1 GCA_024686195.1 Gammaproteobacteria bacterium | reverse complement strand
CAATTCCACCTGCAACGCGGACACTACTTCGCGGCTGATGTCGTCCTGTAGTTCGAACAGCGAATGGAAGCGGCGATCATAGCGCTGGGCCCAGGCATAGCGCCCGCTGCTCACTTCCACCAGGCGCACCGAAATTCGCAGGCGCTCGCCCTCGCACAGCAGGCTGCCTTCGAGGCGATAATCGATGCGCGGAATTTCCAGCTGGCGGGGATTGTCGGTCACCCCGTCGAGATCGCCTGTCGCTGTCTGAAAGTTCAACACCTCGAGTTTCGAGACCTTCGACAAGGTGATGATAATGTCGTCGGTAATGCCTTCGGCAATCGTGCTGGTTCCGCTGGTGCTGCTTTGATCAACAAAGCGCGTGATCGCAAGCGACGGACGCAGTGCGGCATCGGCGGGCGGTCTTGCCGGGGTCTCGACCGTCTCATGCCCGGCGTCACGGGTCACGTCTACCCCGGCGTTGAAGACAAACCCTTTCTTGTGCACGGTGCGAATGTATTTCTGTTGCCGGCCGTCATCGCCGAGCGCCTGACGCGCCAGCTTGATGCGCGTGCTGAGCGCCGAATCGCTAACCACGCGGCCGTGCCAGATTTCACGGTTGAGCTCGTCCTGGCTCACCACGCGCCCATGATTGGCCAGCAAATGCAGGATCAACTCGATCACTTGCGGCTCGGCATGCAGGGATTGGCCCTGCTGCGACAGCAGAAACTGCTCCGTATCCACGACAAAATCATCAAAGCGATACTGCATGCGGTCTGCGTTCTCCCTTGTCTGTTTGCTTTCGGTTCGTGGCTAACCATAACCCATCGCGGTGGGGTGCCGCCATGCCGGGGCCTGAAAAATCAGGCTTTCATCAGGTTTTGATCAAGTTTGCCAGGCCGGCAATGGGTATTGTTTATCCTGTCTTTAATGAACCACGGAGCAATCCAATGCAGAACATCACGTTAATCGGGCTCGGTGCCATGGGCCGTGCGCTGGCACAGGCTGAGCTTGAGGCCGGCTATGAAGTCACCGTGTGGAACCGCACAGCGGCGAAAGCCGACGCCCTGCTGCGCAACGGTGCCCGCAATGCCGACACGCTGGTGGACGCGATTGCCGCAAGCGAGGTCGTGTTGATCTGCCTCAGCGATTATGCGAGCACTTATGCAATACTCGATCAACCCGGTGTCTCGGAACTGATCGAAGGGCGAATCGTCATCCAGCTAAGCACCGGCACCCCGGCGGATGCGCGCGAAATGAAGCAGTGGATCGGCGCGCTTGGCGGGCAATACATCGATGGCGCGATCATGGTGTATCCACCCAGCATCGGCAGCGATGCCAGCCAGCTGCTCATCGCCGGCGAAAGCGAGGTGGTAGCGAAAGTTCAGCATTTCCTCGACGCGCTCGGCGGCGATATCCGCAACCTGGGAGACGAAATCGGCGCAGCGGCGGCGCTCGATATGGCCGTTGTTTCGCGTCTGATCGCGATCACGCCCGCGGTGATTCACGGCGCGCTGATCTGCGAATCGGAAGGCGTATCGTTGCAGCAGTATGCCTCGATGTTCCCGGAGGGTGATCGTGCCCGCGCGGTGGTGCTTTCCATTCACGCGGACGAGTTCGTGGACAACGTCTCGGCGTCGGTCGATGTCGCCATCAACGTGGCTTCGAGCATCAAGCGCCAGGCGCAGACCATGGGCATCAACAGCGAATTCCCTGATTTTGTGCTGGGCCTGTACCAGCGCGCCGTAACCGCCGGCCAGCGCCATCAGGACACGTCGTCGCTGATCAAAGTGTTGCGGAACCAGGGAATTGCAGGGTAATGACGGGGTCAGGTCTTTGAATTTTGATACGAGAATGGCCAGTAACTAAAAATCAAAGACTCGACCCCGACACCCCTACTGGCAATGCCGGCTTGCGACCCGTTGCGATCGGGCCGTTTACAGGGTTCGACGGGATCGCTTAACGGCGCTCGAACGAGAAGCGCCAGACGTCGCTGTCGACCTTATCGATTGCTTCGGGGTCGAACGGGTTAAAAGTCTCCCGGTCACCGCCAAAGGTATAGATGGACGGGCGGAATTTTCCGTTTCTGAAATAAACTGGAAAAGCGGCAAAGTCATACTTGATGTCCCCGGGTTCTGCCGCGTTCCAGGGCGGTGATGCCTTGCCCTTGAGCTCCTTCCAGTTTTTGCCGTTATAGCTCGCCCAGATGTCCATGGGGTTGGCCGCGTCGTAATTCGGTGGCGCGGGAGGCGGGTCCTGCTGGGGCAGACCGAATCCCCCGAAGCAAATGATGCGACCCAGCAAAACCTCGCATTGGTGCCCTGGGCGGGGAGACCAGCCGGCGTTGTCGGTTACTCGTTTCCAGTTTTTGCCGTTGGTCGATTTCCAAACGTCGTTGTAATACGGCGGGCACCTGTCCGGCCGACCGGGTTCGCATATGAAACCGTCCTCGCCGCCCAACAGGTACATGTTGCGCCCCCGGCTCACCAGCACGCCACCGGCACGTGCCGGCCACTCTGCCGCGTCGGTAACCTGAATCCAGTCGCGGCCGTTACGGGATTTGTATACATCGTTGAAATACTGCCGGGGAGGGCCACTTGGACCGATGATGGCAAAGTCGTCGTTGACCGAGCCGCCCATGACATAAATCCAGCCACGGTGGGTGACTGCCATTAGGCCGGCCCGACCTTTCTCTCCGTTCAATCCAGGCTGCCAACCGGCATCATCCGTCATTCGCTGCCAGTCACTGCCATTCTTGCTCCGCCAGACATCGCTGAAAAATGTCGAGTCCAGCAGAGACGCCGGGCACGAGCCTGTAATGGGAGGAAGGCCTGCAAGTATGTCGTCGCACTCGGGGTCGAGAAAGTTTGGTATCACCTTTGAATCCTGGCCGCCGATAACGTACATGTATTTGCCCCTGGTGACGGTCTGGAAGTAAGCGCGGGCATCCCAGGGTGCGCCAAAACTGTCGGTGAGGATATCCCAGGTTTCTCCTTGATCCGAACTGCGCCATACGTCGTTGTAGAAAATGCTCTCACCAAAAGTAGTGGGGAAACGGACCGGCGCCCGGCCGCCCATTACATAGAAGTCGCCTTTCAGTTTAGCCGCCTGCAACCCGGCCCTTGGATCCCAGGTTATCCCCGAACCATCGTTGATTTCTTCCCAGGAAAATTTTTCGAAAAAGTCCGCGGAAGCGACGGAAACCGCGCACATCGACAAAACAACACCCAAGGCGCTCTTTCTGAGCACGCTCGCTATAGCCAGGATTTTCATAAATATACCTCCTATTGATGGGAGTTCGACAGCTTGGTCGAAACACATCTATTTTTATTGATACCGGTGCAAACAGGTTACTGTTCCGGCACTACTCGAACAGTCTACGCATCAAAAAAGATTTCGGATCATTTCGGGGAAGATGATTTTTATTACGGCTCCGTTTACTCGGGTGCTCCAATCATCCATTTGGCAGTTTGGAAATATGCGGGCAATTCCGGGGACAGTTTACTTAATTCGTTAAGGGTAGTTCGGGGCCGGCGCGTTTAGATGTCAGATTTTTTTACCCTCCCGTGGTGATTCGGGAGTCAGGTAAACTGTCCCCAGAACTACATCTGTTTCATCGGTGAGCTCTGTCGTTAACTTTTTGTGCGCATAACGACATCGTCAGGCCTTACATTTAATGGTGACCTGCAGGCAGGTGATTGCCGGTTAAATGTGGCATGTACGGACTGGCCCCGGTGCGCGGCTCGTGTTTTTCTGGTCCCCACTTTAAACCTGAGTTAACTATACTACTTCCGAATTCGCTGCCTGGGCGTCCTCGAAAAGACTCGAGTAATCCCGGCATGAAGGTTTCTCCTTGAGTTTTGCAAGGCAATATACTTAACTCTCCGGGTCATTGATCAACCTGCCCCCGAGTGGGAGTTTTGGGTCAGTAAATATAGAGATAGTAAGAATAATGCGCTTTTTAATCCTGTTTCTCCTGACCGTGGCTGTGGGCAATGCAGTTGCTGCCCCTTACCCCAGCTCGGGACGAATCTATCGAGACTTCAAGGACGACTCCTTTTTCAAGCTCCCTGCGCGCCAACCGGAAATAAAGCCAGAAGTTAAAGCCTCCGAACCGCCGGTCGAGAAAGGTGCAACTATTTTCGTCGAGGGCTTCGAAGTGCATGGTAATACCCTGTTAGAGGAAGCGCGCATCCAGGCTATTCTCTCGCTGCATCAGGGCAGGGAAATGGATGCGGTTGAATTACACCAGGTCGCTGAGGAACTCGCGGTAGCCTATCGCGAGGCGGGTTATTTTGCGGCCCGCGTTTACCTGCCGCCCCAGGCGATTACCAACGGAATCGTGCAGCTTTATGTGTACGAAGGATTTCTTGAACAGGATGGTATTGCTTTCACTAACCCGGGCGAGCGCCTGAACGATGACAAGGTTCATTCATTTCTTTCCTCGAATTTATCCGCGGGTGAAGTACTGACGGTCGAGGAGGTCGAACGCACCATTCTGCTGGTCAACGATCTTCCGGGCGTGAATTCGAGATCGACGCTTTATCCCGGGGAAGAGGTCGGGAGTGCGCGCTTCCTCATGCAGGTCGAAGATGAGCCGTTTATCAGTGGCAACATAGACGCGGATAATTTTGGCAGCTACTACACCGGCGAATCGAGACTCGGGGCTACGGTTTACGTCAACAGTCCCAGCGGCCGCGGTGACCAGATCGTGCTGCGAGCAGTCACCTCGGGCGAGGATTCTAATTATGGATTTCTTGAATACAATCTGCCCCTGTCAGGCAATGGCTTGCGCGCGGGCATTAGTGTCGACTACCTCGATTATGAACTGGGTAAACAGTACCGGTCGCTGGACGCGGAGGGAGATGCCAGCGAGTGGCGAGGATTTCTGGCATACCCTTTTTTGCGCGGGCGTCACTCTAATTTATTCGGGCGGGTTGAAGTTTCGCGGCTCGAGCTGGAGGATAAAAACAACATCGGTTTGCGTGCCGATCGCACAATTGATAGCGTCGATCTTATTTTGCATGGTGATCATGACGATGATCACTGGGCGAATGGCGTCAGCTATTACAGGTTGGCCGTGACGCTGGGTGATGTTGACATCAATGGTAACGACGCATTCGAGAATTTTGACGACCAGAACAGCAAAACCGGGGATAGCTTTGCGCGGTTTAATTTCGAATTCAATCGATTGCAACACATACAGGGTAACCTGTCGGGGTTGCTGTCACTGAGTGGCCAGCTTGCCAGTCAAAACCTCGACTCTTCACAGAAGTTTTTTATCGGTGGCCCGTTCAGTGTTGCTGGCTACCCTACCGGTGAGGTGGGTGGTGATGAGGGCGCCTTGCTGCATGCGGATCTGCGCTATGACTTTTACGACATGCCCTGGCGGGGGAACTTGCAGGCATCAGTTTTCTACGCTGTGGGCTGGGCGACTATTTTTAAAGATACCTGGAGCGGATGGAATTCGACTAATCCTGACCTCGATAATGACATCAAGCTGCAGTCGGTCGGATTTGGTTTGACCCAAACCTGGGATGAGACCTTCGTATTGCGTGGACTGCTGGGTTACCAGGTAGGTAGCAATGAAACTGAAGAACCGGACAGTGGCGATGCGAGCGACGGTTCGAGTAAAAACTATCGTGCCTGGGTTCAAGGCATTTATTATTTCTAGGGAGATGACCATGAGATTGTTAATCGTTTTTGTGGCTGTCGCATTGTTGCAAGCCCCCGCCGTTTTTGCCAAGGCGAACTGTCTGCATTCCCATTCATGGCAATGCCAGGGGCAGCAGGCTCAAGCAGGCGAGCTTTCACAGACCGGTACCGGTATTGCAACAGGTGGGCAGACACCAGACCCGGCGCAAGCGAATACCCACCTGGGGTCCACATCGACAAGCACGGTGCCAATGATGACGTTGCAACCGGCAACTGAAATTACGCCGATGGTCGCTTTGCAGCCGGCAACGAAAATTACGCCGATGGTGGCTTTGCAGCCGGCCACACTGATCGTCAAACCACCTCAACCGGTAACTGCTATTCCGCCACAACCGCAGATGGTAGCCCCAGGCAAGGTGCCGGTGCTGGCGCCATCGCAAGTGCCGCCGCAACCGCAGATGGTCGCGCCGGGTAAAGTGCCGGTGCTGGCGCCATCGCAAGTGCCGCCACAACAGGTTTACCTGGTACCGCCAAAAGTGATAACCGGCAACGCCGCCGTGCCGTCCAGGCCCGTCATTACTGCGCCGACACTGGTGCCACCGAAGAAGCCTCCTGTTCAGGTCTATGCCCAGCCGCCGAAAACGTTTAGTGGACAGGGTCAGGTGCCGGTGCCACAGATCACCAATGTGCCTTCAAAGTTAATTGGGAAGACGCAATCTCCACCTCTAAAGGTCTATCCAAACCCACAACCCATTGTGGTGGGCAATGCCAGGGTGCCGCCGCCGCAGGCGAATCCAAAACCGGCGCAAGCTACTAACGCGCAGGGACAGTTGCAAGCGCAGCAAAGCGGCGGGGTGAATCCTGCCCTCGCTTTGCATCAACCCTCACATTTACTCACCAACAATCGGGCTGGGCATTTTGGTGTCGGTGGGCAACTGTCGAAAAGTGATTACGGCAAGGAAGTCGTAGAGCCTGGAATCATGAACTCCAGGGTTACTCTGTACCGAAGCCATGATGTCGAAGAACTCGTTTTTAAGGATACTATTCCGATGGATGCTACCGGCTTCCATCTCAATTTTGTCGGCATCCGGGAACCGGTTTTCACGCTTCCAGCCCAGTCGATGCCCGAGGCTGAAAGTTCTTCCAGGGTACAATCCGAGCCCGGTGTAAAAGAAAAAACCTTCGTGTTTTTCTTCGACTATGCGAGCACCGCTATCCATCCCGACCAGGTCGGGCTCTATGATGAGATTGTCAGGGAATATGAGGTAACGGGTAAAAGACTGATTCTCATCAGCGAAACCGATGAATTCGGCTCGTTCGAGTACAATACTGCGCTGGCTTCTCATCGTGGGGCTATGATTGTCGCGGCATTGCAGGAACGAGGTGTTAAAGCAGAAGACGTTGAAACGCGACTGTTAGTTCGTTTCGGAGGTTCTGATCCCTCTACCGAAGATTCCCATCGAGTAAGCAGTGCCGACCGCATCGCCTGGGTGCATTTCGAATAGGTACACGGAAACT
>JAIBDO010000136.1 GCA_024686195.1 Gammaproteobacteria bacterium | reverse complement strand
TCTGCGACTACGTCCTGCAATACATAACCGGTGGGTGCCAGAATTGTCGAAATCACGAACCAGACCTCAACCTTCATAACCGCAGCCATGGCCGTCGTGTGTGCGATGACGCCATACATGATGAGGATGCTCAGCGCGAGCAGGCTGGCGCCGAGGTATACCAGCAGTGCCTTGCGGCGCCAGATCAGGTCCGCCAGATGGCCGATTGGCATCTTGAGCGTCCACGGAATGCCGGCCCAGAAGGCGAGGCCGGCGAGAAACGCCGCTGAAAGGTCGAGGTATTCCTTGATAAAAAAGGTACCGACGATCGAGGTCAGTCCGGAAACCCCGGCGGCCAGATAAACCATGAGCGGAGGCAGGTAGGACCAGCGGAACTGCCGTCCGAGATCGAGAAAAGTGTTGTCAAACCAGCGCCACAGTGGATTTTCAGCCATACCAGGTCCTCATTGAAAGCTGAAGTTTAAGCGGGGTCCTGTCGACAGGTCAAAACGATTTTGCCGATTGCGTCGACGGGCATTTTTTCCAGCAAACACCAGGGGATGATCACAGCAACAGAATTAGAAACAATGCCGACATGGTCAGCAGGGAAACGGCTGTCGATATGGCGATCGCCGCGCTACTGCGAGTGACAAAGCTCTGATAATGCTGAGCCAGCACAAATACTGGCACCCCGCTTGGTAGTGCCGCCTGGATGACGGCCACCGCCGCAAAAACGCGATCGAGTTCGAACACGTGAAAGGCGAGCCACCAGGTGATCAGGGGGTGCAGAATCAATTTGGCGAAAACCAGCCAGCCGATCTCGCGACTGGCGCCACGCAGCGAACAGCCGGCGATGAATAGCCCGGCAGCAAACAGTGCACAGGGCACAAAGGCGCCGCCGATTATTTTGAAGAAACCGAAAACCGGGTCGGGCAGGGCGATCCCGCTGGCTGATACCAGCAGGCCGGCGATCGTCGCGATAATCGGGGGGCGGGTCAGGACCGCCAATATGGGTGACCATAAGCTGAAGCTGCCATCCTTACCCCGATCAAATTCGATCAGCACAATGGCCAGTGGTGAGAACACGAGCCCGGTGATGACAGCGCCGATAATGCCCGGAGCGCGTGCCTCGTCACCAAAAACTGTGAGGATCAGGGGTAGACCGATATAGGCGGTGCTGGAGTACATCGCCGTTAATCCGTGCAAGGTGATAACGCTAAGACTGTCCGAAAAGGCAAAGCGGGCTACGATCATGCCGATACAAAACATGGCGAGCATACCGCCGCCCAGCACTGCGATGTAGCGCCAGTTGAAGAATTCCGCAACGCTGATACTGGAGAGCGAGGTAAAAATCAATGCCGGCATGGCGATCACAAAAACAAAGCGACTGAGTACTTCGCTTGCCGCTGGGGGTAACAGTCTGAAGCGAGCAGCAAGATAGCCCGACACCATGATTGCAAACAGTGGCAGGATAATAGAGGTCGCGAGATTGTCCAGGGTTTGTCTCGATTGTTTGTCTAGTCCGCAGAGTAAAAGCCGCAGGAATGAAAGTCTACGCCTATCTGTAGTCAGATCGTGGATCCGTTGCCGTAAAGATTATTGGTTAATCGATGACAATGAGCGATGCCGCTAGTTGCCTCGGCTCAGCGCGGTCAAGATGATTAACGAGTCTGCGGGTGCGCTGATCATGGCCCTGCAGGTTTAGCTTTATTCAGAAAACTACAAATGATGTAGAGATGATAATCAGGCTTTTTTTTGCTGTTTAACACATCTGGAATCAGAGTTCCCAAAGACAGAGAGGGACACGGTTTCCTCGGTGTGACAAGAAATCGCTCAGCTCTGGACGGTCTTTCAATATTCTGCTTCAGAAGCGGTTGATTTATCGCGGAAAATACCTATTTAGGCATTATGCTATTGTACTTCAGCGGTCAGCCTGGCGGGCTGTGATCAGCTGGATCAGGCCGTGAGTAAGGCACCGGAAAGAGGCGTAGTCTGTCGGAAAGACGCGGGAGGAAGCTGGGCAACCGGCCCTGGCGTTCGAGCCGGAGCATTGGCAAACAGGGTTTGCCGCAAGCCGAATAACCGGCTGCCGGGATAATCTGTTGAATTCCTTGTGTGCGTACAATAAGGACGTAACATCAAGTCAGCCCTGGATGGGTCGGCTACTGCATTGTAAAATATTGAGCTGATTGCTATGACACATAAACCACGACCACTGATCGACATACTGGTCAGCATTATTATCCCATCGATTGTGCTGATGAAATTCAGTGGGGATGACGATCTGGGTGCGAGTGGTGCGCTGATTACCGCTCTGGCGTTTCCCCTGGCCTGGGGGCTTTACGAATTAATCCGTTTTAACATAAAAAACTATATCGCCCTGCTTGGGTTGATCAGCGTGCTACTCACCGGCAGTATCGGCCTGTTGCAACTCGATACCCAATGGTTGGCGGTAAAAGAAGCGGCCATTCCGGGTCTGATCGGTGTGGTGGTACTGATATCGGCTCGACTGGGTTATCCATTGATCAAAACCTTGTTGTATAACCCGAAGGTGCTGGATACAGAACGAATTTCGCGAATCCTCGACGAGCGCGGTTTTAGCAAACTCTTTGAGATCCGCCTGCTGAACGCCACTTATATGCTGAGCGGGACTTTTTTCTTTTCGGCGCTGATGAATTATCTTTTGGCCACGTGGATTGTTAGCAGTCCGGCTGGAAGCGAGGCGTTTAATGAAGAACTGGGGCGCTTAACACTGGTCAGCTATCCGGTAATAGTGATTCCCTCTATGCTGATGATGTTCGCCATTTTCTATTTCCTGTGGCGCAGTATTCATGGGTTAACCGATCTCAAGCTGGAGGAGATTATGGCCTCAGCTCCAGCAGATAGCGATTGAAGGAACAAGGCTGACCTTGTACAGGCAACATCTGCCGGGTGTTAGTGGCAGCGAGATGGTCAAAGTCTGCCCCGTGGATGGCCAGGAATAGAGTGACGTTTGATTTAACACCGAAGAATTGGATATTTCGGGAAAGAGCATCTATTTATTTCGCGTTGTAGAATGTGCTGGTGCGGCCGAGAGAAATTCAATGGTTTTGACGGTCGATCCGTCAGCACCAGTTTTTTATCACATGGAGATTAAACATGATTATGACGATTAGAGCCTCGCTCGTTTTACTGCTGTTCGCACTGTCCCCCGGCGCTAGCTGGGCGGGTGAATATGAAGATACTATCAAGGTCTTTAAAAATGCCGGGGAAAGCGGTGACTTCTTTAACAAAAGCTATGGCTATGCCCTCTTTCCAACGATAGGCAAGGGTGGCATCGGCATCGGTGCTGCGCATGGCAGCGGCAGAGTTTACGAGAAAGGTAAATATGTCGGCGATACCTCGATGACTCAGGTGACCATCGGCTTTCAGCTCGGTGGCCAGGCTTTCAGTCAGATTATCTTTTTCGAAGACAAGCGAGCCTTCAGTGAATTTACCAGTGGTAACTTCGAGTTTGGCGCACAGGCTACCGCGGTTGCGATAACGGCCGGCGCTTCGGCTACTGCATCCACCAGCGGCAATTCAGCAGGTGCCAGCGGAGGTCAGAATAACGCTAATACAGTCGGTAAATACCAGCACGGGCTAGCCGTGTTTACCGTGGCAAAAGGCGGCTTGATGTACGAAGCCTCGATTGGTGGTCAGAAATATGGGTACACGCCGAAAAATTAAATCGCGCCAAAAAACTCAATCGGGAATTCGCAAAAGCTTGTACATCGCCTGCTGTTGAAGGCTGAGAGTATCAATTGCCAGTTCCCCCAATGAGCAGGGTTGATCAGGGTTCATCTGCCTGAGACCATGTGTAGCTTTGCGGTAATCAGTTAATGACCCATCAGTCATCTATCGCCACTGGTGCCTAACCCCAGCGCTGATTCTCAACCACCCCCTTGATTCTCAACCACCAAGGGGCAGGCGCATCTGCGGGCACTGAACAGGACGCAGCGCCTGTTTCCACCACAACGGGTTGCTCGGTTGGGTAACCACTTCATTGTGATCCTGATATTGCTGCTGTCGAATAAACCCCCAGTCGCGGGTCTTGGGCGCATGTAAAAACAGGCTCCAGCATTCGGAGCCGGGGGCAATGTTGATGCGGTGATAGACGTCGCCGGAAATGAAATTGAGATGGCCCGCACCTAGCCAGCGACGTTGCAATGCATGATCCGAGTGTGCTGTCAGCATTCGGGTTTCCTGGTAGCTTCCGCACAAAAGAAATGATATCGCGTGACGCCAGGGATGGTTGTGCAGCCCACGGCCCGGGTCACTGGCCACAAAACGATGCAGATAGATGCGATAGCCGAATGGCAGGCGCAGCAGATGGTAACGCTCAAGGTAAGGTTGCTCGTCGGGCCCGCTGATCACGCGACAGCGGCAGTAGGCGGTCAGTCGGTAAAGAAGTCGATTAAGCCAGTTCATGTGATATCCCCGATAAAAGTTCATGCTATTATCGCGTCTCAGTGGCTCACAAGGTGAGCCACGCAAACGAAAATTATTTATGGACCGTACCGAACGTTTTCATCTGATCGACCAGATGCTGTGTAACAAGCGAAGTGTTACGCGCGCGCAGTTTCTCGACGCGCTGGAGGTATCACCGGCGACCTTTAAGCGGGATCTCGAATATCTGCGCGATCGCCTTGCGGCGCCGATTATCTGGGACCCTGAGCGCCGCGGTTACCGCTATGAGGCCGGCGCTGCGCTCGATCAGTTTCAGCTACCCGGCCTGTGGTTCAATACCAGCGAAATCCAGGCCTTACTGAGCATGGATGCTTTGCTCGCCAACCTGCAGCCGGGCGTGTTGTCAAAGCACATCGAGCCTTTGCGTTCGCGCATTCGCATGCTGCTGGATGATGGCGATCATAGCGCCGATGAGATTTCGCGTCGCATTCGAGTGGTGCCATTTGCGGCCAAGGCCTATCGCAGCGAATTTTTCCAGGATCTATGCCAGGCCCTGCTGTCACGCCGTTGTGTCAACATGACTTATTACAGTCGGCCCACGGATAGCAGCAGCGACCGCCGGGTATCACCGCAACGGCTGATCTACTATCGTGATAACTGGTATCTTGATGCCTGGTGTCATCTGCGCCAGGGTTTACGCAGTTTTGCAATTGACGCGATCACGGCATTACAGGTGACGCAGGAAGCGGCTATCGAGGTCGATGAAGGTGCGTTGAATCGCGAGCTTGAAAGTGGCTATGGGATATTCTCTGGTGTCGCTACACAGCTTGCCCGATTACGTTTCAAACCGGAAATTGCGCGCTGGGTATCTCGTGAAACCTGGCACCCAGAGCAGAGCAGCGAGTATGACGAGGAGGGTTATTACCTGTTGAGCGTCCCCTATAGTCAGGACACCGAGCTGCTCATGGAAATCTTAAAGTACGCCGATGACGTCGAGGTGCTGGCGCCCGCGGTACTGCGTGCGCGCCTGCGTGGTCGAGTGGCTGCGACACAGGCTCTGTATGCGGGTGATCAGAGTCACTAACTGCGCCGCACTGCCGTGCCCCCAGTGAATGGCCCGGTGATTGACTCAGTGAATGGTAGGAGGAAGTTACCAGAGGGAAATTTCGATATTGTCGAGCAGGCGCGTCGTACCAAGCCCGGCGGTGACCAGGATGACCAGATCGCGGTCCTCCTGACTGGCGGGCAGCAGTGTTTCTGCACTGCAGATCGCAAAGTAATCGGTTTCAAAGCCGGCGTCTTGTAGACGCGCCAGCGCACGTCGTTCCATTTCCAGGTAATCCCGCTCGCCTGCGCTGATCTGCTCGGCGCTATTTCGCAAGGTCTGGTAAATCATAGACGCCTTGCGGGTCTGCTCCTCGTCGAGATACTGATTGCGTGAACTGGTGGCCAGGCCGGAGGCTTCGCGCGTGGTTTCCTGGCCGATGATTTGTACATCGAGATTCAAATCGGCCACCATCTTGCTGATCACGCGATACTGCTGATAATCCTTCTTGCCGAATACCGATACGTCGGGCTTTACGATGTTGAATAATTTCAGCACGACCGTGGCGACCCCGGTAAAATGGCCCGGGCGGTGTGCTCCCTCGTAGTGGTCGGTCAAATCGGTGACCTGCACCTGAGAAATCCTGTCCAGCCCTTCGGGATAGAGTTCAGAGGCGGTCGGCAGGTACACCAGGTCGCAGCCGCTTGCCGCGAGCTTCGCCAGGTCATCGTCGAGTGTTCTCGGGTAGTGATTGAAATCTTCGTTGGCACCAAACTGCATCGGGTTGACGAAGATACTGCACAGGCTGCGATCACATAATGACTGACCTTTGCTGATCAGCGACATGTGCCCGGCATGCAAATTGCCCATCGTTGGAATGAACGCAATCGACTGTCCATGTTCATTCCAGTGCTGCACATACTGGCGCAGTTCGGTAACGCTATGGGCCTGATACATCGCTATATCCTAGGAGAAGGTGTGCGTTTTGTCCGGGAACTGACCGCGTTTGACTTCCTGGACGTAGCGGCTGATAGCGCCCTGAATGCTCGATTGTCCCTGCATGAAATTCTTGGAAAACTTCGGCTTCTTGCCTGCAGTGACATTGAGAATGTCGTGTAAAACCAGAATCTGGCCGTCGACGTCGACACCGGCACCGATGCCGATAACCGGAATGTCGAGGGTGGCGGTAATTTCAGCGGCGAGGGTCGCCGGTACGCATTCCAGCAGCAGCATGTCAGTGCCAGCCTGTTCCAGGCTCTGTGCCGTCGAAATCATTTGCTCGGCCGCACTTTTCGCTTTGCCCTGGACGCGATATCCACCCATCTTGTTGACCATTTGCGGTTGCAGACCGAGGTGTGCACAACTGGCGATACCGAAACGAGCCATGGTTTCGACCGTTTTGAGTTGCGCTTCGCCGCCCTCCAGTTTGACGACCTGAGCCTGGGTTTGCTTCAGCAGCTCGCTGGCATTATCGAGCGCCTGTTGTGGTGAATTGAGCGAACCGAAGGGCATGTCGAGCATGAGCATGGCGTTGTTGAGTCCTGCTGCCACGGCTTTGCCATGGTACACGATGTGTTCGAGGGTCACGGGGATGGTGGTATCGTGTCCCTGGATGACCATACCCAGCGAATCACCGACCAGCACGACTTCCACGCCGCAATCTTCCATCACCGTGGCAAAGCTATAGTCATAAGCGGTCAGGCAGGCAAACTTCTCACCCTGCTGCTTGAGCTTTTTAAGCTGCGGGATGGTGACCTTGTCCTCAAGTGGTCTGGGGATATACATGGCTTGGGCTCGTCAGAGAGAGAATGATGACTGATTGAAATAATGACGTCCACTATGGATAGCATCGATTTTGTCCAGCAGGGCCTGGTAATCGTCGGCATTATTGATCAAATCCACCGACTGGGCATTGACCGTCAGCAATGCGCTGTCGTCGTAGTCGTGGAAAAAGCGGGTATAGGACTCGGATAGTCGCAGCAGATATTCATCGCGAATTTGCTGTTCGTAACCGATGCCGCGATGCGCGATACGCTCGCGCAGGGTATCCAGCGGCGCCTGCAGATAGATGACCAGATCGGGCCGCGGTGCATCCAGGGTGAGGTGGGCATAGATTTGCTGGTACAGCTTGAGTTCATCGTTGTTCAAGGTCATTTCTGCAAACAGTCGATCCTTGTCGACCATGAAATCGGCGATGTGCGAGCCATGGAACAGATCGGCCTGGCGGAAATCCTGCACCTGCTGCGCACGCTGCAGCAGGAAATGCAATTGTGTGGACAGTGCATACTGGCGCGGGTTCTTGTAGAAACTGGCGAGGAACGGGTTTTCTTCGGCTTTTTCCAGCAGTAAATCACTGCCAAAATCGAGTGCCAGTTTAGTCGCCAGGCTGGTTTTGCCGACGCCGATCGGACCTTCTATGACGATATATCGAAAATCCCTAGCCATGGTTCGGTGCGAGCCCGCATTTCTCACCAGGATGACGGTCCCTCGCTTGTTCTTTGAATCCACAAGAGATTTTCTTCAGTCGGCAATACGCACTGTTATTCCGCTCCTTCAGAAAATCTCTTGTGAATCCAAAGCCCTGCGCGATCATCCCGGCCCCTGGTGAGAAATACGGGCTAGTTTTTCCATGTCGAGGGCGGGTGCCTGGCTGACCAGGTAATTCAGACTGCCGTAG
>JAIBDO010000099.1 GCA_024686195.1 Gammaproteobacteria bacterium | reverse complement strand
TGGGATGTGAACTGCGATTACCTGGGATCGCTGGCTCTGCGCGCTGGCGGCGGCGCAATCCTTGTTATGGATAGCGGCTTTCATAGTTTCGATTTCGAAACTGGAACGTCAACTGCCGTCGTCGAGCCCGAGGCGGGCCAGAATGAACTCTGCTTCAATGACTGCAAGGTCGATCGCCAGGGTCGCCTCATCGCGGTCAGTATGCACACGGGTTCCAGCGAACCAATCGGCAGCCTATACCGGCTCGACGCCAACCTCGACTGTACCCGGCTTGATGGCGGAATGATTTGTCCGAACGGTCCATGCTGGAGTCCCGACGGCCGTACCCTCTACGTTTCGGACTCCTATGGCGATGCGATTTTTGCCTACGATTACGACGTAAAAAGCGGCAATATCGGAAATCGGCGGACTTTTCTATCGACCAGCGATTCGGGCGGCTATCCCGACGGAGGCACGGTGGATGCCGATGGTTACATCTGGAGCGCCCATTTTGAAAGTGGAACCATACGTCGCATCTCTGCAGATGGCGAAATTGACCGGGTGATCAATTTGCCGGTGCGGTGGGTTGCCAGTCTGACCTTTGGTGGCGACGACCACGACATACTCTTCGTTACCACCATCGGCGGCGAATATGATGGAGAACGCGACGGATCACCTCAGGCCGGCGGCTTGTTTGCGATTCGCGGTCTTGGCATTCAGGGATTGGCGGAAAATCGTTTCGCCGGTTAAGAGGCCAGTGATCCATGCGGTAAGTTCAGTAATACTCAGAGCGCCTGTGTGGCTGAGAATCAAGGCGTGTTTCGCAGGCAATGGCGTGCCCTTGTCAAGAAATACAACGCAGAGTCGCAGCCACACAGGCGCTCCCGAAGGGCCACAGTACAAACGTTTTTGGCTGCGTTGCAGCCCTTGGAAAGGGCATGCCAGGGCCAGCCCCGCGAGCGCAGCGAGTGCAGTGGGTCTTCCCCGCGGACTGCGCCTTGCCAAAAACGTTTGTACTGTGGCTGAGTGTTTCTGAACTTACCGCATGGACCACTATGCCTGCACCGTTCTGACTTCCCGAAAAAATATCGAAAAAAGTTCCTGCTGCGATGAAATTCCGAGCTTGGCATAAATATTTCTCCGATGAATTCGTACCGTCCCGGCAGAAATCCCAAGGCGCCGCGATATTGATTCAGAAGAATGCCCTTCAAGCACCTGAGCGACCACCTGGGTCTCGCGTGGCGTAATCCGCGGGCCAAAAATAGCCGTTACCGTATTTTCTATTATCGACCGACCATCAGTGCTCTGTGCAGCGGATAGCCCGGCTTCAAACCAGTTCGGCACACCCTGCCAATGACGTTGCGCAAGGCTGCTGACAATCGGCGCAACGCTCTCAAGTAACTTGAACTCACGTGCTGAAAAACGCGGGCTAGTGTCGGAGCGCATCAAAGAAAGCGCGACCGCCACATCATTCGGCAGATAAAAAATGTAACAAATCTCCTCGGCGAGCCCGGTACGCACGTAGTAAGAACGGTAGTACTCGCTTTGCAAAAATCGATCTGGCGCAATATCCCGCAAACGATAAAGCCCGCTATCGACTCCACGCCCACAGGCCTGGGAAAACGGGTCGAGCAGGTACGGGCCCTTCAAATAATCATCGACAAATACCACACGCTGGTCTGACGAAAACGCATGATACAGACAGATTGGCTGTTCTTTTTGGTGGTATCCAAAACAGACCGAGTAATCGAAGTCGGTGATGGACTTGAGTGCAGCGACCAGGCACCCGGGGAAATCTTCGCTATCGATCGAATCGATGCAGCGCGACAACAGGACTACCCAGGCCGCATCTCCCAGGTCGATTTTTTTGCGCCGCCCCGGTTTACTAGCCATACTAGCCTCGTGATTGAAAAGGACATTGTGATAATCGACACAATTATCGCTTTTTAGGGTATATGCCTTATATTGCAATAATTGTTCACATTTCGTTAAATTGCATGGTAGACTGATTGACCCTTAAAATTCAAGAACAAATTTAAAAGCAGGGACAATGAACACGCCGGAGGATCGCATTGCCCAAACAATCCAGTGATTCGCAGGAGCTCGATATCGAGTTTCGCAATGTCACCAAACGATTCGAAAACGTGGTGGCGGTCGACGACATGTCTCTCAGTGTCGAGCGCGGCGCTTTTTTCAGCTTCCTCGGTCCATCCGGCTGTGGCAAAACAACCTCTTTACGACTGATCGCCGGATTCGATCAACCCAGCGAAGGCGATGTTTTTATCAGTGGCAAATCCGTAGTCGGAATTCCCTCACACAAACGACCCGTTAACATGGTCTTTCAGCAGTACGCGCTGTTTCCGCACATGGACGTGACCGACAACATCGGCTATGGCTTGCGCCAGCGTAATCCGAAACCAGGCAAGCAGGAAATCATCAAACGGGTCGACGAAACTCTGGAAATGGTGCGCCTGAGTGGATACGGCAAGCGACGCGTCTGGGAACTATCCGGTGGCCAGCAGCAAAGAGTAGCGTTGGCGCGGGCGCTCATCAATCACCCCACATGCCTGTTACTCGACGAGCCCCTGGCGGCGCTGGATCGGAAGCTACGCCGCGAAATGCAGATCGAGTTACAAACCCTGCAACGTGACGTCGGAATCACCTTCATCCTGGTAACACATGATCAGGAAGAGGCGCTGTCGATGAGTGATCGAATCTGTATTATGCGCGAGGGCCAGATCATTCAGACCGGTAGCCCGCGAGAACTATACGATGAACCCGTCGATCGCTACGTAGCCGATTTTGTCGGCAGGACCAATTTTTTTGATGGTGACGTAATCGATATCACTGCTTCGACCGCCACGGTGAAGTCCATGTCCGGTCAGATTTTCGTTGGCTCACAACCGAAAGGGGCTACTGCCCTTGCCAAAGGTAGCAAGGCCTGCGTAGCCGTGCGACCGGAAATGATTGCCATCAAAGCCGTTAACGATGCCAGCCACTCGAGCAACATCTCCATAAATGGACAGGTGATGAATCGGATATTTCTGGGTGAACACTCCGAGTATCTGGTAGCAACCGAAGGATGTGGTGATGTAATGGTGCTATCTCCAAGGTCTACTGAAAGTATGAATAGAAGCTTTGTGCCTGGTGATCACGTCTCCATTAGCTGGGGACCTGAAGCAGCACTTGTTATAGGAAATACCTGAGGGCATATTTAAAAATAGTGATTTTTCGCGAGAGCAAGCAACCTGGCGCACCAGCAGTGAGCTGACGCGGATATCGCGGGAAAAGTGCATTTCTAGAGGCACTCTTAAGACTGTACTGTGAATCCGTCAGCCACAGTCTCTGCATTGTAAATATCGGATCGACATCAACGAGGAGAGCAAAATGAGCAAGAGTAACGATGACAAGCCAATAACCGCAAAGAAATTCATGAAGGAATTTCATCGCTATCAGAATGGTTCGATTACGCGCCGGCATTTCCTGGGTGTAACCGGATTGGGTGCCGCGATGGCGGTGATGGGCACTGCAGTGCCATCACTGTGGTCAGGAAAGGCCAATGCATTCGGTGATCTGGGCGACCGGCTGGTATTTTCGACCTGGCCAAACTATCAAAACCAGGTCAATCTGGATGAATTTTCAGAGATGACCGGCGTCAATATTCAGCTTAATGCATTTGGTTCAAACGAAGAGATGCTCGCCAAACTGCAGGCAGGCGGTACCGGCTGGGACGTTTTTGTTCCGACCAACTACACCATCTCAAACTATGTTGAACTTGACCTGATCCAGGAGCTGGATTTATCGCGGATACCCAATTATGACGCCGCCGCCAATAATCCGAAATTTGCGGATCCCGCAACGGTAAATGGCAAAGTCTACTGCGTACCGAAGAACTGGGGAACGACAGGCTTCATCGTTAACAGCAAGAAGATCAAAAGCAGCCCTAAATCCTGGAAAGACTTTTTTGACGTCACCATGGCCGCCGGTTCAGGGCATACCATTTTGCATGACTATCAATTGACCACCATCGGTGGTGCCCTTTGCGCCCTCGGTTACTCGTTCAATTCGATAGACGCCAAGGAGCTGGCAGAGGCCGAAGCTCTTTTGATCAAGTCAAAGCCGCATTTGTTCGCCATCACCTCAGATTATCAACCGGGGATGCGCAGCACGGACGCATGGATGTCAATTTGCTGGAACGGCGATGGCACACAGCTTAAAAACGACATGCCTGAAATGGAATATGTGATCGCTACCGATGGTGGTGAGATCTGGTCGGACTTTTACGCCATTCCGAAAGATGCTCCGCATCTGGAAGCAGCCTATGCATTCATCAACTTTATGCAGGATCCCTATGTTCAGGCCCGTGATGCAGCGGTTCATGGCTACGCGCCAACAGACGCCCGAGCCATAGCATTACAACCCGATTCCCTGGGTAGTGATCCTATTCTGCATCCTGCAGCAGAACTGATGAATGGCCTGGAGTTTGGAGCAGCCCAGACCTTAACCGACCCGATCAGGGCTGAGGTAATGGCACGCTTCAAGTCTGCCTGATACCAGGTGTCTTAACTGATGGATGACGATGAGAGCAGATAGCAAACCAAACCGTTGGTTGACAGCCGCTTTGTTAGCGCCGACTTCGCTGTGGTTTCTGTTCATGCTGATCTTTCCTCTCATCGTCATCCTGATCTTCAGTTTCGGTGAACGGGCTGCGGTGGGCGGTTATGCAGGTGGTTTCACGCTTGAACAATACGCCAATCTGCCGTCACGCCTGAAGGCATTCCAGAACACCATGATCATCGCACCGGCCGGCACACTAATAAGCCTGCTGGTAGCCTACCCGCTCGCCTACTACCTGGCCCTGCGGGTAGACCGGCGTTACAAACTGTTGTTGCTGGTGCTGGTCATCGTTCCATTCTGGACCAGCCTGCTGGTGCGCACCTATGCCTGGATCTTCATTCTTGGCGGTCGCGGTATCCCGACCTTGCTGGAGTTGATCGGTATCGAGGGCGTTCGGCTGATCAACACACCGGGCGCGGTGCTGATTGGAATCGTTTATGGTTACCTACCACTGATGGTGTTCCCCATTTTTGTATCGCTCGAAAAACTCGACAAAACGTTGCTGGAAGCATCCAGTGACCTGGGTGGCTCCCCGTTTAAAACCTTCAGACAAATCACCCTGCCATTGTCAATGCCAGGCATAGCAACAGGTTGCATGCTGGTGTTTATCCTGTTGATGGGAGAATTCCTGATCCCGGCCTTTCTCGGCGGCGGCAAAGTTTACTTCATCGGCAACGCCCTGGTAGATCTGTTCCTGCAATCACGCAACTGGCCCTTCGGTGCTGCTGTTTCCGTGACCCTGGTAGCGATCATGCTGATTACCGTCAGCCTCTACATGCGCATGACCATGCGCAGCAAAACCGGGCGTGACGAGTCCCTGATGTAGGGGATTACTATTCATGCGAATCTACGCCATTGCAGTCTTTTTGTTTCTATACGTGCCCATCGGCATTATTGTATTGTTCAGTTTCAATGCGGGTCGCCATGCCAGCGAGCTTAAGGGGTTTTCCATTCAGTGGTATGACAAGGCCCTGTCGAATCCGTTTGTCGGCGACGCCTTCGTCACCAGTTTGATCGTCGCTTTTTCGGTCGCCATTTTATCGAGCCTGATGGGTACCGCCGCGGCGCTGGCCCTGCAGCGTCTGAAAGGAACCCCGAAGATGCTGTTCGATGGATTGATTTACGTATCTGTGATGATACCCGGAATCGTGATCGGCATTGCCACACTGGTGGCATTGGTGACGGTGTTTGATTTCCTCAATCCACTACTGGCGTCTGCCTGGCCTGAAGGCAGCAAGCCACCGAAATTACACATGGGTTATGCTTCGGTAATTGCAGCACATACCCTGTTTACCATGTCTCTGGTCATCATTCTGGTACGCGCTCGAATTGCCGGCATGGACCGCGCCCTGATAGAGGCATCTATGGACCTGTACGCTACACCCTGGCGTACTTTTTATCAGGTCACATTGCCACAGATTTACCCAGCCATATTGGCCGGTTTCCTGCTCAGCTTCACCTTCAGTTTCGATGATTTCATCATTTCCTTTTTTGTAGCCGGTGCCAATACCACGCTGCCCATCTATATTTTTGCGTCGATACGCCGCGGCATCACGCCAGAGGTGAATGCCATAGGCACCATGGTGCTTGTCGCGTCCCTGGTATTATTGTTGACGGCTCAATTTCTGTTGCGCAAACGTACCCAGCGTTAACTTCGGGCAAGCGTTACCGTCAGTCCAGGCAAATTCTATGAGTCATCGATAAACAAGATCACTGAAAGGTCGATAGGAAACTGCTCGAATAATTCGGACGGGCTATTTGTAGCTTATTTTGCCTAAGCGGAGATGAGATAAGGCCTATGAATATTCCAGAAGACAAACCCTCTTCACACGCAACCAACAAAGCGAGCTACCCTATGGAACCTCGCACCATAGCACCGTCATCAAGACATTTAGTTTAGGAAGCCCCTGGACCTCGTTTACCAATACTTCCTTCTGCGTAATCATTTCGGCGTCATTACAGGGTGAACTTTTGTGACGTGCAGGCCAGACCATAAAGTGTAGAATCGGGTACATCAGCCAGACTAATCAATGAAGGAGATACAAATGACTAACAGGTTCAAGTTGATTGTTGCAGCATTTTTGCTGGTCACAGGTTCCATCGGCACTACAGCCGCTTATGGAATGAGCTGCGGCACGCACATCATTTCGAGTGGACAGGATGAGTCTCCGGGCATGTACGAAGTATTGAAGCGCTGTGGAGAGCCTACCTATCGTCAGGGTAATACCTGGATATACGAGAGATCGGGGATAGAGCACAAGATTCGTTTCGACAGCAACGGCAACATCCTCGACATTAACTAGCTGTCGCCTGGTGTTCGATTCTGAATCGCGCAAGCAATCCAGCATTATCTTCGCCATTTTTTGACTTAATGTTACTTCTCTAAATCTGGATACGATCAAGCTTATCCGCTTTAATAGCGCGAGCAAAAGCCTCTGTGGTAGATGACTTTTGCGCAGGCCGCCGCAAGTTCAGCGCGCGCTATCATCTGCTCTGATCTGATGTCCGTCAAGGCCCTGGAGTCGATTAGCGCAATGCTAAACCGCTCTGAGCGTTACCACAGAAGTACCACTGCGTCTCGATAACATAATTGCTTTAAATCATGCGGGTCACCCCTTTTCCATAAAACCTGCCTTTGCATTAGAATTGCTAGCGAAATTAACGGATACCAAAATTCGTGAGTATTCGATAAATATCCAGCCCCGGATCTTATATGAGTTCTATCAACTGGCAGCAGGCTGTCTATGACGTCATCAAATCAGGCGGTATTGACCTGATTGGCTACGTGCCCGATGCGGGGCATGCGACATTGATAAACACTGCCAAAGCCGATGATGCAATGCACGACGTGGTAATGACGACCGAGGAAGAAGGGATACCCCTGTGTGCCGGGGCCTGGCTGGGCGGTATGCGCTCGCTGCTGTTGATGCAATCCAGTGGCGTGGGTAACTGCGTGAACATGCTGTCATTGCAGCGTAGCGCCCGTATGCCGATGGTTATTCTGGTGACCATGCGTGGTGAGTATGCCGAGTTTAATCCCTGGCAGATTCCGATGGGATCGACCACGCAGGCGGTGCTGGAACTCTGCGGCTTTAAAGTCGAGCGGGTCGAATCCGAAGGCGAAGCCGCCGAGACGGTGCAGGCCGCCATAGATTTCGCCTTCAACAGCAATGTCGGAGTGGCCGTTTTGCTGTCACAAAAAATGTTGGGGCGGAAAAAATGGGTAGAGTAATGCTCGAACGGCGCGACGTGGTCGCAAAACTATTGAAAGATCGCGACAACGCGGTGGTGATTTCAGGTTTGGGTTCACCGACCTACGATGTCGCGGCTGTCAGCCCCTCCGACCGAAACTACTACCTCTGGGGTGCTATGGGCGGCGCCGCCATGATGGGATTTGGCCTCGCGCTGGCAAGAGCAGATCTCCACGTCATTGTGATCACCGGAGACGGCGAGGCACTCATGGGTATGGGCTCGCTGGCCACCATCGGTGCAAACCAGCCGGGCAACTTATCCATCGTCGTGCTGGATAACGAACACTACGGCGAAACCGGCATGCAACAAAGCCATCTCGGCATGGGAGTCGATCTCTGCGCAGTAGCCCTGGCATGCGGATTTTCGCAAGCCTGTTCGGTGACGACCGAGGCGGAATTGACAACCGCCGCCAGCAGCTTCCATGAAACAGGCATCACAAAATTTTTGCAGGTCAAGGTGAGCCCCGAATCGCCGCCCCGGGTGATGCCGACACGCGATGCTGTCGAAAATAAAATCACCTTCCTCCAGGCGCTCAGCGCAGACCCGGTTTCCCTCGACACCAACAAAACGTAACGTGGATCGATGCGTTAGTTCTTGATTTCCCGCCTTTTTTTTCATCCCGGGATGCGCAGGCCGGTTTGCGCCTGAAGCTTACGGAGTGTTTTATCGCCAGCCTGATTCGCAGATGATCTGGATCAATCGGCAGCAGTCACCGTCAGTCACAATAGCGGCTTGATACCCCTCGCTGATGGCGATAGCGGAGAACCATGACTATTAGAGCACCCGAAGCCGTCGAAGTGACGACAGACAAAATCGATAACCTGCAACCCTACGAGCTCACCGATCATCTCGAGCGCGGCAGGGTGTTGATGTTTCCGACGCCGCCACTCGAACTGCCTTGCGACGAGGACCTGCACTTTCTCAAGCAGCAGACGCCCGAGTATCACACGCGCAAGAACATCAGTTACTACCCCGGGGGAGGGTTGATCAGGGGCATCAAGGCTCCGCCCGAAATCGAGCAGCGTACCCAGGCGATTTTGAAAGACTATCAACAAAAGGTGGAAGCCTGTCTGCACAATCTGATCCCCTCATTTACACCGGGCTGGCGCTCGGCGACCTCCAGCCTGCGGGTTTTCGAAGAGAATAATCGCGGTATCCCGATACGGGAGCGTAGCGATCTCATCCACCTCGATGCCGGCACTTATGGCGCCGCGCGCGGCGATCTGATTCTGCGTTTCCTCACTAACCTCGACGACGAGGAACGCGTCTGGCGCTGTAAGGGTACCGTTTTCGATGTGGTAGAGACGTTTGCCGAAGCAGCGGGGCTGGAGCGCAGCGACGCGCTGCTGCGCGACAGTGTTCTCAATCGGGTCGGCTCCGGTATGGTGCGCGGCCTGTCAAAAATGGTTCCAACAACGGCGATGCTTGAAACATCCGCCTATGACCAGGCGATGCGCCACCTGCACAATTACATGAAGGAGAGTGACGAATTCCAACAGGATCAGGAAGGTATTGTTGAAATCAGATTTCCACCCAAAAGCTGCTGGCTGGTATTTGCCGATATGGCCGGCCACTCCTGCCTGTCCGGGGAATTTGCGATGATCAACACCTTCATGGTGCCGCGCAGCAATTTCCGCCATAAGGAATTCTCGCCCTGGGAAGTACTCAGCCGCTACGCCGCGGGACAGTCGGCGCTGCCACCCGATATTCCACTGGGAACCTGAACAGTAACAGTGCATAGAGGCCTTTTTTTTAATCCTGCTTATTAGCCACTCTGCTGGATGGTGATTATTCGTGGTCAGACCTCATTGGCACTTACTTAAACCAAAATACTGGTGCATCCAGAGTCCGACTGTGGTCGGATGATTGGGGGAGTTTTTTGCGAATGCCTCGGCGGCTTTGC